>NZ_JONL01000006.1 GCF_000711735.1 Maridesulfovibrio frigidus DSM 17176
TTCTTCTGAATACTTTCGATTACTCATGAGTATTTCTCCTGCATGAGCTGACTTTAACCTCTCGAGCCGTGTCCGTCATCTATAGAGCACTTCACCCCAACGTGCAGCAGCTGCCTTCTTAGCCTTCTCCGACCTTTCTCTAGCTTCGGCGGCCCAAGGTTGCATTTCATCCCAGCCACAAACAAAGAAATGACCTTCATCTTTTCCAATTATTTCAAGCCTTAAAAGCATTTCTACATAGTCAGTTCTGTCCAATTTAATCTTACATGCAAAAAGAAGATCTTCCTCATCAAAACAGTCAGGGAAGTGCCCAGAATCACTAGGAAAGTGCTTAGCACAGTAGCACCAAAGCATGATGATACCCATCACACCTTCAACTCCGAACTGCCTCAGAACCTTTTGAATGCGGAAATCTTCAAAAAACTCAACGTCTAATCGGATATCTGAAACGTTTTTGATTCGACTAGCCACAACGGACTCCTTAATTATTTTTCGGCATTGCGGATTTAATGCACTAGGAATGCTCAAGCATTGCACGAGCACCCCTTTACGCATAACCACCTAAAAAGACTCACTAAACCAGAAAAAGGCAAAAAAATTTCGACGGCGCGCTGTTTTTTAATATAGTTCAGACATGCTCACGTAGTGCGCTAGTAATGCCCTTGCATTGCGTTCGCATTACGCGCTTATTTCTTGACACTTTGCTGTCTCAGGTGGAACAACGTTGCAGTTATTCTTATTCAAATACGAGGTTTGCTATGAACAAAGATGAAATGATTGAGCTCCTTAAGACTGATGTTAAAGCTTGGAATGAGTTTCGTAGTGAAAATCCAAATATCAACATCCAACTCCGAAGCGTATATCTTCGAATGACAAACCTTCAAGACGCAAACCTTCAGAATGCAAACCTTCAGAATGCAAACCTTCAGAATGCAAATCTTCAAGACTCAAACCTTCAAGGCGCAAACCTTCAAGACACAAACCTTCAAGGCACAATCCTTCAAGGCACAATCCTTCAGAATGCAAACCTTCAGACTGTAAACCTTCAGAATGCAAATCTTCAAAACTCAAACCTTCAAGGAAATGACCTCCGAGGAAAAGAACTTCGAAGGACAAACTTTCAAGGCGCAAACCTTCAAGACACAAACCTTCAAAACGCAAACCTTCAGTATGCAAATCTTCAAGGTGCAAATCTTCAAGGCGCAAACCTTCAAGACGCAAACCTTGAAATCGCAAATCTTCGAGACGCAAACCTTCAGGATACAAACCTTCAAGACGCAAACCTTCAAAACACAGACCTTCAGGGTACAAACCTTCAAGGCACAAACTTTCAAGGCACAAACCTTCAAGGCACAAATATTCAGGATATAAACCTTCAAGGCGTAAACCTTCAAGGCACAAACCTTCAAGGAAAGGACCTCCGAGGAAAAAACCTTCGAAGGACAAACTTTCAAGGCGCAAACCTTCAAGACACAAACCTACAAGATATAAACCTTCAAGACACAAACCTTCAAGACGCAAACCTTCAAGGTGCAAATCTTCAAGGTGCAAATCTTCAAGGCCTAAACCTTCAAGGAAAGGACCTCCGAAGGACAAACTTTCAAGGCGCAAACCTTCAAAACGCAAACCTTCAAATCGCAAATCTTCGAGAAACAAACCTTCTAGGCGCAAACCTTCAAGGCGCAAATCTTCAAGGTACATATCTTCTAGAAAAAAACCTTCTAGGCGCAAACCTTCTGGGCGCAAATCTTCAAGGCGCAAATCTTCAAGGCGCAAACCTTTCAGAAGCAACACTTTCAGAAGCAACACTTTCAGAAGTAAACCTTTTGCAAGCAAACTTTCTTAAAACACAATTTTCCTCTAGATCACAATTAAACGAACTTTTATTTCCATTAACGCAAGATCAACTTGCAAACTGCATCTTTGAAGACGAGCAAGAATTTTACAATAAACAAGCTGAAGAAACATACTATTCTGAAAAAGAAACCAACACTCCCGCGGCTCAACACGACAAGAACTCATTAAAAATCCACTTCAAAGATCACACATCATGGACTCCTAGAGACATGTCTTTATTTCTAGGAGCTCTTCACCTTAGCTATGCAAACACTTTCTATTTATTGAACACCGAAGATAACAACCTAGAAAGAATCTCTTTTGTACTAGATAACAATGTATATAACCCGCCCCTTAATTTTGAAATTTCTGTTAGCTATATCAACATTGGATCATTAGAAGTTATACTGACTTTGCTGGATAAAGCGTCAAAATCTAATTTTAATAAGGTTCTTGCATCACTACTCATAATGGGAAAGCTAATAGTTCCCATATCAGAAGCGACAAAAAACTTTTCAGAAGCTGCGTTAATCAATGAACAACGTCTCTCGCTTAAAGAAATTAGAGATAAAGATTTGGCTGTTATTAACAATAATTACGCAGACATTATGAAAAAAAATCTCGATGAATATCTTCAATATATAAACAACCTTAAAGACAATCCCACTATCCATGAAATTATTGCTAAAGCAGATATTAAAAATGCCACAGTTATAGAAAACCCTGACATCTTCGTTAATGCGACAGCTCCTCTTTCAAGAGCACTTCTAGCACTCTCTAAAACTGGAAAGACTAATCCAAAAATAACTCTCCCTATTATTGAAAACGAAGAAGCACCTAACAAATAAATTTAACAATCAAAAATCCAACCAGCTCCAATCCTTTTCATTCTCATTCAGGAACTGGAGCCGCTTGCGCCGATACGCTGTTACCAAGCTACCTGTTGTCGAGTTCCTGCTCTTAGCCACATCAAGCGTCACCTCAACAATGTCATCTACTGTCTTCGGATCCCATGGCCGGATAAAAATAACCTGATCCGCATCCTGTTCAATCGCTCCAGACTCACGCAGATCCGAAAGCAGAGGAATCTTGCTCTTGCGATTTTCAACCTCGCGGTTGAGCTGCGCCAGAACGAGTATAGATATCCCACATTCAGTCGCCGTCTCTTTGAGCATACGCGAGATCTCAGCAACTTCCCTCTCTCGTGATCCACCACGCGAATCAGGACGAAGCAATTGGATGTAATCTATGATTGCGTACCTTAATCCAAATTCCTTTTTCCAACGCCGACACTGAGCGCGCAGCTCAGAAGCAGAAAGCGAAGGCTTGTCCCAAATACGAAGCCACGGATCCTTCCCATCAAACCACTGAGCAAATTCATAGATATTATTCCAGTCAGTTTCTGAAAATTTGCCATCACGAAACCGCATCCCTTCAACTCCATGAGTCGAGGACAGCAGACGGTTGACGAGCAGATATCTCATCATTTCAAGTGAAAAAATACCGACAGGAACTTTTTGATGAATTGCGTGAAGTGCGAAATTCAAGGCAAGTGCGGTCTTTCCATTAGATGGACGACCGGCAAGAATAATAATTTCACCGGGAATCATTCCACCAGTGATTGAATTGAGCTTATAGAGATGTGTTTTAATACCGTCTCCGCCTCGCGATTCAAGATCTTCAAGATACTTAACATAACCTTTCATAATCTCGGAAGGCTTCTGCGCAGCCACATCTACTCGTCCCTCAAGAACGGAATCGATGGTTTTCTGCGCGGACGCTGCGAACTCAGACGGATCAGCATCGCCGGAATAGGCATGCTCAATAAGATTCTGGCCGAGCTGCGCCATGGTTCTGCGCTGAGCATGACTCTCTAGCTCCTTAGCCCACCTTGTAACGTGATGCACAGGTTCAATATCATTGGATAACTCAGCAAGAAAATGTGCACCCCCACACGCCTCAGAACGACCATTGTTCATTAGCCGATTATTGAGCGTGACAAGATCAATCGGAACGTACTCCCGATGCATGGCCAAAAAGGTATTCCAAATATTTCGATGGATGGGACTGTAGAAATAGTCCTCTGATTTTATAATAGGAAGCAGAGAATCAATGTTTTTACCACTGGTTCGTAAAACAGCACTGATAACAGCTCTTTCAAGCTCAAGATTATGGGGAGGTGCAGATGTGTTCATTTAAGCCCCCAGTTATTGGTCTTAATTTGACCGCACCAAGCGAGGCTTAAAACAGAATTTATCACTATCAAAAATAGACAACAAACTCTTTGGGGGAGAAATAGGGGAGAAACCACAAAAAAAAGCTCCCAAGACCGATGTACTAGACATCTATCTAAGGAGCTGTTTTTATTAAGGTTGGTGCGAAAGGAGAGACTCGAACTCTCACGGATATACCGCTGGATCCTAAATCCAGTGCGTCTACCAATTCCGCCACTCTCGCAACCTTATGTGTTCTGTTATTAGTCGGTGACCTCAGAGTGACCCGTGAAGGTCGCTGCCGGAGTCGCCGTAACAGAAAATGTTTCTATAGGCCCCTCTGAATATTGTCAATCAATATCTCAACTTATTTTAAAAACAATTGAAATTTCTCTCTATTGATCTTCAATTGCTCCAAGTAAAAGGGCTATCTTTGACTCTAAATCGGCAAAATCTTTAGCCAAAAGGCGGACTATAGGTTCCTTGCCTATTTCGCCAGGATCACACACCACGTCTACCTTAGTTGCTTCATCGTGATGAGAAAGAGCTTCATTTATTCCCCATTCAAGAGAGCTACTCTCGCTAGACATGTGCTGTTTCGGCTCATCGGCAAGGTCAAACCATGCTTCTGTGAATTTACACTCTTTTACTGCGTCTAAAATACTTTCGTTATATCTAAGATTGGCAGTACAGAAAATGTCCTCATTAAATTTACGAACGGAAAGCACCACCGCGGCCATATGTGCAGAAGCCCCAAAGTCAGGATGCCCGCAAATTATGATCTCACCTTTGCGAGTACACGAGATGCGTCCGGTATAAGCAGCTACATCAGTCATTTCAGATGCAAATGGCAGGGCCGCGGCAATATTGAGTCCAATCTCAGGTATAAGCTTACTCAATCCACCCATACGGGATAGCCTGACTCCGCACTCATGCATACCAGACATCAATTCTTCTTTCATACCGTTAATCAGCATAGGAGCAAGATGATTAGGAGGCCCTCCGCCCTCACCTACTTCAAATCCTGCTCTGAGCCCAAGATTCAAATACTTCTGCGCAGCCAGTATAGATGTAACAAGATTCTGCCTTTTCGCGATGCCTGAAGCAATAGCGGCAGAAAGAGTACATCCCGTGCCATGCATATTTCTAGTCTTAACGCGCTGCTGCATAAATGGAATGGGCTGTTCGCCCTTAATTCCAAGCCAGTCCGTAGCGGCTACGGAGTCAAAGTGTCCGCCTTTAATGAGCACGGCCTTCGGTCCCATTTCTAAAAGGATCTCGATAGCTTTAAATATATCATCACGGGTTTTAATCTCCATATCGGCAAAAAGCTCTGCTTCAGGCACATTAGGAGTAAGTAAGTCGGCTAAAGGAAAAAGCTCTTTCATTGCCTGAATGGCATCTTCTTTGAGAAGTCTTGCGCCACTGGAAGCGACACAAACAGGATCGACGATCAGTGGAATAGATTTATTTACCATAGATGCTGCAACAGCTCTGATTATAGGAGCGGAAAACAGCATTCCGGTTTTTGCGGCCTTAACATTGATATCCGCACAAACGGTTTCAATCTGCAACGCCACAAATTCCGGCGAAACAGCTTCAATGCCCGCGACAGTAACTGTATTCTGCGCGGTAAGGGCAGTTATGGCACTTGCTCCATAACATCCTAATATGGATATGGTCTTAAGGTCGGCTTGAATTCCGGCACCACCGCCGGAATCCGACCCCGCTATGGTCAAAACACATGGAAGCGATTTCATCTTGCCTCCTTAGGCTGGCTACATAAATATTTGATAATCTTTTAACCGTGCTCATTCATCGGGTCAACTACGATTACTATCAATTTATCTAGCATAATTGGACGCAAAACTAGACACAATCACATCAGTATGACTATTTATAGCTATTATAAATATAAAAAATGACAAAAAAGCCTCATGTCGGAGACAATTATGCCATCATCATCAGCCCCACCCTTTAAAATCACCCCTGACGATAAATATATGCATGAGTTATCCTTCAAAGACTTAATTCAATTTGAAGAGCTTCAGAACATGCTTGAAGTAAGTTACACCGCAACAGGAATGCCTGCTGGAATTATTGATGCATTTAGTGGAGAATTCTGTGCCGGAGCTGGATGGCAAAAAATATGCAGTAATTTTCATAGGGTTCACCCTAAAACAAGCGCACGCTGTTTAGCGAGTGACACGGCAATAACAAATAAAATCAAACAAGGAGAACACTTCGGCTACAAATGCAGTAACGGATTATGGGATATTGGTGTCCCCATACACTGCATGGGGACACATATGTCCACTCTTTTTCTCGGCCAATTCTTTTATGTAAATGAAGAGCCAGATATTAAATTTTTTAGAAATCAGGCGGACCAATACGGGTTCGACAAGAAAAAATATCTTGAAGCTCTCGCCGAAGTTCCTAGGTTCACTCACGAAAAAGTAGATGAAATCCTAAAATACAACATTGCGCTCGCTGCTTTTTTGTCTGACCTAGCCTCCAGTATCATGAAAAACAAATCTGAAATTGAACAAAGAAAACTGGCAGAAAAAAAATTTCGCAATTTGCAAACCTACCTTTCTAACATAATTGACTCTATGCCCTCAGCTCTTATCGGGGTTTCCCCTGATGGTAAAATCACACAATGGAATAAGAACGCTGAAAAGATATCAAAAATACCAGCCGGTCAGGCTATAGGAATGGACCTGCGAAAAGCACTTCCCAGGTTATCTTCAAAAATGGATCAAATAAAGCTGGCTATTACTTGCCGTGAAAAACAGTTTGAAAGCGCAAAGCCATATATACACAATAACAAAACAAGATATGAAGATCTGACAATATACCCATTGATAGAAGATGGAGTTAACGGGGCAGTCATCCGCATTGATGATGTTACGGAACGAATAAACATGGAAAAAATGATGATCCAGTCAGAGAAAATGTTATCCATAGGAGGCCTCGCAGCAGGCATGGCTCATGAACTGAACAATCCTCTGGCAGGGATGACCGTATACGCCAACAACATCAAAAAAAGACTCTTCGAAGACCTTGAAAAGAATATTGAAGCTGCCAACGAATGCAATATATCTTTGACCGACTTCCGTAAGTATCTAAACCAACGGGAGATAGCTCATATGCTTGATGGCATATTAGGTGCTGGAAGGCGCGCAGCTTCAATCATCAACAATGTACTCAATTTCAGCCGCAAAAGTGAAATAAAACTTAGGCAGCACAAAATCACAGCTATTTTAGATAATACACTGGAACTAATTGCTAACGACTATAGCTTAACTAAAGAATATGATTTCAAAAGAATTGAACTTGTTCGGGAATATGATCATAATATTCCTGAAGTTTATTGTGAAAAAAATGAAATCCAGCAGGTCTTTCTTAATATATTAAAAAACGGAGCGGAGACAATGGCGGAAAAAGAATATTCCGACAATAATCCCCGCTTCATCTGCAAAATTAGTAAGCAAGATAAAATGGTTGTTGTAGAAATAGAAGATAATGGCAAAGGAATGGACAAGATAACAAAAGCAAGAATATTTGAACCGTTCTATACGACTAAAGGTATAGGTGAAGGCACAGGACTTGGACTTTCAGTCTCTTACTTTATTATAACAAACCAACATAGCGGGTTTATGGGCGTTCAATCGGAACTTAATTCATGGACTAAATTCATCATCAAACTTCCAATCAAAGGGAAAAAAACAGATTAATTAATGCCCGCTTCACGGTTGATACCTTTATATCAGATATTTAAACTGGAGGCATGACCTTTCCTTGCCAGTTCCAGCTCTCACCTATATGAGTAGCGAATGACAAAAACAATTATCGCACCACAAAAGAAGCAGCCGACATTCCTGCCAATGACTCGAGAAGAAATGGACAGGCTCGGCTGGGATAGACCTGACATCCTGCTCGTATCCGGCGATAGCTATATAGACCACCCAAGCTTCGGAATACCGCTTCTAGGCAGAGTACTTACCGCACACGGTTACAAAGTTGCCCTCGTCTGCCAGCCAAATTGGAACGACACCTCGCAGATTGAGGCCCTAGGCCGTCCGCGCCTTTATGCTGGAGTCTCAGCTGGTGCGATGGATTCAATGCTCTCCCACTATACTTCCTTTCGCAAAAAACGGAGCGACGACGCATATACCCCTGGCGGCAAAGCCGGAGCACGCCCCAACCGCGCATGTATCATATATACCAACCTAGTTAAAAAGGCTTTCAAAGGTCTACCTGTTATCATAGGTGGCATTGAAGCTTCACTGCGCCGAGTGTCGCACTTTGATTTCTGGACAGATAAAGTCCGCAAAACAATCCTCATGGACAGCAAGGCAGATTTACTCATCTATGGTATGGGTGAACGGGCCATGCTCGAAGCGGCAAACCGGTTATCGCAGAAGGAATACGGTTCCGCCTCTGTGCTTAAAGGAATTGGTGGCACAGCCTTTATGGGTACTCCTGACGATCTTCCAGCGGACGCAGAAGTTATAGAGCTTCCTTCGCACCAAGAAATTTTAGATGACCCACAGCTGCTTATGACCGCTACACTCGCCCTTGAGGAGCAGGTTCATCACGGTAAAGCATGGGCGATTCAGCCGACAGACAAACGTCATGTGGTAATTGCGCCCCCCGCGAAATACCTTTGCACGCAAGAACTAGACTGGGTCTATACTCTACCCTTCTCCAGACGTTCGCACCCTTCGTATGAGGGCAAAGGACGCATCCCTGCGGCTGAGATGATCGAATTCAGTATAACATCTCATCGCGGTTGCGGTGGCGGTTGCTCATTCTGCTCTATTGCCATGCACCAAGGGCGACATATCCGCTCACGCACGAAAAAGTCTATTATGGCTGAAGCCACTAATATGAACTCTCATAGTGATTTCAAAGGCTCTATTTCAGATATCGGCGGTCCAAGCGCCAATATGTGGAACGCTAAATGCTCACTCGAAAGAGAAAAGTGCAAACGCAAAAGTTGCCTTACTCCTAACGTCTGTCCGAATTTTGATTATGATCAAAAGGCGAATCTCAATCTGCTGAAACAGACTAAACAGCTAGAAGGCATTAAACATGTACGCGTAGCAAGCGGCGTGCGCTTTGACTTGGGAATGAAAGATCGCAAAAGTTTGCGTGAAATTTTTAAAGATTTTGTCGGTGGTCAGCTAAAAGTTGCGCCCGAGCATATTGCTCCTGACGTTCTTAAACATATGCGCAAACCCGATCTACCAGTATTCGAAAGTTTCCTAGAACTGTTCGAAGTTGAATCCTCCAATGCGGGCAAAGATCAATACGTTATACCATACCTGATGAGCGCCTTCCCGGGCTGTACTGACGCAGATATGCGTATGCTGGCAAGCTGGCTAAAGGAAAAAGGCTGGTCCCCGAAACAGGTGCAGTGCTTCATTCCAACCCCCGGCACGGTTGCTACAGCCATGTATTACACAGGCAAAGCGCCTAACGGCGACCCTATCTTTGTAGCAAGAACAGATGCCCAGCGCCTTAGACAGCACGGCATACTTATTCCAGATTCTGGCCGCGACCCTAGAAGCATACGCCACAAAGGAAACCAATCTGATACGGATAAAAATTCCGATGCGAGCAAAAGTTATAGATCGGATAGAAATTCTAAACCTGACAAAAAGGCTAAATCTGGTAAAAAGCCAGCAACAGATAGAAAGCCTCCCAAAAAAGGCTCAAAAGAATCTAGAAACTCAAACGACTCTAGAAGTTCAAAAGATTTTAAAGGTAAAGATAATTATAAAAGCAAAGGTAAATCTGACTCGTTCAAGAAAAAGAATAAAAAGAGGTAACCCGCAGCTTGGAAATAATGAGCAAATCATATAACCTACAGCTACGTAATAAATAATAACTCTATGCGGGTATCACTCTATGAGCTCAGAATCTTTTGCCAACCTGTGCATCTTCCATATTATGGATGGGCTTCGTGATGGCCTTTCACACTATTCGCAAACAAGCCGTACCGCATTACTTTATGCAGTCAAACCGGGTGATCCACTACGAGTTTACGACCCGCAAGGGCTACTGAAAGAGCACGAGCCTAAATTAAAAGAAGTTTATATTGATTCAGATGACTGGAAAGCCGGAAGTAATCACGATGACAACACCCGTTTAATTGAAGTTATCAGGTCAAGGGACCTGACTCTCGCAGGGCTGATTACTTGCAGCGCACGCTCAAGCAGCATTTACTATCAGCGCTGGTTTACAGAGCAGCATCCAAATATGTGTTCCACAGGCCCAACCGAGAGCTGGATGGAATATGCTGCCCTTATACTATCTCAAGACTTCGCCACTCAAAATATTTTACGCCTCGAAAGCTCTGGCCACCTGTTGCGCGAATACTCAACCCATGCTGTTAGAGACTACATGGTTGATCAGCGAAATCGAATCATGGGATGGGACACACAGCTCAGGGTGTATCCAATTCTTGATGCAGTCCTTGGCATATCCAAAACAAAAGAAGAAGGTGCATGGGCGCGCGGCGACCTAATATTTATAGAACCATCTGATCTTGATTCGCTAGGCTACATGGCAAAGTTTCCTGAAAATGAAAGGCCGGAACTAAAGAATCATAAGCATGTAAGAAAACTTCTACAATCAGTTGAAAATTCGTCCAGAAAACTTGTATCCGATGGAAAATGCGTTGTCGGTATTTCTTCTTGCATGCCACCGAACTCATCTATTTCCGCCAGTTTCAAAGGGGAATGGGGAATTCTTCAGCTCGCCGGGGCCCCAGTCTGCAGCTTTGCGGACGCGACATTTTCCTCCACCAACTACAAGCCGAACTTGGTACATCTGGAAGAGCATCTGCTAGAACTTGATATCAATGCCAATGACCGTCATGATCTATTTAAACTCGCAAACAGAATGGTCACCAGCGCGACTCACCAAAGTCACGGCTGTACTATTGTTCTTGATTTTAATGATAAGCCTGTAAAAATTGCAGGGCAAACACTTGAGGTTCCCCTTGATCTCCGTGACCCGGAAATTCGAGGACTTGCAAGATCCCTCACCAAATTAGACGGAGCTGTTCATATTGGCAAAGATGTAAAAGTATATGGTTTTGCATGCTTGCTGGATGGCAAATCTGTTTTTGGAGAGAATCGCGCCAGAGGGGCCAGATTCAACTCTGCCCTACGTTTCACAGCTGAACATTCTAACATAATTATTATTGTCGTTTCTTCCGACAAACCAGTATCTATAATTCAACGCGGAGTTGAGCTAACAGCCCGTTGTGAATGGACCCAGCATTTTGCATGTGTCAGTACTCCACCCACCCTTGATGAATGGATAGAAGGATAACACTATGAAAAAAGCACTCGTACTACTTACATTTCTAGCTCTCACAGCGTTTCTCTGTATTCCTGCTATGGCGGCAGATACACCATTTAAAACGTATGTTTTCAGCAAAAAGAAAGTCTCTAAAGACTGGTCTCCGAGAAAGACCGTCTCTATCAAAGAAAATCGAGCCTTAGGTCTTTTTAATGACCGCAATAAAAGATACAGCTCACAAACTGTGCTGACCATTAAGGACATTCCAGCCCAGTCGTCAGTTAAGGTTAAATTTACCATGATTTACGTCGGAAGTTGGGACTCAGGAGGTAAACTTGCTGACAGATTCATAGTCTCTACTGCTGGAGGATCTGAGCTGCTAAATATCACTGAATTTCCGTGTCTTCTCGAAAACGGAGATGACAATATGCCGATCAATAATAATGGCCTTGTGCGTGTAGGTGAAAGAGAAAGAGCGTATTGGACTCAGCCGCTAACTTTCACTATCCCCACCTCGGAAATTAATGAAGGTGAAGTGAAAGTTAAATTTCGCGGATATCTGACAGGACGTAAAACAGAATTCTGGGCCATGGATAACGTTGAGCTTTATCTTAACTGATACCAAACTTTGCGAAAAAACCGTTAACCAGCCTGCAAAGTATCAATTCGTTATACCTTGCAGGCTTTTTTATTGACCAATTTGCTACTACGCTAAAGTCAATAACATCCTAATTTAAAGAACTATTAGAACCAAACAAATTCATCTTTATAATACTATAGGTTTTTCCTCTTGATTTATGGATCTTATCGAACATAAAGAGAGTACTCACTTCGAGTTACATACATGTGTGGCAATATAAAAATAGGATTAATAAAATGAATAATTTCATAAAATACTATTCAGCGCTTTTTATAGTGATTTCATCTCTATTCATAAGCCACTACGCTAGCGCTGCCCCTCTAATTATCACCATGGCAGGATTGCAAACTAATTTTAATGAATATGAGTCCCTTATTGCTGAACATGGTAAAGAATCCTTATTCAAAAAAGGACTTCCATACGATTCACCAACCAATAGAGTTGTTTCCGAAATGATAATAATCATGCGAGCGCTTAAGGAAGGAGGATTAGATGCTAAAATTGAATACCTCTCTGTCCCGAATGCACGACGCGAAACATTAGAAGTATCAAACGGTCATGCTGTAATATGCTCACAGCAATTCAATAAAGCGACCCTCCAAGAGGATAACTTTAGTGAAACTTTACTTATAACAGACGCTATTACCCGCCTTGGAGAGTTTGAAAAAGGCATATACCATTTACCTGACAATCATGCTTTTTTGAATGCGACAAATACCCGAGAGATAAAATCATTCGGAACAGCAATTATCGGCCTTCATTGGAATAACGACGAGAGAGTCCTATCCAAGATGAAAGTTAATAAAATCATTCACGCACCTACATACAAATCCATGTTCTCCATGCTTAAAGTTGGACGCGGAGAATGGATTCCTCTCGAATTTCCCAACACTTCTGATCTGAGTATTACTGCATATGGGGTAAAGGTGGTTCCAGTTCATGGCGTTAAATTTTCTCTTCTTGAAAGTAGGCATTTCCTAGTTTCAAAAAATCACCATCACGGTCAAAAAGTGTTTGATGCATTGCAAATCGGAATAAAAAAACTTCGCAAAGAAGGATATATTCGTAAAGTACTTGAACAATCTGGTTTTTTCTCAACAAAAACAAAGTCGTGGAGACTTCTAAATGAGGATCAAATCACAAACTACAAACACACCTATTGAACTTAAAAATCAAATAACATCCTCCAGCAACCTACCCTAAGTTGCTGGAGGATTCATACATTAAAATCAAAGTTGCCCTAATACCTCAATAAGCGGACTGTCCTCTACCCGCGCAACTTCAATTACATCGTAAAGCTTCTCAAGCTGCAAAACTATTTGTTCAAGCTTACTGTCATCCGCAACAGTCAAAATCATCCTGCTTTCATCACCTTTGCCAACAGGCCCGCAAATAATCCCTTCCAAGTTGAAATTCCTGCGTGAGAAAAGTCCTGTAATTTGGCTCATCACTCCGGCATGATTTCGAACGAGTAAATCTATTCCATAATTATGCATCTTTTATCCCCCTATCATTTCACGGTTAGCGCATTCAGGCGGAACCATGGGCAAAACCTTGTTATCAAAATCAATTGGTATATTAATTACGCATGGACCTTCCTGCCCGAGTACTTTCCGCAAAAACAACGACGGGTTTTCCTCTTCGCTAAGATCAAAGGCAGGAACGCCGAATCCTTTGGCGATGGCAACAAAGTCCGGACTACTCTCGAAACTAGATGCAAAATACCGTTCTTCAAAAAACAAAGCCTGCTGCTGCCTTACAAGACCAAGTTTATTGTTATTCATGATCAAGACCTTAACATTCAAACGGTGCTCGGCTAATGTTGCGAGTTCCTGAATGTTCATCAAAATAGACCCGTCTCCGCTTACGCAAACAACCCGTCTATCAGGATTAGCTAGAGCCGCCCCGATGGCATTAGGAAGTCCAAATCCCATTGTGCCAAGACCGCCGGAAGTTAAAAGAGTGCGAGGCTTTTTAAATGGATATCCCTTTGCAACCCACATCTGATGCTGCCCAACATCAGTAGTTATTATTGATTGGTCTGAAAGCGATTCACTCGCTACCCGTAAAAGATTCATCGGGTGAAAGAAATCTTCTTTGTCCGGTAAAATCTCAGGGTGAAGCATGCGCAGAGAGGAAATGCGAGCACTCCATCCTATCCGTATAGCTGGCTCAACGCGATCTGCGAATGCCTTAAGCGCGTGACCAACATCTCCGACTATGGAAAAGTTGGAAGGCTTAATCTTGCCAATTTCAGACCTATCAATATCGATATGAAGTATGTCCGCGTGTTTGCAAAATTCGCAAGCCTTACCAACGGCCCTATCATCAAAACGAACGCCTAGAGCGATTAAAAGATCTGCCTCTTCCATCAGCATATTTGTTGCGCGCTCACCATGCATGCCAAGCATACCGAGATAGTGAGGATCACCATGTGGATAGGCACCGAGCCCCATTAAAGTCGTTACAACCGGAATAGAATTCTTATGGGCAAAACGAATGAGATCATCAGTTGCGTTCGCAGCTATTATTCCGCCCCCTGCGTAAATTACAGGTCTGCGCGCTCCGTTTATCATTGCAATAGCTTTTGCCAGAGACTTTTCATCACACATGGGAAGGGATTGCTTAACTCCTATCTCAGGAAAAGATTCAAATTCAATTATCTCTTTCTGAACATTTTTCGGAATATCAACAACCACCGGACCGGGCCTGCCGGACTCAGCAAGGCGGAATGCTTCGGGTATAACAGTAAGCAAATCCTCCGCAGACTGAACGAGGAAATTATGCTTAGTGATCGGAATAGTGAGTCCATAAGTATCTACTTCTTGAAAAGCGTCAGTGCCGATAAGTGAAGCAGAAACCTGTCCGGTAATTGCAACAATCGGAATTGAATCAAGACTAGCATCCGCAATGGCTGTGAGCAGATTAGTTACGCCCGGCCCTGAAGTAGCCATGCACACAGCCGCCTTTCCGGTAGTGCGCGCCATGCCTTGAGACATGAACCCTGCCCCTTGTTCATGTCTGGCTAAAATATGTTTGATAGAACTATCTCTGAGCGCATCATAAATCGGAAGATTAGATCCCCCCGGTATGCCGCAAACGATTTCAATTCCCTGCCTTTCCAATAACCTGATTACTAATTCTGCCCCACTGATTTCCATTTCCTCATCCTGCCTTATTCAAAATGTCAAAAAAAAACCCCCGCAGGCTTAGCCGGCGGGGGTTAGAACAACATGTGTTAGTGTAAAATGAGATTTACAACCTTCCCTCCGGCTTATTTGTGCCTGTCACGACCACGACAGAAATCACCACCATCACCAATAGGGTGACGGATGTAAGGACTGCTAGATTGTGATTTAGAGAGAATAAATTCATTTCAGATTTTTCTTTAATTTTTACGGAAATTTACAAATGCTGATAAAGAGGTAAGCCAGTACATTTTCAGAATCAAGTCTTTTTTATAAAAAAAATTCGATCCAATACTTAACTAAGATTAACTAACCGGCTTTTAAAACTCTCGTTAAGCATACCTATGCACTGACTATTTTAACTTATAAAGCCCAACCCAACCTGTTTTGTATCCTAAAAAAGCAAACGAGAACTTAAACATAACCGCGCTGATCAAATTAAATACAAGCATTGGAAGATCATTTTTCTTTAGAAGCAAATTGCGATCATTCTTCACCTTAAGTGGACTTTTCCTGAACCTAATATCTTTAAGTTTGAGCGTAAATCTTGAGCTGAACCCGACCTGCTCGGAATCACCACTATAGAAGTTTTTAATACCCTGCGGATAATAAGGCTTCTGGTGATCCAGATCTAACCAGAAATGAGGATGAAGCATAGGCGTTGCAATAAGAAGCAGTCCGCCCGGTTTCAAATGCTTCAAATATCCATCAATAAAACTGGTCAGATCTTCGAACTGAAAATGTTCCATAATATGCGATAGGATGAGAAAATCAAATTTACTATCACCATGCTTCTCTTCAAATTCCTCAAGAGTCACAACATTAAGTCCCCGCTCATTACAGCTTGCAACCTGATATGCATTCTTCTCAACACCTAAGATATTCTTAAACCCCTGTGAACGCAGAAAGTCAGTCTTTCCGCCACGTCCGCAGCCGACCTCAAGCACGGACATACCGCGATAAAGACCGGACAAAACAGCTTTCCACTGTCCCATTTCATGCCTGGAAATAACTTTTGTTATGCCCCTAATTCTTTTCCGAATGTCCGGGCTAGCCGTTAACATCATATACCCCTGCAAGCTCTGACAGGTAGCGAGCCGCATTAGCTGCTCCGTTCAGAGATATGCTAGATGGCTTAACGGTTGATGCCAGACATTTTTCAAGAGATGCGCGCAGTCCATCCACTGAAACTTCGTCCTCTGAGTAAACGTCAACTATTGCGTCTGATGCTTTTTGTAAGGTCGCGGCGTGCTCTTCCTGTTCTCCATCTTTCATTCCTCTTAGGAATACAACTGAAGGAACTCCGGCACTCATAACGTCTGTCAGGCTATTGTAACCACCGTAAATAATGGCAGATCTAGAATTAGCAAGATCTGCTAAAAAGGATGGGCCAACCTGTTCAAGAACAACATTCGGATACCGCGCAAAGAAATCATTAACATCGCAAGAGCCAGACTCATTGAGATTCATATAAACTTTCCAAATTCCTTCAGACGGGTCAAAAGAGCCTATCACCTGTGAAATTTTCTCAAGTAATACGAAAGTACCTTCACCGGACCATGGCACAGATATAACACCTGCTATTTTTTTATCTACACAACTATTAACACCCAGGCGCCGTAATTCTTTTAATCGAGACACGTAGCCCGCCTCAAAAGGTGTTACCTTATAATGCTCGCTAAGTTTATCAAGCTCTGCAGTGCCCGTTACATCCGAATCGCCGTACCAGAGTATATTTGAATACTTAGAATCAAAAACAGTTGCCGAAAGTTCAGACCAGACTTTATCAACATCGCCAACAACTGCACGTACCCCAAGAACCCATGTCGTATCAGTTGAACCTTTCACAGCGCGCATAAGCTCTTGATGTTTTCCTTGCGGGGTATGATCGGCAAGCACAACTTTTGGTTTATATGCTTCAACAATATCGCTGATATTGTCGGCCCTGAGAGTTCCCAGAAGTTTATCTTCAATGTTCGCAGGTCCCATTGCGCCGCAGGACTTACCTTCTGAGACGGAGGTCCTGTATGATGGAAGCTTTACCCAATCTAAATTACCGCCGCCAATCAACTCAGCAGTAGAGCCGCATCCAGTAACAAAAAGTACCGACAAATTCGGAAACAATCTGCGCAAGGCTAAACCAATTGCAACACTTCTACTAACATGACCAAGCCCTCTGCCATCGTGTGCATAAATAAGTATATCTATTATTGAACTCATAATTAAACCTCTATTTTTTACTAATCTTAATTAAATCAATTTAATATCATGGTAAACTTTAACCAACAAAACACAAGAAAAGGGATTGCATACATCAAGAAAACAGAATAGAAAATATCACACACTTGGTTGATCTTTTTTAAGGATTTACAGGAGTAACTCTTTTCGCTAGATATTCCATCGGCCATTGCTATGCAATGACAATTTAACTCAGTGGCATATAACCCCGGACAATCGGTACGATAAATGAGTAAGACTTACAATATTTTGATGTATTCCCACGACACTTATGGCCTGGGACACATCCGCCGCACAATGGCAATTGCCTCCCACCTGAAATGCAAGGGTGTCAATATCCTGATAATTACAGGATCCCCCATTGTCGGTAGATTTGAATTTCCTGAACAAATTGATTTCGTTCGCGTTCCAGGGATGATAAAACAGTCCAACGACAACTATATACCACATTCGATAAAAATAGACCCTGTCCACGCCATGTCCATCAGACAGTCCATAATTGATGCGACTGCAAAAAGCTTTCAGCCAGACCTGTTCATCGTTGATAAAGCTCCTCGCGGTCTAAAGCATGAGATCATGCCTACACTCGAGTGGATGAAGCAATATGGCAAAACCAAAACTATCTTAGGCCTCAGAGATATCATGGATGACGGCGAAAGTACGACCAAAGACTGGACCGATAAAGGAATATATGACGTTTTGGAAAACCTGTATTCTGAAATATGGGTTTACGGTCATAAAGAATATTACAATCCAATCGAAGAATACGCCATTCCTGAATCAATCAGCAAAAAAATGATTTTTACAGGCTACATTCCAAGAAAAGTTCATGCGCGCACCAGTCCGGAGGTTCGCAAGAACGGCAAAAAGCTTGTGGTTATAACTGCTGGCGGCGGCGGCGACGGCTACCCCATGATGGACGCCTACCTCAAAGCTATTGAAAAGCATGGCCAACAAAACTTCAGGACTGTAATGGTTACCGGCCCATTTATGCCGGCAGACCTTAGACGTGATCTTTCTGAGCGTGCTAAAAAACTTTCTGTCACATTTTACCATTTTTACAGAAGAATGGAAAAATTATTCAGCAATGCTGACCTTGTTGTCAGCATGGGCGGTTATAACACTGTTTGCGAAATTCTATCACATAAACAAGTAGGACTTATCGTTCCACGCGAAACTCCAAGACTGGAACAGACCATCAGAGCCAATGTCTTAAAAGAGCAAAACCTTGCCGACTTCATTCCATGGCATCAGCTTGGACCAGATACAATGATGGAAAAGATCGATCTTCTTCTGAATAATTCACAAAAGATTAAAGATGCTGTTTCAAACTTTAAATTTACAGGTCTAGACGTTATGCATCAGCGTGTCGGCCAATTCAAAGATATTTGCAAATGATAAATAAAAACCAGCCTGTCCTTGCGATGATTCTCAAGGGATATCCCCGTATATCCGAAACTTTTATTTCAAATGAAATTAGACTCCTCGAAAAAAGAGGTGTTAAAATTCATATTATTTCCATGCGTAAACCGCGTGAGGAATTCACACACAAATCTATTTCAGAAATAAAAGCTGAAGTTTCATATCTACCTTCAACGGTAGAAGGATGCTTAGAGGGACTTTTCGGTTCTACTGAGGAAGATGCGAGTCTAAAAGATCCCCGCTATGGAAAGGATCCCGAGTTTACCGGACGCATTGATAAAATCTGGGACACTTTGCGTGAAACCAAAAGTCAGGCATCGTTCAAACATATGCTTCAAGCGGAATATATAGTTGAAAAAGTTCTTCCGGGCTCTGACATTTTCCACATTCACGCCCACTTCGCACATTCTCCTACATCCGTTGCGAGAAATGCGAGCAGACTATCCGGCCTCCCTTTCAGCTTCACAGCTCACGCTAAAGACATTTACACTCAGGCTCCTTCTAAAATCACAGCCAAGATATCAGAAGCAAAATTTGCAGTCACATGCACAGGCTACAACTGCAAATATCTCGAAGAAATCGCTCCCGAAGGTAAACCTATTCATAAAGTTTACCACGGCATTGATCTTAAACTTTTCACTTCCGATAAACCATTTTCGTCTAAAGCCCCATATGAGATTTTCACAGTGGCCCGCTTCACTCCTAAAAAAGGATTGCCAACTGTATTCAAAGCTCTGAAAAAGCTTGATGAAAGAGGAATTGATTTTTCCTACAAAATAGTCGGTGACGGTGATGATAGAGAATCAACCCTCGCTATGGTTGATGAACTTGGTCTATCAAAACGAGTTACGTGGCTAGGCACAAAAGCACATGAAGAAGTTCTAGAACTTTACCGTAAAGCAGACCTGTTCGCGTTAGGCTGTGAGATTGCTGAGAATGGGGACCGGGACGGAATCCCGAACGTTCTAGCTGAAAGTATGGCCATGTCAGTACCAGTTGTTGCTACCACAGTTTCAGGCATTCCTGAACTTGTTGAGCACGGTAAAACAGGCATGCTTGTTGAGTCTGGAGACTACGAAGCTATGGCTGACGCCATGGAAAAGATTCTAACGGATCAGGACTTAAGACATGCCATGATTCCTGCAGCAAAAGCCAAAGTTCATGAAATTTTCGACAACCGTTACTGGATCAATGTACTCGCTGATGTTTATGAACTTTATGGTATAAAAGCTAGCGCTTAGTACCTCAAAAGGTAAGGGGCATAAAATATGAAAATTGCTTTTTTTGCTCCTCATAAACACATTCATCATGAGGTTCCTTCTGGAGATTTGATGATCGGCAAGAGCCTGCACGACTTCCTTAAGTCTCAAGGGCATGAGCTGATGGTTGCCAGCAAGATGAAACTCCGCAATATCCTGATATCACCGCTCAAATGGCCTGCTCTCTACCTTGAGTACAAGAAAACACTTAAGCGGACAGCAGAATTTAAACCGGATCTCTGGTTGACCTACCACAGCTACTACAAGTCGCCGGACTTACTTGGACCGTCCATCTCAGCAAAACTTGGCATTCCATACATGATTTACCAAGGTGTTTATTCCACTAAACACAGACGCGATCCCAAAACTTGGCTCGGCTTCATGGCAAATAAAAAGGCCCTGCTCCAAGCAGACCACGTTTTTGCCAATAAAGAAATCGACCATAAAAATCTTTCCCGCATTATTCTTCCTGAAAAACTTACAAGAACCAGCCCCGGTATTAACCCAGATCTTTTTAAATTCTGCAAAAAGAGTAGAATTGAGATGCGAAAAAAACTCGCTTTAAACGGATCTCCGACCATCATGACTACGGCGATGCTGCGTGGTGGAGTTAAAGAGAAAAGCATCAATGATCTCATTAATGCTTTTTCAATAGTTCTCAAAAAAACTCCCAATGCAAAGCTCATAATAGCTGGCGACGGCGATGCGCGCGAACGGTTGACTTTACTCGCAAATAAAATTTCACCTGATCATATTATCTTTTTAGGAAAGATTAACCGCTTAGAACTTTTCAAATATTATAGTTCAGCGAACATTTTCGCCTACCCCGGTATTAATGAAGCGCTAGGCATGGTTTACCTCGAAGCGCAAAGTTCGGGACTACCTGTTGTCGCATACTCGACACGCGGTCCATGCGAAGCTGTTAAACAAGATGAAACCGGACTTTTATCTCCTGAAGGAGATATTTCAACTCTCGCAAAAAATATGCTCATTCTGCTCAATGACAAATCAAAACGTCACCGCATGGGTGACCGTGGATCATTACATATACAAGAGAAGTTCAACTCAAATTTGAATATGGGACGAGTAGAAGCTAAAATAAGGCAAGTAATCTCAAGGAGGACGTTTTGAAATCTGTAAAAATAGCTCTAATCAGACACTCCATAACAGTCTGGAACGAAGAAAACAGAATTCAAGGGCATATGAATTCTCCACTAAGCGAAGACGGTATTGAATTGGCAAAATCATGGAAGCCAGCATTATCTCCGGAATCTTTTGATGCGGTTATCACTAGTGATCTGGGCCGCACCATTGAAACAGCCAAAATTATCACCGAAGGGCTTGATTTACCGTTCATTACAGTTCCCGGCCTACGTGAACAGGACTGGGGAGAGTGGTCAGGGCTAACCTATGATGATCTCGAATTGAAATGGCCCGGAATTATACCTGAAGAAGAAGCCAAAGGTTGGGATTTTCGCCCCGCTGGAGGAGAAAGCCGCCGCGAAACGTCCGCAAGAGCTATAAAAGCTCTCAGCGAAGCAGCGACTAAGATAGCCGAAATAATTGTCAGTGATTCACCTAAAGTGCTTGCTGTAATACATGAGGGAACACTTAAAACCATCACCTACAGCCTTGCAGGACATGACTTTATGCCATCCACTCGAAAGCTGATTAAACGCCGCCGTTTACACTGGGTTAAATGGGATGGAACTTTATCGATAGATAGGCTAAACGACCTTCTATGAAAATAATTCAGTACTGCCAGCATGTCCTAGGCATGGGCCATTTTTTCAGAAGTCTCGAAATTGCACGAGCCTTCGAAGACGAACAGGTAATTTTTGTTGCAGGCGGTTCACGCCCTGATCAGCAATTGCCTGACAATGTCGAATATTTTCAACTTCCCGGTCTATGCATGAATGAAAACTTCGGAGGGCTTATGCCTACCGATGAAGGACGTTCACTTGATGAAGTTAAGGAAGAGCGTACTGAAACACTCAAAAAAATATTTGAAAATGAAAAGCCTGACATATTCCTGATTGAACTATTTCCTTTCGGGCGCAAGGCTTTCAGGTTTGAACTTCTCCCGATTCTTGATGCAATTAAAGAAGGTAAATACGGCAACGTAAAAGTTGTGTGTTCTTTAAGAGATATTTTAGTAGAACGCGACGATGGGGGAAAACATGAAAATCGTTGCGTAAAATATCTGAACAAGTATTTTGATCTTCTACTTATTCATTCAGACCCTAAAATTTCAAAATTAGATGAAACATTTTCCGTAATAGACAACATTTCCATTCCGCTAGTTTATACAGGATTTGCAGCGCGAAAGCCCCGCAAAGAGATTAGAAATGACATTCGAGAAAAACGCGGCATTGCTGCTGATGTTAAGTTCATGGTTGCCAGCGCAGGAGGCGGCAAGGTAGGAGGTCCACTTCTAAATGCGGTATTAAATGGTTATGCCCAATTGCGCCCCGAAAACAGCGAACTATTAATACTTACCGGACCTTTTCTTGATCAACAAAGCTTTGATGAATTGGAAAAAAAAGCAGCGACAATATCCTGCGTTACTATAGAAAAATTCGCGCCAGATTTCACAGATTTGCTAATGGGGGCTGACTGTATGATTTCCATGGCAGGATACAATACTTGTATGGATATACTTACCACAGGTATCCCAAGCGCAGTCTTCCCTTTTGCGCAAAATCATGAACAGCGCATGCGAGCTGAGAAATTAGCAAAATATATCCCGCTTAAAATTCTAAACAATGATGACCTAAACGTAAGTGACATGAAAAATATTATCGAAAATCTTTTTGCTCAAGAGCGGACAACTGCCGAGCACAATATAAACTTAGATGGCGGCCTTGATTCTGCACGCGCAATCCAGAAGATTGGAAACAACTAATGTCATACCGCCCAATTTCCTCCATTTGGAAAAACAATATTTCTGATCTAATCGAAACATTCGAAATCTGGTGGGAAAAATTATCTGAATTGATCCCTGAAAAAGGTTGCGATGTTTTCTTTAGAGCCGATGATATCGGCTATCCGGGCAAACAATTTTCAGCAATGATCGAGGTTTTTCAGAAAAATAAAGTGCCACTTGCACTTGCCGTTGTTCCAAGCTGGGTTAACCAAATCAGAGTTCAACAGTTATACGGAACTCTTGGTCCGAACATGTCTCTATGGTGTTTGCACCAGCACGGCTACAAGCATACCAATCAAGAGAAAGTCGGGAAAAAATACGAATTCGGCCCTTCGCGCGATAATAAAAAAGTTCTTGCCGAACTAACTAAAGGCAAGTTGAAACTGAATAAGTTGCTTGGCAATAACATGTGTCCTATTTTCACCCCGCCGTGGAACCGCTGCACCAAAGAAACAATGACAACGCTTATAGAACTTGGATTCATAGCAATCTCAAGAAGCATAAATGTTGCGCCATTTCCATTAAAAGGATTGCCGGATCTCCCGATCAACATTGACCTGCACACAATTAAAGAAAAGAATCCTAAAGCTGGAATACTCAACTTAATGGCACAGATTGAAAATGCAGTTCAATCAGACTACGCTGGTTTTATGTTGCATCACCAACGCATGAATAAAACTTCGGTTCGTTTTTTAGACTTTCTTCTAGCAAGAATTGCAGAAACACCCTCACTCCGTATTCAAGACATGCGAGACATGCTCCCTAAATAACCTGCCACACTTCTTTACCGCTATATTCTTTGAATTCGCCTTACTTTTAAAGATAAAACCGTAATAAATTATCAATTTTAAACTATACACGATTATAGTGTTCATAATCCTTGAAAAAAAACGCACCGCATCAAGAATGAACATATGATAAATAAGTATTTTTACTTTGCATTCCACGCAGTTTCGGTTACTAAGTGAGTATAAAAATACAAATAAATAGCAAATCAAGCCTTTTTATTTTTTATACTTTTTTAAATTTTTAAGCATGCATTATTTGTGTTTCAATTTATATGCACGCACTCATTTGTTTTTTTAAAGAGCAAAAAATGTCACAGAAAAAAAGAATACCATTCCAAGACCCTGACTCTGAAACAGATATTGTTGCTCAGGTCGTTCTTCCTTTTGATAAATCACTTGAAATCAGTATAAAAAGTATCAAGTCCAGATTCCTTCGAAATATGGTAACGGTAACATCCCTTATACTTGCCGTTTCTTTCTTGGCGTACATACTTATTGGTAGTGATATATCAAATGGTATTTACGGCTCTGGGCAACCAGATCTAATGAAAATGCTTGATAAATCAGGCTACCAAGTTGGCGGCAGCGCTAAAGAGCGTTGGATCGTTATTCTGTCGCTTCTAGTTTGTACTGTCGGAATTATCAATGCACAGCTCATGGCGGTCACGGAAAGATTTCGCGAAATCGGAACCATGAAATGCCTAGGCGCACTCGACAGCTTTGTTTTGCGGTTGTTTGTCCTTGAAGCCTCAATGCAAGGGGTTGTCGGCTCACTACTCGGAGCAATCGCAGGCGGCGTAATAGCTATTCTCCTCGGAATGCTCAGGTTTGGATTTGATGCAATCAGGTATCTCCCTTTATCCGACGTAGGAATGTCCGTGCTTTACTCCATTATAGTAGGTTTCGGGCTAAGTCTTATTGGGGTATTCTACCCTGCTTTAATTGCCGCGAAAATGAGGCCCATTGAAGCTATGCGTGTTGAAGAATAATTCATAACACTGACTCACATATACTTAATATTTTGACTATTTTTTAGAAAACTAAATCAGACAAAGGCGACAATATATGCCCGATGCACATACTATAGTAAGAGTTACCGGAGTTACGAAAAGCTTTAAACTCGGCAGCACTAATGTTCAGGCTTTAAAAGGCGTTGATCTAGAAATATATGCTGGTGAGTACCTCTCGATTATGGGGCCGTCAGGCTCTGGTAAATCCACACTATTCAATATGATCGGCGGGCTGGATAAACCTACTGAAGGGAAAGTTTTCATTGATGAAGTGGATATTGCGCAGCTTGATGCATTCGAACTAGCATGGCTTCGTAACCGCAAAATCGGATACATATTTCAGACCTTCAATCTCATTCAGGTGATGACAGCCCTCGAAAACATTACGCTTCCCATGATTTTCGCAGGGGTTCATAATGATGCGGCTGTGAAAAAAGGAATCGAGCTTCTTGATCTTGTAGGACTACAAAAGAGATACAATCACAAACCGCAGGAACTATCCGGTGGGCAGCAGCAGCGCGTTGCAATTGCAAGATCACTTGCCAACGACCCTGCCATTATTCTTGCCGATGAACCTACTGGTAACCTTGACCTTTCAACAGGTGAAGAGATCATCAAATTGATGAGCGCACTCAGTAAGGAACGCGGAGTTACAATTATTACAGCTACTCATGACTATAAGATGCTGAATGCTTCTGACCGGGTAGTATGGATTGAGGACGGCCTTGTTAAGAAAGTAGAAAATCGAGATCAGCTCAACATTGATGTTGGCTGTATCCGCATGGCCTGATCCCCGGAGGCTCCAGTTAATGTCCATCTTTTTGATAAATAAGACCCGCCCGCAACTATCACCACTAAAAGTGTTGATGACGATTGCGATATTGTGCGTGCTGACATTAATCAGCGCACCGCAAAAAGCTTATAGTTCATCCGAACCATACAAACAGACCATTTCCGAGCTTACAGCCTTGGGAGATCGTTCTTTCGGTACGGAAGGTGAAAAAAAAGCTGCGGACTACATCGTAAAGAGATTTAAAGAACTAGGTGATGTCAAAGTAGGCAAACACCTATTTCTAGCCCCGACAATGGTTAATTCAGAAGCTGAGTTAACCATTGGCAAAAGTGGCAAAAAGATTAGCATAAGCCCTGCAAAATTTAATGCAATATCTCCCCCTGCAACCTCGCGAGAAGGTCTGACAGGCCCCATGATTTATGTGGGCAAGGGGCGTTTATCTGATTTCAACGGACTGCCCATCCAAAATGCAATAGTCCTAATGGATATTGATTCTGGTAAAAACTGGCTGAACGCCGCAAGTCTTGGCGCTTCCGCTCTTATTTATATTGATTCAGGCCCCACACTGAAAGGATTCTTCGAAGAAAAATTAGAACTATCACCACTGGATTTTCCCCGTTATTACATGAGCGCCAGTGACAGCAAAAGTCAATTGGGTCTTACACCGGGTGACAATTATAAAGTTGTAGCAAAGCAGGCAACTGTAAAATCTTCCGCAAAATGGGAACGTATTGCCGCTGAAAACATTTACTGCATGATTGAGGGAACCGACCCTAAACTTTCAGAAGACCTCGTTATAATTGAATCTTTCTACGACAGTTCGTCCTATATAATGGGTAATTCCCCAGGAGCAGACGAAGCTCTTTCCATTGCATCACTATTTGAGATAGGCAAAAAATTTGCTGCCAATCCTCCTAAACGCTCAATTCTTCTCCTTGCCACAACTGGCCACGGTCAATCACTGCGAGGAATGCGCGAATTCATCAAAGCTATTTCGGGCAAAAGCATCAGCCTAAAAAGAATCAAAGCTCAGCTTAGTAAGAAAAAAAATAATGCGGCTCAGATTTTAGAAGGATTAGAAATGGATAATCCACTTGCCACAGAAATGGCGGTCGAAAATCCTGAACTTTTCAATCTGATGTATGACTCGCTTAAAAATCAACTAAAAGACGAAGTCGATATTATCAGTAAAGAGCTTATGAAAATGCGCATGGATAAAAACATGAACAAAGCTGAAATTAAAATTGTAGACGACAAGCGCAAACTTTTGCGCCGTATTTCATGGAAAAGCAATTATTCCACACTGCCCGCAGAAGAAAACGAAGCACTTCGCGGTCTATTCCCAAAACTTAAAGCTAAAGTATACGCGGTTAAACAGGACATCAAACAACAACTCGAAGCCGCAAGAAGTGCACGAAGTCTTCGCAGGATAGTCCGATCCAAGGAGCCTGTCTGTACTGTTTCCTTGCACCTTTCGAGTCGCGGTGAAGGAGTCGGGGCATTTGGCCAAGGCTGGTTTTATGACCTGCGTCCAAGAGTAAATCTTTCCAGAACATTCTCTCAGATTAACGATATTTTGGCAGACGCTGCTCCTATCGTTGAAAAAAACATCGGAACAAGCGGATTATTTAATGACACCCTGCGCCCGAACAGATCCAGACCATGGCAGACATGGCTGCTTGATAAACCGCAGTTCAGTAGTGAAATTGCCACAATGGCCGGACTTCTCAGCTTCACATTTGCAACAGTAAATGATGGCCGCCCATACTGGGGTACGCCTTTTGATACTTTGGAAAATGTCAACTGGGATGGAATCGAAAAACAGGCCGATCTAGTAGAAGGGTTAGTCAGAAGTATATCTGCAGCGACAGTGCCGCTTACAACCAAAAATCCGCGCAAAGGTTTTGCGCTGGTTAATGGTAAAGCTCGTTTCGTAAGACAGGGTGAACTATTCGCTGATCAGGCAGCACCGGATACAATTTTCATGTCCTTTCAGGGCAACACTAGGTTTTACTCTCTAGCCGACATGGCAGGAGACTTTAAAGTTAGCGGGGTTGCGTCAAGTAAGCTCGTTCAGGCAAAGCTTATTATTGAAGGTTACAAATACAACCCCGACGGCAGAATAATCTGGGCTATTGACAAAAAGCAGACAGGCAAAAGCGCATACAGACTTAAAATGCGCCGACTTGATATGGAAACTAAAGTTGTCATGTTTGCATGTACGCAGACAACTTTATTTGACCTGCTGACTCCAAGAACTTTCAGATACATGACCAAAGTTGAAGTACTGGATGGTGCGCGAGATGCAGACCCTATGCATTATTGGTACAGCCGCATTGATACCCGTTCTTCCACAATTGCCAGTGTTTTTCTTGAACCGAATGTACCGCTCAAGATGACCCTGTCTGATTCCGTACTGAACCGGAAGATGATTCTCATCCATTCCACGCCCCAAGATACCGGAGGTAATGGATATAACTTAAAAGAATGGCCCATTATCCCTGCGACCAATCACAGAGCGGCCTCAGATATGTGGAACCTTCTCAAACCGAGAATCGCAAACCTTGAAGATCACGGTATTGTTAACCAGCGAATTAGAACCTTAGAAAAGCAAGGAACAGAAGCTCTTGCTAGGTCCAATAAGGCGTGGAAAGACCGCCAGTATGACGATTTCATGGAAAACTCACGCACAGCGTGGGCCTTAGCTTCAAGAGTATATCTTGATGTAGACCAAACACAAAAAGACGTTCTTGTCGGTGTTCTGTTTTATATCGCGCTATTCATACCCTTTGCATACTGTATAGAAAGAGTAATTTTTGCGTTCGCCGACATTCATAAAAGAATTTTAGGATTCCTTGGCATATTGATGACTGTTATTGGGCTCATTTATATGGTCCATCCGGCATTCCAGCTCACCTATAGTCCCATGGTGGTAATATTAGCCTTCTTCATCCTCGGACTATCTATAATGGTGTCGTTGATCATCTTTTTCAGGTTCGAAAAAGAAATGATTCTATTGCAACAACGAGCGCACAGGACAAGTACGTCTGAAATCAGTAAATGGAAGGCTTTCACGTCTGCATTTGTGATTGGCGTCAGTAACTTGCGCCGAAGGAAAATAAGAACTTTCCTGACATGCCTGACGCTTACCATTCTAACATTTACGATCATGAGTTTTACTGCGGTAAAATCTCTAAGAGAACACACCTACGTTCTTTTCAGTGAAAACCAGCCTTATTCCGGTATATTCATGAAAAATCTGGGTTGGAAGGATCTGCCTCGCGAAACACTTGGAATAGTAAGTAACGACTTCCAGGAAAACGGCATTGTAGCTCCGCGCGGCTGGCTTGAATTAAAAGATAAAACTATCTCAGCAAGTACCCCTGTAAGTTTTGAAGGTAAACATGAGGAAGTTAAAGGTCTTGTCGGGCTTAGCCATATAGAAAACAAAATTAGTGGAATTGACAAAATTCTGGTCGATGGAACATGGCTTGTTCCTGATCTGAACAGACAGATTATACTTTCAAAAAAGATGGCTGACAGGCTTGGTGCATCTGCCGGAGATGAAGTTACCGTATGGGGCAGCAGTTTCATATTAACGGGAACTTTCGACAGCAAAAAGTTCACTGAGCATACGGATCTTGACGGTGAGCCAATGTCGCCTGTGGTCTTCCCTTCCGCTACGGCTCAAGAACTTAGCGAAGTTGAGGCTGATGCTATTGAATCGGGTGAAGATATCGACACATTCCAAGGTCGTTACACTCATATTCCTGGAGAAGTCTCCGCCATTATTCCATATGACACTCTGATGGCTATGGGCGGACATTTAAAAGCTGTTGCCATTGCACCGGCTAGGGGTGTTTTCTCGAAAGCATCTATTAATGGTCTGGTGGACCGTTACGGACTGCCTATTTTCAGTTGCGACTCAACGGGAACTTACATTTGTCAGGCCTCAGACAGTATGAATTATTCCGGTGTATCAAATATTCTCATCCCGCTCATAATCTCTGCACTAATCGTGCTGAATACTATGATTACGAGTGTTTACGAACGTAAAAAAGAAATTGCAGTTTACACCTCCATCGGGATGGCTCCAACCCATGTATCATTCTTATTTATTGCTGAGGCCGTGGCCTTTGCAGTCATCAGCGTGGTAGTCGGCTATCTCATTGCGCAAACGGCCTCGGGTCTGTTAGCTGGGACACCTCTGTGGGCTGGCATGACCGCCAACTATTCATCTATGGCTGGAGTTGCCGCAATGTTACTTGTCATCGCCGTAACACTCATTTCAGTGATCTACCCTTCAAGAGTAGCCGCAAATATTGCTATTCCTGACGTCAACAGGTCGTGGAAAATGCCGGACTCAGGATCTGATGATATCGAAGCAACTCTGCCCTTCCTGCTCAAACATAATGAGCAGAAGGATGCGGGTGGATTTTTGTTGGAATACCTTGAAGCTCATACTGAAGTTTCGCACGGACTATTTTCAACATCTGAAATTGAGGTAAACTTCAGCAACCGTCCTCTCCCTGAATCACTAAAGGAAGTATCAGAAGATTTCCCTGACCATATTGCATGTTTCCAGTTCGATGTACGCGTCTGGCTTGCACCATTTGACTTCGGCGTAAAACAGATGGTCAGACTAGAATTCAGGCCATCTGCTGAATACCCGCAGTTCCTTGAAGCGGCCCTGACAATATCTCGTGAATCAGGTGAAATAGGCGCGTGGAAACGACTTAATAAAAGTTTCATCAACGCCATAAGAAAACAGTTCCTTGTGTGGCGTTCACTTGATCCTGAAAAGCAAAAGACTTTCCGTGATAAGATTCCAGAGTTGATGGCATTCGGATTCACAGGACTTGACCTTAAAAAGACTCTTGAAGACCTTTAAATAACTTAGGATTCCTTAGATGCATGGTAACATAAGAATACGGGCGATAGCACTCGGAATCATTTTTGGATTAATGATATGTGCTTTTACGCCATTTAATAATGCCTATTTAAATGCGACTCCGCTAGCGGGTGGACATTTCCCACTGGCGCCGTTTTTTATTCTGGCATGGCTCACAGCAATTTCAGGGTTACATCATCGGATATTCCGCTCTGTTCCGCTTCTAACAGGGCTGGAACTTATGACAATGTGGATTCTTACTGTCATTGTTTCAGGAATAGCATTTACCGGCCTTGCCAGAACATTTTTTATCAATCTGACGGCCCCATTTCATTTCGCGACCATTGGTAACAGATGGACAGAAGTGCTCCAGCCCTTGATGCCGGAATCGCTCCACCCTACCGACCCCAAAGCTATTGAGTCTCTATATAATGGTATTAAGGGCGGATCTTTCATGGATAATGTAGACCTCATTGCGGCTATTCCGTGGTCTGCATGGGTTACCCCACTCATGTGGTGGGCAGCTTTCATCCTGCTTTGCTATTTCATGATGCTCTGTCTGACTAATATTTTCAGCCGTCAGTGGGTTGAAAATGAACGAATCAACTTTCCTCTGCTACAGTTGCCAAGATTTATGGAAGAGGCTCTTGATCAAGGTCTATACGGTTCATTCCTTACAAATAAGTTTTTCTTAAGCGGTATAATTTTCTGTGTACTCCTTCACACTATGAATGGATTACATTTCTACATACCGTCAGTCCCGGAAATGCCTACACTCGTACTTGCAGGTAAATATTTTGCGAAAACAGGGCTGTTTTCCGGCTTTACTAAGCTCAAAATTTACTTCTATCCCGCTTTTGTGGGCTTTGCTTTCCTTGCGTCCCGCCAAATATCATTTAGCTTTTGGTTCTTTTTCCTGTCGGGCGGACTCTTCTACGGAATATTAAATGCTGCAGGTTTGAACATCCCCGCGTCAGCACTTGGAGTCACTTTTGGACCGACACTGACAAGACCGGAAGAAACACAGATGATCGGTGCTTATCTCGTATTTTTCTGTTTTATCGTCTGGCTGGCAAGGCAACACCTACAACAGGTAGTGCGCGAAGCTTTCGGCGGCGGTCAAACAAAAAGTGCCTCAGAATGGATGTCCCTGCGATTCTCATTTTGGGGACTGCTGATTTCCGCATGTCTGCTAGTCGCATGGTGCGTTAATTTCGGTGTACCTATGCTTGTGGCGCTGGTAGTGCTGACAGCATTCTTTATATTCACCTTAGTGGCATCAAAAGCCATTTGTCAGGGTGGTATCGCCTACTTCACCTTGACTGCGGCCCCGCTAGACGGCGTAACGGCCATGTTCGGAACAAAGTTTTTCGGCGCAATCGGAATCGCAATTACCGCCATGTGTCAGAAAATTCTCTTTGTTGACCTTAGAGAATCCCTGATGCCATCACTTGTTCACGGATCAAAAGTTAATGAATGGATCAAAAACAAACGTTTATTCCTATCCGGCATAATCATTATTGTGCTGGCTGGTGTTGCTGTGTCTTTCGCAGCAATGCTATTCGTTTGTTATAAATACGGCATCAGAGAGCTTCATCTGGACTGGGCGACAAGCACATCCATGACCGTCTACGACAGCGTAGTACGGGTTATACAGGAGCCGGCAGCATCAACCGAGTGGGTGACAACCTTTGCCACAGTCGGTGCTATTGTGATGACCACCTTGGTTGTTGCGTATAACAGACTGCCATGGTGGCCTCTGCATCCAATCGGATACCTGACTGCATACAGCTCAGCCATGAAAATTCTATGGTTCAGCTTTTTCCTTGGATGGATGTGTAACCAGCTTACCCTTCGTTACGGAGGAGTCGGGCTGTTTAAAAGAGTTAGATACTTTTTCTTCGGATTAATTATGGGCGACTTCTTAATGGGTGGCGCATGGGCCTTGTACGGCTTATGGGCAGGACAAAGTTATCAGGTTCTTCCAGGATAGATTTCACGTAATAATACACAGCTAATTTTAGATAATAACTGCACCGGAAAAAAGATATGAACAACGATAAAGAACTACAAGAATATCGAGACCTGCTCAAGCCACCAGACCACTTTGAAGAAGGGTTTGACTGGAAAACAGTTGTCGGCGCGGTTTTCATCGGATTTTTGATGATGCCGGGTAGTATGTATTTGCAGCTCGTCATCGGACAGGGAATCGGACCTGCCGCAAGATGGGTTACAATCATCCTTTTTGCTGAAATAGCAAAACGGTCTTACACTGAACTCAAACAGCAGGAAATTTTCCTGCTCTACTACATGGCAGGTGCGGCATTAGCCTCACCTTTCTCGGGTTTGCTATGGCAGCAGTACCTCGTCCAATCAGATGCGGCACGAATGTTGGGGTTAACCGAGTTTATTCCTACGTGGATTGCTCCGCAGCCCGGATCTGAATCGTTACTTGAAAGAACGTTCTTTCACAGGGACTGGATGATCCCGATACTCCTACTGGTGGGTTCGCAAATAGTTCAGCGAATTGACCACTTTGGACTGGGTTACGCCTTATACCGTATCACTTCCGATGTTGAAAAACTGCCCTTCCCGATGGCTCCTGTTGGCGCCCTCGGTACTATGGCTCTTGCTGAATCAACGGAAGAAAAGGAAACCAGTTGGAAATGGAGAGTATTCTCTATAGGGGGTGTTATCGGACTTGCTTTCGGTGCCGTCTATGTACTCTTGCCAGCGGTCTCAGGACTTATATTTACTGAACCGATACGGCTGATTCCAATACCGTGGATTGAGCTGACGCCATATACCGAAAAAATTCTGCCAGCGGTTGCAACTGGTATCCAGTTCGACCTCGGCCTATTTTTCATTGGTATGGTTCTACCATTCTGGGCTGTCATTGGCGGTCTGATTGGTATTATCGTAACCTTTATTGCCAACCCGATTCTATTTGAACACGGCATTTTGCACAGATGGCATCCCGGTATGGAAACAGTTGAAACCGTTTTTGCGAACAACTTCGACTTCTATATGAGTTTTTCCATCGGGCTTGGACTTGCGATCGGTTTCATCGGTATATGGTCCGTGGTGCAATCTTTCCGCGGAGAACACGCAAAAAGCCGCGCATCTTGGAGCAATTTATTCGAGCCACCGGAAGGTCGAGGTGACATTAACTTCTGGTTCTCCATTGGAATCTATTTCTTCTCAACTCTTGCCTACGTGGGCATGTGTTTATTTCTTGTACCAAACTTTCCGTGGATATTCTTTTTACTCTACGGGTTCATCTATACGCCGATAATTTCATACATTTCGGCCCGAATGGAAGGTATAGCCGGCCAGTTTGTCAGCTTGCCTCTTGTGCGAGAAGCGAGTTTTATCGCTGGGGCAAAATTCTTTGGATATCAAGGGATTGAAATTTGGTATGCACCAATTCCGATTCACAACTATGGTGAGGCAACTGTCCATTTCCGTGAAATTGAACTTACTGGAACATCCATTCGCGGTATCATTAAAGCGGAACTCGTTGTTTTCCCAGTAGTAATGATAGCTAGTCTGCTCTTCTCTCAATTTATTTGGCAGTTAGCACCGATTCCGTCGTCTAACTATCCGTACGCGCAGGAATTATGGCATTTGCAGGCTCTGAACAGCTTGCTGATGCAGACCTCGACGTTAGATGGTAACTCCCTATTTTTCCAAGCTTTAAGTGCACCTATTATATTCTCAGGAATTGGGTTAGGAATGATCCTCTATTCAGTCCTGAATACGCTCGGGCTACCAGTCATGTTAGTTTACGGGGTAGTCAGAGGACTGGGGCAAAGTACTCCCCACGCATTCATATTGGAAGTTTGCGGAGCACTAATTGGGCGCTACTTTTTCCAGAAAAAATATGGAGCAATGTGGCGTCAATATGCACCGGTATTACTAGCTGGTTTCTCATGTGGAATGGGATTAACAGGAATGTTTGCAATGGGTTGCACTCTTATTTTGAAATCGTTAGGCAAAATGGCCTATTGACGAATTCTAAAACCTGTGCTGTTTTATTCTCCTTTAGAGCTACACACCATTTGATTTAAAGATTGAATTGATAAGGCTACGTAATATCAATTCAGAATTGTATTATATATGGATTACAGAAGACTTAAGATTTTCAAAAGGAACAAATAATGGGTAGGAAGAATATAGCTTGGGATGGAATCAGCTTTGATATTCCATCCGAATTTGAAGTAAGCGGAATAGACAAAAGCTTTATACAACTCGATAACGGTGAACACCCTTGCGCTGAAATCAGATGGTATGATTCAGGAAAAACGTATAAAGAACAAAATTATTTTCGTCAGTTAGCTAAAAAGATTGAAGCAGCATCAGGGATTAAAATTGAATCTTCAGTTCTTCCTTCAACTTGGAAGAAACCACTCGAAAGATTTCATTCAACTGCTTTCTATTGGCAATCAGACCTTTCTACCGGGCGCGGAGTTATGTTTTACTGCGCTAAATCTTCGAATGTAATGCTCATTCAGTTTATCGGAAAAGGCGGAGAACAACTCGACTGTGCTGCCACGACCCTTTTCGAAAGCATAAAGTTCTACAACACAGAAGAATACACCCCATGGCGTATCTACGACATGGAGGTAAAGCTTCCCGCCAGCTACAAGCTAGATACATTTGAATTCAAACCCGGTCGTTTCAAAATCGGTTTATGTAACGAAAATGAAAGCATTTCCCTTTACAGAATAAGTCCTGCCGATACAATTTTGAAAGAACGGACTCTAGGCGAATTTTCTCAGGAATTTTTTGAAGACGATATCAAAAGGCTAAATCTGTCCATTGCAGAACTCCAATTCGACACAGGTTCTACTTGTATGTTCGGACAGGAAAAGAAACCTTCGGCCGCAAAGCTCACAATGTCTAAATTTAGCTCTAAGCGTCGCCCTTTCGGACAGATTGAGGCTCGGTATACAAAACAGGCTAACCGCATTCAAGCCGTACTTATATGCTCACGCACAGCTATCCCCGAAGATAGAATGCAAAACATTTTTGAGAATTACACCATTGTTCGGTAGAAAGAAAAAGAAACCACTTCCAGAAATGACAAGAGGTGAAGCACTTGCGTGTAAGCCTGTTAAAAATTTGGATATCGAAGAAACCAGAGCAGACCACAATAGAATAGTTCTAGCCTATCCCTTGCGGATGAAACCAATCTTTGCAGATGTCGCCAAAAAGTATGGCCTTTGGAAAGGCGGACGTCCACCAATGAAAAGATTGGAACTAGATGATATGGGATCTCTTGTGTGGGATATGATTGATGGCGAAACCAGCGTAAAAAAAATAGCCGCATCTTTTGCAAAAAAATACAACGTCCTACCGCGTGAAGCAGAAGTTGCAACAGCCGCATTCCTAAAAGATTTAGGAAAACGAGGCTTAATCGCTTTCAGTATGAATAGCTGAATTGGGAAAATAACGACAAAAAAAAGGCTGGCTATGAAAACATAGCTGGCTTTTTAATTGTACGGACAATTAGTTATAATCACGCAAAAAAAGCAATTTCGATAGCGAAATTAACTACATGTCAGCTTGATGTATTCCTCAAAGCTAACACCATTCCAGACCTTGCTAACCCAGTACGCAGTAGCCCAGATCATCAAAGCAGTAGACTGCACATCAGACAACCTTTTCAGCTTCGCTTCTAGATTTCCTCTGCTAACTCCATGCGTAACATGAACATTTTCTGTTTCGCACGCTTCTTCTATGCGTAAAAACAGATAAGCTCCCTTACACTGGTTCGGAAGAATCTTAACACCACTATATGCTTCCAATATAGTTTTTAACTCAGAAACGTTAAGTTCCTTAGCAGTAGATCTCATTGATTTAAAAAACATATCAACGGCCCACGGTAGAATAAATTCAGCACCAGCACTTTTCGTTTTGAAATAGTTCTTAAGCCACTGCTCATGGTCATGTGTAATTCTAGCTGCAACCTGCGGCATCTCAACCTCCTAAATACAACTCCACTTATATTAGGTAAATAGATATATGTATTTCCAGCTAACATCAAGACTTTTTCTAGAGAAACTCACAACTCCTTTTAACGAAGGAAACTGTCGCGAATCTGCTTGAAAAGACTAAACAAAAGAGCTTCGGGAACATTCTTCTCATTAATTTCCATACTGACAATGCGAACAACAGTATTGTTGTTTGGGGTAACAGTCTCTTCTGTGGCAAGAACAATGGATTTTTTATCATCTAGAACCTCTTCACTTGCCTCAATAACCAATACCCACTGACTTTCTTTCTTTTCCCACCTCAGATCAACACTTCGATGTGAATTCACACTATTCTCAAGTAACTTTACATAATCTTCCAAAGAAAAATGCTTACGACCTTTACCAGCAACTCCAAGATAATGCCCATCTGAGTTCTGAATAACCAAAGGCCGTTCTAAGTATTCAGACGTCGGAAAAGAAGTCTCATCCGGACCATTTAATCCTCCACCTTTTCTGAGCAATCTAAAAAGCTCAACCCTATCACGTTTCAACTGTCCAATCTCCATGGCCATATCGAGAACATGTTCATTCGTCTTTGCTTCGAGCTTTCTCTTCTCACTCCTGAGACTTGAAACTTCATCACGCAAATCTCTAATCTCAGACTGAAATAAAACCTGATTAGACAAGAGATCTGAAACCTTTTCTATAACACTTGCAAGGCCCTGAACAACGGCCTGGATATCACTACTAGGTTCAACTCCAGCTTGATTGATCACTTGTTGTTCATTTTTAATACTATCTACTAACATACTAAATTTAAGGGATAATTCATTTTCAATTTGTTCAGTTGACCAATTCATTCCGTACATTTCACGTATCCTCCTAAAAATTTCTAATACATCAACAGAATACCTCTGCCTGCGAGAACCCTTATTTGAAGCGGGTATAAACTTGGAATACTTGTCTTTATAATAGACGACAGTAGAAGGTGGTATCCCCAACCTTCTACCAACCTCCCTAAGACTTAAATACTGACTAGACATAACACCTGCACAATTGTTGTTTATTCAAATTATGAACTACATATACAACAGTCATATCTGCACGTCAATAGCTTTTGATCAATTATTTAAACAATTGAACAACCAATGACCAATAGATTATTTAAACAAATTAAAACCAGAACCATAGACAATTAAGTATCAAGGATTATTATATTAGTAGGTAAGACGAGATGATATGAATCTTAACGGAGGGTAATCTAAAATAGGATGCCAAAACCAAATCATTGCGAATCGAGTCGCATCATTGAAAAAAATCAGTGCGTAATTAGGGGGAGTTATCCCCACCGCCGCGTAGCGTGGCAATACGCACTTTTTTCTTGCCTAATCCACAACTCGCAGTGTAATGATTTGCTTGAATAAATGTAATCTAAGCAAGTGTTGCACCCCACCTTTTTTTCTATAGATAAGATTAATAATGCTAGAAAAAGTATATACAAAAGATATCCAGAAAGGAATGTTCGTGGTTTGCTCAGCAAACGGCAATCCCTCCTTACCCGAAGAGATAGCCAACACCAGCATTTCTTCTAAAGAAACGATTCTAAAACTACAACGCTGTGACATTAAAGAAGTCCTCATAGATTCATCTAAAAGTACCACAGCAAACATCCATCCAAAGACCTCTTATTCTGAAGAAATTCTTTTCGCTCGCGAAACATACGCCAACATTCTGAATATGATTAAGTTGATATTTGAGACCGTTGAAAGAGGAGACTCGCTTGACGTGGCGCAATACGAAAAAAATATTGATCCACTGATTGATTCCATTGAAAGAAACCCCAGTGCCGCTGCAAGCCTGACTGTGCTGGCCCAGTCAGACAAGTATCTGTTTTCGCACAGCCTCAACACCGCAATATTGAGTGCCATGCTCGGTAGGTTTATGGGCCTTCCACGAGAATCAATCACGCAGCTTTCTATTGCTGCAATGCTGATGAATATTGGTGAAATTTGGATTCCAGACTCTATCTTGAAAAAAAAAGGAAAACTCACAAAACAAGAGTTTTCAACAGTAAAAGATCATCCAGTTGCTGCCTGTAAGTACCTCAACAATCAGCCGGGCATTTCTATAGATATAATTAAAGGAGTCCTTTCGCACCATGAGAGAGACGACAGCTCTGGATACCCAGAAGGCCTCTCTGGCAGCAAAATTCATAAATTTGCGAGAATTATTTCAATTTGCGATTCGTATGACTCAATGACTTCTGACCGTCCTTACAGAGAAGCAATGACGCCAAATATGGCAATTAAACATCTGTATTCAATGAAAAAAACCACCTTTCACACACGTTATATTGAGAGCTTTATTATGTGTGTCGGGATTTATCCGGTAGGATGTTTTGTAAAACTATCTGACGGAAGCTACGGCATAGTTTTGGAGAACACTCCGCAAGCCCCTCTTCTGCCACAAATCAAAATCGTATTTGACAGCAGATTGAGAGCAACACACCCTAAATATATCGATCTTGCAAAACTAGCTTCAGAGAACAGCGGCGAGTCATTAGAGATTGAAGAATGTATTCATCCAAAATCTTTCAAACTGGAACTGAGCAGATTCCTTTGGTAGATTTTAACTAGACATCTTCGAAAATTATTTCCAGTGTCAGGAAATATTCCCTGAACCACGATAGTAATGCCCCGACCTTCTCTACGTCATTAACATCACTTGCCCTTTCCAAACCTTTCCCTATTTCGGCCAAACTCACGAATCCATAGTTTAAGGCAGTGCCCTTAATATTGTGGCCAATTCTATTAACTGTAATCATGTCGTTATTAACAACAGCCTCTTCAAGTGCCTTTATTTCCAACTCCGTATTAGAAATAAAGCCCGGAATCAGTTCCTTCAAATCAATATCTATATTCTCCGTATTTTTTCTAATCATTATTCCTCCTGCTATTTAAACACTGACATCTAAATATGTAATCAGGCTATTCTTAGCCTACTAAGCATTACTTATTGTAATGACTAAGTAGCACTTTTTTACTCAATTATGTCAAAAAAAAGGGGCACCACCCTTTAAAAGATGATGCCCCGGGTAAATAGTCGTTCAGGACTTAAATTCTAATCTTCAAGCTGCTGTAATCCATCAAGTTTCCACATTGCAGATTCATTATTTTCTTTAACAAAGCTCCAAACTTCACGAATCTGAGAAGGCTGTGATTCATTTGCATCTTCACGAAGCAGCACATCGTAATAAACTGTAGCGAGAATTTGAGATCCCTCTTCCTTAACTTCAAGAAGCCTTGCGTTGATCAGCATTATATCTGTCTTGGAAGGGCTCGGATCATCTGCAAGCTGCTGTTTAATCTCTGCAACAACACCAGCAGTTGCAAACTGCTCAATGTCACTCAAATCACGCCCGTCCCATGACTTTTGAAGACGTGTGTATATTGCTTTAGCACCTTCAAGAAAGTCCTCAGAATCAAAGCCGGCAGGAACGCCTATTTCAGGACTGACCTGCTCTGCCCCTTGGGGAGCAGACATGGGAGACTCTTTAGGCTTTGACGACAGATGGTCCCAGGCACTATTAGAATTCTGCTCTCTGCGACTGTTGATATCTACAGGATTACCTTGCCGTGGAGCAGATTTATTTTGCTGAGCACCGGGCTGACCCAAGATAGCGCCTAACCCGCCTCTACGTCGAACAAACTTGATACCAAAGTAAATCAATGCCCCAATAATTATTATATTTAAGAATCCACCACCGCCGCCGCCGCCCATTCCTCCGCCACCAAGCATGGATCCAAGAAATGTTCCGGCCAAAAGTCCGCCCATAAGCCCCATACCGGGACGGGCAAGTCCACTTTGAGCTCCAGCTGCACCTGTTGCTCCAGCAGCTTTAGTTGATGTAGGAGCTGTTGTTGTCGGTTTCTTATAAGATTTTGAAAAAGATGACTTACTTCCAAAGGATCTACCACCACCAAATCTTCTTGCGTCTGCATCCCCAACCATAAGAGCAAGCAAACAAATCATTGTCAGAGGAAGAGCCACGTAACCTAGTAGTTTCATCTAATACCTCATAGTATTTAAATTAAAAAAAATCTGCGACAAAGGCCGCAGACTTAATATTAATACCCAATTCAAGGCTGTCTAGTAAAAAGATTCAATTAGAAAGGTTATTTCTACAATAATTTTACTTTTTTCATTGCCTCTTCAACATTCGCAGAGGTGATAGGCTTAACCAGATATTCGTCAGCACCGCCCTTAAAAAGGGCATTCATAACATTTTTAGGATCGTCAAGAGCTGTCGTCATAATGACCTTAACTTCTCTTTTAGGGGGAATTGAATAGAGCTCTTCCAGTTGGCGGATCTTTTGCAATGCTTCATGTCCATCCATTTCCGGCATCATTATATCCATGCAAATCAGGTCGTAAGGAGGACCACTGCTAAGAGACACTTCAAAAATCCTGACAGCCTCTATTCCATCTGAGGCTGTGTCACACTCTCCATATTTTACCATTAAATGAGAAATAAACTTCATGCTTGCGACTTCATCTTCAACAACTAATATTTTCATAAAACACCCCTTGGAATATACTACTCTCGACAACTCAAAGAGCAATCCAATCCTAAATCACCAGTTAATCATAAATAATGAATGTTATCTTTTTTCTTATCATTAATGACCTTGCGGTCAGTCAAAATCAAAGGTAGTTATCCATCAAAACTTAATTAGGACATAACATGATTGATACGATTTTATCCATTCCTTTTTTCATAAATGCACAGCTCGGAACAGGTCCTCACTGGGACCATTGGCCTTTCGGACCTGGCTATGGCGATCTTAACGCTTCACTTTTAAAAATTGCTTTTTGTGCATTAATTCTTGGCTTCATCATTGTATTCTTGAGAGTTCTGTTTGGTCCCAAAGGGATTTTCAGAGATCATGAAATGGACCGAGAAGCCGAAGAAATGCGTGCGCAACAACTTAAAACACTTGAAGAAAATTTAAAATCCGGAGAAATTTCTGAACTTGATTACAAGTTCACTAAAAAGAAAATTCTGCACTAATAATTTTTATGATAAAGTTTAAAGAGATATTCAAAAGTTTCAGCTCACCATACTTAAAAGTAGCAAATGAACGTGAACATTCAGACTATCAGCTGAAATACGATCATTCATTGCGGGTGTTTGAAAATTGCCAAGGTATCTGTGAATCTTTAGACCTCACTCCAGAGCAAACTCAAACAGCTGAAATTGCCGCACTTTTTCACGACACAGGCCGCTTTCCACAATATTTTAAATATAAAACATTTAAAGATAGCGACTCGTGCAACCATGCAACAATGGGCGTGAAACAAATTATTCGCGGAAAGCTCCTTAGAGATTTGCCTAAATCACAACTTAGGATCATACTCGGTGCGATTGCCTTGCATAATCGCATGGCAATACCTGCCCATATCCCAGAGCAATTGCGGACCGTAACGCAAATAATCCGGGATTCGGACAAAATTGATATCATGGGTATTATGCTTGCGCATATGAGTGATAGCAAACACCTTGGCTCAGTTGCCTTAATGGGTCTTGAAGAAAAACCTGATGAAGTTACTGGTTCGGTGCTATCTTCTGTAGAGTCCGGCAAGCAAGCAATTTACACAGATATGACCTGCATAAACGACTTTAGACTGCTCATTTTGAGTTGGGCGTATGACCTGAACTATAAATGGTCAAAAAAGCAAATGATCGACCGTAATGTAGTTAGGCAAATATTCTCTCAACTACCTGATATTCCGAGAGTTGCTAGCTTGTACGATCCTATTATGAACCATCTGAATTCATAATAAGAAATTTGTTATAAGACTTATTGGTTTCTTGCTTTTTCAAATTTGGTACTTATTTATCGGTTAGAATTATTTTATTATACTGTAAACCACTAATACAATGGACACTGAAACATGATCGAAGCTAATCAAGATATTATCATACTAGGAGCTGGCCCCGGAGGCCTACAAGCCGCTATTCACGCAGCAAGAAAAGGACTTAAAGTTCTTGTTCTAGGTAAAAATGATAAAAGCAGTCTCTGGTGGGCACATATCGAAAACTTTTGTTGTACTCTTGAAATTTCCGGTGAACAAATTTTAAAAACAGGCCAGCAACAAGCAGAAAGCTTTGGAGCGATCTTCTTTAATGAAGATGTTCTAAGCATTGTTCCGCCAGACCTGATGTCACTTGATGGCAGCGGTTTCACTGTGAACAGCGAAACAAAAACCTTCAAGGCTAAAGCCGTCATTATATGCACAGGAACGACCCGCAACAAACTAGGCGTTCCCGGCGAAAAAGCCCTTTTCGGAAAAGGGGTCAGCTATTGTGTTGAGTGCGACGGAAACTTCTTCAAAGGCGAAGAAGTTGTTGTCGTAGGCGGGGAAAGTGCTGCAGCAGGCGGTGCTCTTCACCTGACACACTTAGCATCCAAAACTCATTTGGTGGCAAAAGAATTCTCATTCGCGCCAGAACTTATGCAGCGCCTCAAAGATTCGGGTGTCATAATTCACGAAGGCGTAGAAGTTAAAGAAATCACAGGCGATGCCGGTGTTGACGGTTTGGTTCTCGATAATGGAACCACACTTGGCGTTACAGGTGTCTTCATTGAACTCGGAGCGAAGGGAGTCATGTCTCTTGCGGCAGAGCTAGGAATCACACTTGATGAATCAATGAAATTCATTGAAACAGATAAACAACAGCGCACCAACGTGCCTGGACTTTTTGCAGCGGGCGATATCTGCGGGCCTCCACTACAGATGGCAAAGGCTGTCGGAGAAGGCTGTGTAGCAGGTCTTGCTGCCGCTAAGTTTGCAAAAAAACTTTAGCACAACGCGAACAAGGTTATACTAAAGCCCGCTTTCAAAATGCCTATACAGACATTTTGGAAACGGGCTTTTTTTTACCATATAGAGTGCAATCTTACAGACAATATTAGTTCAAGCTACCTAGATTACTACATAATACCATTTATCAGCTCAGCAGAACAAGTACATCCTGACCTAACGGGATGAATAAATGTAGTTGGGATATAAGAAAGCAGTTCCCACCTTTGCTCCAGCAGTATCAGACTGTATAACACCAACCCTCGCGACGATGTTAATGCCTGTACCACTTAGGCCTCGGCAAACTTCTTCGTAAAAACCGCTAGAATCCTTTTCATATTTAGGCGGCAGCAAATAAAGCCCTGACCACCCAGAATACCCCACCCCTGCAAGATTCTCCAAAATCGAAACACGCATATTTTCCGGTCTGTGAGAAATCAAAAAGACTGGAACATTGTGCATCAGCAACGAATCATAGAGTTCCAAAGTAGGCCGTAACACAGGCAAAATTCCTAAAATAACATTGGAATCCACTTCTTTGCGCCCGCTTACATTATCCGAAAAACCCTGTTTTTTGCGTATTTTATAGGTAGAGACTAAAACATCTTCCACCGACATCACCACTGCCGGATATTTCATACCTCCGACAACAGCCTTTTCTACAGCATCCGCAATTTCTTTCACGGAAGCCTGAACATCCAGTAGATATTGACCGCTTTCGTGATACTCCAGAACACGGGTTCTCGCATCAGGAATAGACACCATCTGTCCTGTATCTTTCAATCTTTTAGCCGTAGTAGAAACACAACCGGCAACATTAAGAATAAGTAAAATAATAAAAATGCGTGCAAACAATATGATTACCCCTGATAACAAAATCTAAAAGATATCCCCCTGCTCCATCACGTTCAGTAATTATCACAAGAAGCTTGCAAACTACAATAGTTTCTCTTGGAACAAACATATTATTTTATACCCAAATTGCCCATTAACAAAATTTTAACATTGAATAAACTAAACTGTGATACTTTTTGCACATGCTAATGATTGAGCTAGACAAAAGCATGTGGTTTCACTATATATTTTATAATTAAAATTCTCTACAAAACGAGGGATAATCGGTGCATAAAAAGTTTTTACCTATCTCCATTCTACTCATTGTACTTCTTGGACTCTCTGTCTCCGGGTACATGACTTCTCCTGAAAAGCAAAAAATTCCAGTACGAATTTTATTAAAAAACAGCGGTGGTAAAGTAATATTTGCACACACCAAGCACCTTAGAGAATACGAAATAGCCTGTGACAAGTGCCATCACGAACGGGCTGACAACGAATCAGAACCTCTCCCCTGCGGAACTTGTCACCCCAAAGAATTCGACAAAGAATTTACTCGCGATCATATTAATTCGTTTCCAGACAATACATATTGCGTGACCTGTCACCATGCAGAACTTGGTGAACTCAACTTCGACCACGAAGCTCATGAAGAATACGCTGAGGAAGATTGTCAGACATGTCACCACGGCCCAGATATTGAAGAAGAGCCGCAAAACTGTACCAATTGCCATACCAGTGCAGGCACCAAGGACATACCAAGCATCCGAAATGCTGCGCATGACCGCTGCGCGACTTGTCATGAAGAACAGTTCGACGACGGGTTGAAAGGTTGTGACTCATGTCATAAAATAAAAGACATGAAACTATTTGAAGTTGATCCCACTCCTTGTAGTCAATGCCATCAAAATGCCGATAAAGATCTGATTCCGAATCGTGTGGAGGCATTCCATGCCATGTGTATGGATTGTCATAAAGAGATTAAAAACGGCCCGTACAAAGATAATGACTGTGACAAATGTCATTTAAGATAAGGTGGATACAGTTACTATGAACCCTATTTTCTCACTTACTCCATCAGAGCGCGGACCGGTACTGCGCATCAGAGAGCAGGAACTCAGTTCTGCTCTTACCATATCTCTCGAGATAACAGGCCTTAAAACGCTTGTATCAAAGGGAGAACTCGTTGCGAAAGGTCAGCAATTATGCGTTGACCCTGGCAATAAACTTCCAAGTGTACATTCTTCCATTTCAGGCAAGGTTCTTGATCTTAAGAATGACTTCATTCTCATCGAAGAAGAAGGCGACAGGTTAGCTGAGCCACTTCCATTTAATAGCTCAGACAGTGTTTCAATGCTCAGTGACTTGCGGGATGCCGGTATTGATGTGCGCGGTTTTAAACAAGGTTGCACTTTAATCATCAACGCGGTTCCTAAAGAATTTGGAATTGATGGGCACAGATTTCTGATTGAAGAATTCAATCACGTTATGAGCGAAGGACTGGACTACTTAAAGAAAGCCCTTTCGCCGATAGCGTCAGCCATTGCCGTACCTCGGGGCATGGCATGGACTCTCCCCGGATGCACAGGTCACGAGATTGATCCGGTATATCCTGCGGGACTGCCGCCGATGGTTGTCAAATCCGTAACAGGAAAAGAGCTGCCTCCGGATGTTTGTGTGATTGATGCCGCCACTCTGTACAGAATTGGGCGCACAGTTCACAGCAAACAACCTGTCACCGAGATTATGGTTAAAGTAGGCTCAACCCTGTTCCAAACTCCAGTAGGAACAACCGTAGGCCTATTAACCCGTAAAGCTGGATTCAGCTTATCTGATGGAGACAGGGTCTTACTTGGCGGACCTTTATCGGGCCGTGCTGTTTACTCATTGAACCACGGGATTTCTGCATCCACGCAAGCGGTTACTGTCGTCTATGGCGGTGACGATCCAGTGGCAAAAGATTCACCCTGCGTAGGCTGCGGAGAATGCGTAATGAAATGTCCGGCCAGACTCATGCCGAATATGATTTCGCGCCACGCAGAATTTGGACTTTTTGAGAACACGCTTAATTATTTCATTGCATCATGTTTCGAATGCGGGCTTTGCGCATACTGGTGCACAGCTCAACGGCCGCTGCTACAGTACATAAGATTGGCGAAGAAAGAGCTTTTAGATAAACCGATACTCGAAGACCTTCGGAAGTAGATATGAAACCGATTAGCGGATCTCCAGTTTTAACAGTTTCCAGCAGCCCGCACATTCATTGCGGTCGAACCATAAAGGGAACTTCCTTACAAATTTTGCTGGCTTTGTTGCCGGCAGCAGGCTTTGCCATTTGGCATAGTGGTATTCCAGCACTCAGGGTTCTAGCTCTGTCTTGCGTTGTTGCTGTAATTGCGGAAGCAGGATGCCTAAAACTCATGAAACGGAAAATTGAATCCGACAACTATACGGCTCTACTGTGTGGATTGATGTTTGGATTCCTGCTGCCACCAAGCAGTCCTTGGTGGATGGTTGCAGTTGGCAGTTCGCTCTCTGTTATAATAGGAAGAATGGTTTTCGGAGGTCTTGGCGGTGAACCTTTATGCGCACCGCTTGTAGGCTGGGCAATATGTAAAGTGTCATGGCCTGAACTTATGAACTTTGACATGAGCATGCTTACATCAGAACTCGCCTACCCACTAAGCCAGCTCCAGAATTTCGGCCCCGAAACTTTAGACGAATATTCATTGAAATCGCTTATCCTCGGATTCCAGCTAGGAGGATCCGGTGCTGCCCAGTCAGGCGCAATCCTTCTTGGAGGACTATACCTGATCAGTCGTAAAATCATTAGAATTGACATTCCACTAGCATTCGTTGGCGGAATATCAGTTGCTGCTGCATTATTTTACACAATGTCGCCTGTTGATTATGCACTGCCAGTTTATCACATTTTATGTGGGTCCACCTTGTTCGGAGCTTTCTTCCTCGCAACAGACAGTTCATCCTCTCCTGTGGGCCATATAGCTATGATCGCATATGGATTCACAGCCGGAATTTTAGTTATAATTATCCGAGTCTACGGCGCGTATCCAGATGGAGTTCCATTCGCAATACTTCTTGCAAACTTAATGACTCCACTCTTTGAAAAGATCAGGCCGAAACCTTTCGGCGGAATTACTAACGTCCACTTGCAGAGATAGTTTATGAACGAAATAATAAAAATGATCGTAGTTCTTTCACTCATATGTGGCTTGTCCGGTTTCACACTTGCCACATTAAAAGAAGCGACAAACGATAAAATAGAAGAACAGGTGCTGACCTATGTTCAAGGCCCGGCAATCAATGATGTGCTGGTCGGATATGACAATTCTCCAGTTAAGGATCGTAAGAAATTCGACATACCGGGAACAGATCAACAGGTAACTGTTTTTCCCGCGCTGAAAGATGGTAAGCTTTTCGGAGTGGCTCTTGAAACTTTCGCTAAAGGATATGGCGGAAATGTAGGAGTCATGGTCGGGTTCAATATCGATGGAATCAACCTGAACGGCATAGGCATTACGACTATGAAAGAAACTCCCGGCATTGGTGCAAGGGTTGCAGAACAAGGATTTACCAAGCAATTCAATGGACACCCTGCTGAAGTAGAACTTTCAGCCAAGGGAGGTGATATTGATGGAATTTCAGGAGCAACCATTTCATCTACAGCGTCAGTTGAAGCAGTGAAGCAAGCTATAAATATTTTTGGGCTGATTAAACCGCAGCTAGCCACGGCATGGACAAAGGGGTCTTAATAATGAGTAGATTATGGAAAGAATTTTCTAAAGGTTTATGGACTGACCTGCCTCCTTTTAAAATCGTACTCGGCCTCTGCCCTGTTCTGGCAGTAACCAAAACGGCTGATAACGGATTTGGAATGGGACTGGCCGTTATCTTTGTTCTGACTCTTTCAAATGTTTTTGTTTCCGCTGTCAGAAAAATTATTCCTGCGAAAGTTCGTATCGCATGCTTCATTGTTATTGCGGCTTCACTCGTAGTGGTTGTTGAACTGCTAATGCAGGCTTATGCTTACCCACTCTATCAACAACTGGGTATTTTCGTTCCGCTCATTGTTGTTAACTGTATTATTCTCGGGCGCGCAGAGGCTTTCGCATCCAAAAACACAGTTCTCCTTTCAGCCGCAGACGGATTCGGAATGGGCGTTGGTTTTACCATGTCGCTGACTTTCCTAGGTGGACTGCGTGAACTTTTCGGATACGGAACGCTTTTCGGCAGTCAGATAATGCCTGAATCGTTCAAACCTTTCAGCTTCATGATCGAAGCACCGGGAGCATTTGTATGCCTCGGAATAGTTCTGGCTGGAATGAACGCATTCACCAACAGACAAAGACGTAAAAAAGGGCTGGCAGTTCTCGATAACCCAACCCATGATTGCAAAACCTGCGGCCTTTGCGGTCATTAGGAAGGAATAGATTATGAAAGATTTTTTCCTACTTTTCGTATCAGCCATCTTTGTAAACAACATTGTTCTGGCTCAATACTTAGGTAACTGCCCTTTCATCGGTACATCCAAAAAGATTTCCGTAGCGGTCGGCATGGGTAGCGCGGTTGTTTTTGTTGCGACCATGGCAGCGTCCATAACATGGGCCGTTCAAGAATATCTGCTGGACCCTCTAGGGCTGCAATATCTGCAAACTTTGACATTCATTCTGGTCATCGCCGCTCTCGTTCAGTTTGTGGAAATGTTTCTAAAAAAAGCAGTGCCTCCGCTATACAAAGCACTAGGTATATTTCTGCCACTGATCACCACAAACTGCGCAGTTATGGGTATTGCCATTATCTGTCAGCGCGAAGAATTTACTTTCGGTAAAACGGTAGCCTTCTCGTTCGCATCAGGACTCGGCTTCATGATGGCTCTTATTGTTCTATCTGCAATCAGAGAAAAGATTGAAGTCTCGAGAGTCCCCAAAGCCATGCAGGGAACCCCCATCGCATTGATCATGGCAGGACTTATGTCCTTAGCCTTTTTTGCGTTTAAAGGGATGATATAATGCCAACAGAATACACAGGCAAAGTTAAATGATTACATCATCAATACTTGTTCTTTTCGGACTGGGATTCACAGCGGCGGTAATTCTCGCTGTGGCTTCAAAAGTTCTACATGTGAAAGAAGATCCTAGAATAGCACAACTTGAAGACGCACTGCCCGGTGTAAACTGCGGCGGTTGCGGATATGCGGGTTGCGCTGGCGCAGCTAATGCTGTTGTCGAAGGAAAATCCGGGTCTAACGTATGTGTTATCGGCGGTCTTGATACAGCAAAAGCAGTCGCCGCGGTCATGGGACTTGAGGTTCTCGAAGCTGAGCCGGACCTTGCTTTCAGGGACTGCACAGGCGGAGAAAGGGCCGAAGATCTTTTCACATACGAGGGGGCCGGAGATTGCCGCGCGCAGGCCCTTTTATACAAAGGTAGTAAAACCTGTCCCGAAGGTTGCCTCGGGCTTGGCACATGCGTAGCAGTATGTCCATTTGACGCAATTCACATGGGACCGGAAGGCCTGCCTGTGGTAGATCCGCTTGCTTGCAGATCATGTAAAAAATGCGTGGATGCATGCCCCCGCAATGTTCTCTCCATTATTTCAATGACCGAAAGACTTATGCATCAGGAAGAAGTTAACGACTGCCTTGCCCCGTGCCGGCAAAAGTGCCCGGGACAGATTAATATTCCTAAATACATAGAGCTTGCTGGCAAAGGAGACTACGCAGGAGCCATTCACACCTTACGCGAACGCAATCCCCTGCTCCTTGTGTGTGGGCGTGTATGCCCTCGCCCGTGCGAGGCGGACTGCCGCAGAGCGCATGTAGACGAACCTGTAGCTATAAACATGATTAAGCGTTTTGTTGCCGACTGGGAGCTAAAAAACAATCTGCGCCTTGAAATACCTTGCGCACGTGAGACCGGTCATAAAGTAGCGGTAATAGGCGGAGGACCGGCAGGACTTTCATGTGCATTCTTTTTACGCAGACTTGGGCATAGCCCGACAATTTTCGAATCTATGCCTGAGCTTGGCGGTCAGCTTCGTTACGGCATACCGGAATACAGACTTCCCAAGAAAGACCTTGCATGGGAAATTCAGGGAATCCTTGATCTTGGAATTGAAGTCCACACAGAAAAGAATTTCGGCGTTGACTTTACCACAGAGAGTTTAGAGAAAGAAGGCTTTGAAGCTTTCTTCATAGGACTTGGAGCATGGGCCAGCGGCACACTCAGAATTGAGGGTGAAGAATCTGTGGGTGTACTTAGCGGAACAGAATTACTCACGGGAGTAGGACTTAACGAAGCTCCGGAAATAGGTCCCAAAGTTTTAGTTGTAGGTGGTGGTAATACCGCCATCGACACGGCTCGGACGAGCATTCGTTTAGGATGTGATGTAACTATAGTCTACCGCAGAACCCGCAACGAAATGCCCGCGAATATAGAAGAAATTGAAGGAGCAGAAGACGAGGGTGTTAAATTCATATTCCTCACAGCTCCAACCAAGGTTATTGCCGATGAAAATGGGTGCGCAACTCACCTTGAATGTATAAAAATGAAACTAGGCGAACCAGATGAATCGGGTCGCCGCAGGCCTAACCCGATTGAAGGCTCTGAAGTACAATATTCAGCAGACACAATCATAGCCGCGATCGGTCAAAAACCGTCACTATCATGTTTCTATTCAGAAGATTCAGACCAGTGCCCACTAGACTTCACACGCTGGAGAACAGTAAATGCTAACCCTGACACCTTGCAGACAGCAGTTGAAAACGTCTTCACAGGCGGCGATCTCTTTAGTGGACCTGATCTTGTTATATCAGCTGTGGGAGCAGGACGAAGAGCAGCCCGTTCAATCCACCACCTGCTAACAACGGGAGAAATACCTGTAGCGGACAATATTGCTCGCCAGCTTATTCCGTACACACTGTTTAAAGATGTTGACGGAGTTATCAATAAAGACCGCTCATCTATGCCTCACCTTTGCGAAGGAGATCATAGAACGTCTACGTTCAGCGAAGTCGAGGGAGCTTTATCCGAAGAACAGCTTAAGATCGAAACTGCACGCTGCTTACGCTGCGGCCTTATTTGCTATGATAGAGATATCCCACTTGCAGATGTAAAAACCGAACGAGTTGGAGAAAAGGTTGAATAGCTTCAGCAGTGTATTGAAATAACTGTGTGCAAACTATATCCATGCGAGAAGTACGAGAAAAATAAATAAGGTTTGGAAAGATACCCGTAAAGGATATTAGCTTACTAAACTCAAATTTATGGTTCTAAAAGGCTGGTAATATTTGATCTGGCAAGAATATAAACAGAAACGCAACACAGACATCTACTTGCTATAGAAACCTTTCTGTTCATAATTGTGCCAATCTTATCCGGCAGTGGCTAGCTGTTAGTTTGTATGACAGATCTAATTTATCTAAGTAGAGATTCTCTACACTTTAATTTCCAACATCCAAACACTTCTTTTAATTCATTCAACTCATACAGAGCACAAAAAAAGGCGCGAAGAGCAAATGCTCTTCGCGCCTAAACTTTGAAATTTCAAAGTTATTATTTCTGGAGGCCGCCCTGAACGTCTTTGAGCAATTCCTGAACCTGAGCAAGTTTAGCCTGCTCTTCAGGAGTTAGCTGCTGACTGATGTAACCAGCTTTCTGGGTCATTTCTTCGATCATGCCGTCCATAATAATATGTCTTGTCTTCAAAGGAAGTTTTTCTAATTCAACAATTCTAGTGTCGACTGTTGCCATCTGAGTATTAAGAGTTGCAACCTCTCCGCGAACGCTTTGAAGATCTTTTACTTCAGTGGTCAAGCTGCTGAGGTTCTGATTTAGTCCGTAGAAAAATACTACGAGAAGTACAATCGCCATAAAAGATATGATGACTGCTACTTTACCCATGTCTTTTTGAGCTGTGTCACCGATGCCAGCTGCGAATTCCTGTTCTGTGGATTCTTCTTTAGTCTGGTAATCTTCCATCTGGTGAACTTTTTCAGTTGCTGCGCTCATTTCTATTTCCTCCTGAATGATCATGTTTAAATCGAAAAGACAATATACTTGAAGGATGACTTCAAATCAAGAAAATATCTAAATTAAAAAAATATTCTCACATCCTCAAATTCAAATAATTAAGTCTCATAAATCACTACTTTCTGCAACTCTTTGAGGCTCTTTAAACAAGATTTTATGCATATTTTTTAGAACCATATGCACTTAAAGTTCACTAAGTAACCACGACACTCTCATATCTGCCGCTTCGTAAACTTATTGTATATTATTGATTCCACTGGCCCGTGAATTGCATTCAACCACTATAGATAATTAACTATGGAAAATATTACTCTATTAAAATTTCAGGAGCATTAAATGATAACCTCTACAAATTCTGCGATTAGCGGGGCCGGGTCAGCCAGCAGCTATTTCACTAGTATGTCCAAAAGCTCTTCTGAATCTGAAAACACAAATATTTCTAGTGACTTAACAGAAAGTCAAATACGTAGACAGCTCCAGATGCAATTTGCTTCACAAAGCTTTGGATTAACATCAGACGAGCAGCAGCAAGTCGGTTCCTATTTTTCACAGCTTAATAATATTTACGGTACAGCTGACAGCTCTATGCGTGAGGATGAGGAAAAAAAGTTTCAGGAACTTAAGTACGAACTAGATGATCTTTATGGATTATCGGATGAGCCTAAGCAACTGACTGACGAAGAAAAAGAAAAAGCTGACGAAATCCAGACCAAGCTGGACGAGCTATACAATATTCTACCAACAAAAGATCCTGAAGGCGCTGACCTAAATAGAGCAGAAAGCTTAAAATGGGAGCTTCGAAAATTATATTACCCCGAAGGAAAGACTCTTAGTGTTGCAGAGAAAAAGGTTGAATCTTCGATTCAGGTTGAGCTTAAAGAACTCTTCGGAATTGAGGGGCCTAAAAATCTATCCAGCGAAGAGCAGACAATTGCAGACGGACTCAGATCAGAATTAGACGAACTCATGGGTACAAGTAAAAAAGAACTGACTGACGAAGAAAAAGTTAAAGCTGATGAAATTATTTCTGAAATGGAAGAGCTTGCCGGAAATATTATAACTCACGGCCTTAGCACTGCTGAAAAAAACCTATATAAAGAGTTCGACAACCGTTTTAACGAATTAACTGACCTATCTAAGGAAAGAGAGTTAACCGAAAAAGAACAGGAACTGCTGGCTGAAAGCAATCAGCATATAAACACACTTCTTAGTAAGGCGGCTCAAATTCAGGATCAGCAAGATACAGAGGCTAAGCAGGTACATACACAAATGGGCGGTTTTTTCTCGCAAATGGGCTATGAGGGCGGAGGATCATTAATCTCTACTCAAGTGTAGTTTTTTAAGCCTGATTAATTTTTTGCTTGATAAGCAACCATATTTTTCTTACCCCTGTCCCTCTCCACTATAAATAACTTCTCAGGAACGACAGGAGCACAGATGCCTATTTTCGAATTTAAATGCCACAAGTGCGGAAAAGAATTTGACGATTTAATCATGCCGGGCAAGGAAGCCATCACTAACTGCCCAGAATGCGGAACAAACGAATGTGAAAAATTACTTTCCAAGGGTAACGTAAGACCGAACGGAATTCCTAAAGGCAACGGTGGTTATAAATTATCCCCCTGCCATGAATGCCAATCAAAAAAATAAGTTTAATGTGCAATTAAGCAAAAAGCCCTCTACTTTTAATTAAGTAGAGGGCTTTTAAATTTCTGTCAGCTCAAAACGTTCTAAATCTCCGGGACGCCGATATTGAAAGCATTTACCAGCAGCAATTCCCACCCTTTCATGAATCCCTTCAAGCCACTGCGTACGCCCGAGAGCATGCGTTGGTATAAAATACTGAGGCTTAGTCCTTTCTATCAAAAAGGGAGCACCAGCCAACCCGGAAAGCCTACGCTCAACATTAGAAAAAACGATGTGCGGCTTAAAATGGGTGACCTTATCGACTGTCTTTTCAAAGAAATGTCTTGTCCATCTGCGCTGAACTTCAGTTGAACTATCCCAATCCCAACATGCCAGATCCCCACCGTTATAAATTCTTACACCTTCAGCGGTTTCAATCAAAAACGCCACTCCCAGATCATTAGACATGAGAGTTTCAATTTTTAAGTTTTCAAAAAAATAATTTTGATCAGGTTCAACAATCAAGACATCTTTAAATATCATTTCGGGATACATCTCTTCAATATCATCAGAAATCACAGCCTTTACAGACTTAGCTCCTGAGCAAACATCTAAGTAATCCGGCGCAAAATGATCAAGATGGCTATGTGAAAAAAAAGCTACTACATCCCTACCGTAAACGGCGTTTTCCAATGCGGCTAAGACTCTCCGCACGCGGAACCTTTTTGCAGGAATATCAAAAACCAAACTAATACTACCCACATCAAGAACAAAGCAATTATGAAAAATATGAGTAACCGTAATATTCATAACAATTCATTACTTGCCGCTTTTCTCAAGTTCCAATGTCTTTTTCTGCTCGAGATAATCACGACTAATCGGGAGATAAATATGAGACCACGATTTCAAATGTCCCGCTAGAAATTCAGCCTCAGGACCGGAACCACAGAAAAGATCCACACGAGTTCCTTTAATGGCACCGCCTCTATCCTGCGCCATAACCATCTTCACAAAAGGCTTTTTATTATTGTCGTCCTGCACAGGAAGTTTAGTTGTAAGCACAGCCAAAGACCCAAGAGGTAGAACGCGACTATCAACAGCAACGCTAGACATAGGAGTAAGCGGAGCATTCATTGAACCAAAAGGGCCAACGTCATCAACTCTGAAAAAAACATAGCTAGGATTAGTGATAAGTAACTCTTCCACAAGGTCAGGATTGCTCTTTAAAAAAGCTCTGATACCCTGCATGCTCATGCCCTCTTTAGACATCAGCCCTCTATTTATAAGCACCTTTCCAAGTGTTACATATTTAAGGCCGTTTTTACCTGCGTAAAGAATATGTTTAACACTTCCATCCGGCAGAATAAGGCGCCCTGAACCTTGAATTTGCAATATAAAAACATCGACGAGATCCCGCACCCATGCGACTTCCAGCCCTTTGTTCTCCAAAGCACCTTCAAAATCAATAGCCTTGCGATCATAGTACGGAACAGCTCCATCCTCATCCATTCTGTAAATTAACTGCTGCCCTTTCCATCTGTAATGAAAATCGCCAAGGTCAATAATTTTAAGATCTTCCGGCACACTGTATAAAGGATATGGATAAGCAGGATCAGGAGTGAGTGACGCCTCTAAATGAGGCTCATAGTAACCAGTTAAAAGAGTTCGCGGAGAAAGAGCATACCACGCAAATTTCTCTTCCAAAAGTTCAGGGGATTCATCAAGCTCAGGTAAAATTTCAAGCAAATCATTATTCGTGCGGAGCAGCATTTCCCACGTGATTTCCATATTTCCATATTTAGCTGCAATCCCGTCAGCGGGTTTACGAGACAAATACTTAATATTATTATTAATACCTTCTCGCATACTTTCCCAAGACATGTCGCCATTGTCCTGAGTTGAAACCTTGCTTATGAGAGAACTTACCTGAGATTTTTTTAGCTCATTAAACCCCTTAACGACGACGGGCTTAGTCTCTTTCACTTTTATGCTAGCACAACCGGCAAACAAAAAAATTACGATCAAAAAAGAACAAACGAGACAAGCTTTGATACTCCGCAAAAACACCACCATTTACGACTCCTGACCTATATTACATAAAAGAAAAGTGGAAATTATTCCTGAACTCATCTATAATAAATATAAATATATACAAAAAGTTAATTCAAACTTATTACTATTCACGATCTTACTACACATAGAAAGCCAAAAGGATAATACATGCGTCCGTTCATGACTCTTATGTCACTAATTGCAATTTTACTTCTATCTACACCTTGCAATGCCTCTAAATGGGACCTTGTTTTTCTGACCACTTCAGGCCTTAACGGCCAGCTTACTCCAGCGACAGAAAAAGATGCTCCAGACAATGGGGACATGCTACGGACTTTCGGAGGATTTGCAAGAATTCAAACAGTTTTCGAATCTTATCGAGCAAAATTTCCAGACTCAACCATCACGGTTGCAACTGGAGATGACCTAATGGGAGAGTCCATACAAATAGATCAGGGAAAAACAATTTTCCGAGCAATGGACATGATGGGTTTTGATGCTTCAACCCTTGGCAATCATGAATTTGACCGAGGCGCTAATTTCTTAGCTAAATCCCTCGCTAACAAAAATTTCCCCACTGTAGTAAGTAACCTCGAAATCATGCCAAACAGCCGTTTGCGCAAATACATTACTCCATACACAATTATTGAAAGAAACTTCATAAAGGTTGGCATCATGGGACTTGTGTTGCCGGAACTGAAATTAATTTCAAATCCCGGTACATCTATTTCTGTAAATGCGGACTTGATCAAAATTGCACGTGAAACTGCGCTGAAATTAAAGAATGAAGACAAAGCCAACATCATTGTTATGCTCAGTCATTTGACCATTGAAGATCAGAAAAAAATCTTAGAAAATGTACCTGAAATTGATATTATTTGCGGCGGACAAACTCATAAAGACATCTTGCCTGGTCAGGAAATAATCAACCGCAAAGCCCCTACTCCAGGCATTATGGTCCAATGCGGAACAAGAGGACGATTCGTAGGAGTTCTCAAGCTTCAAATAGAAGGAGACAAGATTAAGCAACACGATTGGTCTATCACACCTGTTGCCAACTCAATTGTTCCTTCAAAGAAAACCTATGACTTTATTCAGAGTAAAATAAAAGATCTTCCCCAAACAGTGAAACTGACAATTTCACCAATGCCTCTAAATACAGAAGTAAAAATAATAAGAACTCAAGAAGCTCCCATTGGAAGACTAATCAGCAGCATAATGCGGACCAAATTTAAAACAGATCTAGCTTTTCAAAATAGTGGTGGAATAAGGGGAGACAAAATAATTCCTTCCGGCCCGATACATGCGAGGGACATTGATATAATGTTCCCATTCGGAAACACCATCACTATTATCAAAGCTTCGGGGAAAGACCTAAAAGAGACCCTTGAACACTCTGTTAGCAAGCTGCCGAAAGCGTCCGGTAGATTCCTGCACATATCTGGACTGAAGTTTACCCTTGCTCTTGATGAGACTCCTCAAGAGCTTGAAATGAGTCCGCTTGGAAAACCAATTGGTATAAAAACTCCAGGCTCAAGAGTGTCCAAAATTAAAGTGATGAACAAATCCGGCAAGTATATCCCGATCGAAGCCGACAAAATGTATTCAATCACTACCAACTCCTTTCTTGCAGGAGGCGGAGATGGATACTTAGCTCTTAAATATGATGCTAAGAAAGTGGAAACATTTATAAAAATATCAGAAGTAATCAAATCCGGTATCTTAAAAATGAAAGAGCTTAAAATTGAAAACACCACAACAACATTTGGAACAGATGGAAAACCCTTTTTTAAAGTAAAAAATGATTAGCCTGAGCACAGAATCGTTGTGGCGTGGTTCACGAGAATAAAGTTTATCCTTTGTGCTTTAGAACGTCTTGAAATTCGAGACCGTAAAGATCCAGCATGACCATTAAGAAAGTGAGAATCAGCGGTCCATACAAAATTCCAAGTGCGCCAAAAGTATTAATCCCGCCAAGAATAGCTAGAAAAACATAAATAGTAGATACGCGCGAAGCCTCTCGCACTATTATCGGCCTAAGAATGGTATCAATACCAGTCACGAGTATCCCACACCAAAGACCTAGAAAAATAGCCATATTCACTTCACCGATGATGAGAAGGTACCCAAGAGCCGGGACCCAGATCAATCCCGTCCCGAGAACGGGGATGAGAGAAGTAAAGCCCATCATTGTCCCCCAAAAAAGGGCCGGAATACCCGCTATGGCGAGCCCTATTCCGCCCACCACCCCTTGAAGCAGGGCAATACACAAACTTCCCAGCAGGACCGACTTAGAGACCTTACGAAGACTTGTAAAAATAAAGTCTTCCTGCTCCGCTCTAAGTGGAGAAAGATATTTTAGTCTTTCGAGAAAGCGAATCCCATCTTTTAAGAATGAGAACACTAAAAAAATCATAATAAAAAACTGAGCAATAAGTCCGGCCATATTTCCAGCCAGCCAAGTGCCGGAAGTAAACATTGATTGACCGAAAGTCTTAGAATATTCTAGGGCTTTATACTGAATATCCTTTGAATCCATTTCAAGGAATGGAAATTTCAATTCGACCCACTTAAAATAGGCATCAAATTTATCTGTATGCACCAGTTTGGACATATCAGTATGTCTAAGCCACTCATTTATTGCGGAAACAGAATCAACTCCCTGCCCGATTAAGCCTAAGAAAAAAATCAATGCTGGGATAACGATCGCAAAAACAATAATACAAACAGTCAAAAAGGCTGATAGTGAAGCCCGCCCGCCAAGCTTCACGCAAATACGCTGACTTAATGGATAGAAAAGCCCCGACAGGGTAATGGAAATAATGATTGTATTAAAAAAAGGCTTTGCAACAGAGTAACCTAGAGCAATGGCAGCAACTAAGAGAAATAGCAAAAACAACGTATAAATTATTGGAGATTTTGGCTCTTCTTTATCATAAGAAAGCATACGGTAATCCTTATCCCAACAATTAAGAATGCTAATTATTTAGGAAAATTAAAATGAAATTCTTTTTGGGAAAGAGAAATTAGGCTAGTGCAGATTTAAAAATATAATCAGCCATAACTGCAAGAGTTGTATCGGTTTCGCACTTTATCCGAGAGAGCATTCCTGAAAAATATCCAATACTGTCATTATCAGCATTTTGTTCTACCTCTTTAGCAATAGTGCAAAGCTTATGAGCTCCGACATCAAGAGCCATTTCACGTAAGATAGAAACTTCCTTCACCATACCTTCCATATCACTGAGCGATAAAAAGGCTTCAATGCTGGCAATCTGTTTAGGAACCAGTTTAAGGAAATGCCCAAAAACCTCCCTAACAAGAGTATGATCTCCATCAAAACGAGAAATTGTCCCATTTAAATCCAAATAATCAGCACCTTCACCATCCAAAAAGTCTGCACCACTCCCTCTGGAATCAGACTCATTCGAATCGAAAATATCAGCTATAGATTTTAATAAACTAGAAGATCGAACTGGCTTCGAAAGGTATCCATCCATCCCCGCACTTAAGCACCTTTCCTTACCCCCTTTCATAGCATGGGCTGTTAGAGCTAAGATCGGAATATTTGAATCTACATTTTCAAGATTACCTGAACGAATCAATCTGGTAGCGGTAAGACCATCCATCACAGGCATTTGAACATCCATAATTACCAGATCAAACTTCTTTTTCATTAAGCTTTCTACAGCTTCGCTTCCGTTTTCAACAACTTCTAAATCACAGTTAACATTTTCAAGAAAAGATGTGACAACTCTTCGGGTAATTATATTATCGTCAGCGAATAGGACCCTTTTAGGCTCTGTGAAAGGTGTGCTTTTTTCAGAGTCATCAGGTTCAGATTGCTCTATGTTTCCTGGTATTTTAAACACTGCGGTGAAAAGAAAGTTGCTGCCTAACTTAGGAACCGTTTCGAGCCACATTACACCTTTAAGCATGTTCACCAAGTTATATGAAATAGCCAAACCGAGACCGATTCCCCCTTGTTTGCGGGTCATATAGTCTTCTATTTGGGTGAAACTGTCAAAAATACACTCCGCCTGTTCAGGCTCAATGCCAACGCCGGTATCGGTCACAGAAAATAGTAATCGCACAGCATCTGAAGGATATGGTTCAGCTTCAACAGAATCAGGCATTACTTCGACAGCGATGCCACCGCTATCTGTATATTTAATAGCATTACTCACCAAGTTATTTAAAATCTGGATAAGCCGACCGGAATCCCCCTGCAACTCAGCAGGAACATCTGGATGAATAAAACACTCAACGGTAAGACCTCTTTTATCAGCCTGCCCCATTTGAGTTTTAAAAACACTTTTCATCGTTTTTCTTACACCGAAACGACCTTCCCTTAACTCAAGAATGCGGCTTTCTATCTTTGAATAATCTAAAAGTTCATTTAATACACGTAGTAAGGATGTGGCTGAACCTTTGATCAGGTCAATATATTCATACTGTTCAGGCTCAAGATTAGTACTTAGCAAAATTTCACTAAGCCCAAGGATACCATTCATAGGGGTTCTGAGCTCATGACTTATTGTTGCTAAAAAGGAGCTTTTTGCCTCATTTGCAATTTCAGCATCATGCAATGCCTGACGAAACTCTTGATCCATACCATGTTTATAAATTGCAATTTCAATTGCCGAACGCAGGTCTCTTTCTTCAAAAGGCTTTAAAAGATATCCGAACGGACTGGAAAGTTTTGCACGATTTAGAGTTTTGTCATCTGAAAAGGCAGTTAAGAATATAATTGGGATGTCATAAGTTTTGAAAATTATATTTGCAGCTTCAACTCCGTCCATGTCCCCGCGAAGTTTGATATCCATTAATACAAGATCAGGCTTAAGCTCCTCGGCTTTAGCTATAGCCTCAAGCCCGGAAACAGCATCTCCTACAACGCCGTATCCAAGCCTTTTCAAAGTTCCCTGAACATCAAGGTTAACAATTTTCTCATCGTCAACAACAAGAATTCTAGTGCCGGACATCTTCAAAACCCCACATAAATATAACTAGTATAAAACCTAATATTGAAATTTAACACAAACCATACGAAACTTAACCATAATAAATAAAAAACCGATTCTGAAAATTATCAGAATCGGTTTAAAATATCTATCTCAATTTATATGTATTATCTGAAAAATTATAATATTTGGCTTAAAAACTGCTTTAGGCGAGGATGCTCAGTGCAGGTAAAGAAAGTCTCAGGAGGTTCACATGCGATAATCCGCCCTTCGTCCATAAAAACAATCCTATCAGCAACTTCTCTTGCAAAGCCCATCTCATGAGTAACCACAACCATGGTCATCCCTTCAACAGCAAGCTTCGTCATAACATCAAGAACCTCCCCAATCATTTCGGGATCAAGAGCAGAAGTAGGCTCATCAAAAAGCATAATTTTAGGATTCATAGCCAAAGCTCTGGCAATAGCAACTCTCTGCTGTTGACCTCCAGAAAGCTTCGAAGGATAAACATTGGCTTTCTCATTAATGCCAACTTTCTTCAACAAATCAACTGCAATTGCCTTAGCTTCCTCTTTTTCAATCCCTTTAAGCTTAATTGGAGCCATTGTCAGGTTATCAAGAACAGTCTTATGTGGAAAAAGATTAAAAGACTGAAAAACCATTCCCAGTTCCTGACGAATTTTATTGATATTGTTGCTTTTGTCGTGAATGTCTTCTCCATCAACAACAATGGACCCCCTGCTGATCTCTTCAAGTCTGTTGATAGAGCGCAAAAGAGTACTTTTGCCAGAGCCGGAAGGTCCGATAATTACAACCTTTTCGCCAGCCTTGATATCAAGTGAAACGTCGCTAAGCGCAGCAAGATCACCAAAGAACTTATATACATTTTTAATTTCGATGATGGAATTAACGGTCATAATGGTTCAACCTATCTTCCATGTAACTTACACCCTTTGAAAGAATCAAAGTTATCAAAAGATAAAGGAGCGCAATCATGGTATATGTTTCAAAGTACTGAAAGCTTTCAGCAGCAAACTCACGGCCTCGCCTCAAAATATCTGCAACAGCCAGGATTGAGACAAGGGAGGAATCCTTTAAGAGAGCAATAAATTCGTTGCCGACAGGTGGCAGAATCATTCTCCAAGCCTGAGGCAGAACAACGAAAAACATTGTCTGATTTTTATCAAATCCTAAAGATCTGGCAGCTTCAGTCTGTCCGCTATCAATAGAATCGATGCCTGCCCGGAAAACTTCTCCCATGTATGCGCCATAACAAACACTCATCGCAATGATGGCGGACAACATATCTGGAACCTGCAAAACTCTACCGAGGGCGTAATAAATATAAAAAAGCTGAACAAGGAGAGGAATACCTCTCACAACCTCAACATAAGTAGAGGCAATCAGATTTAAAATTTTATTCTTAGAAATTCTACCCAAACCTGTGAACAGCCCGATGATTGAAGCGCCAATAATGGAAAAGATAGTAACCTGAAAAGTCACTAAAATGCCATCTGGAACGAACATCAATATATCTTTATAAGGATCCGGCTTTGTTACTACAAGATAGGTGATAATTGAAATTGCGCCTATAAAAGAAATCCACCAAGCACTTATCAGGCCTGCGTCATTCTTTGCAGGTATCCCGGCTCCATCTGTAATTTCAATTTTAGTTGGTTTGTCTGTCATATTTTTTTACCCGGCTACAAATAAAAGGCTGGGACCAGCTTAAGTGCTGCCGATCCCAACCCTACATTAAATAAATGAGGCTTGATAGTTAGAACCTATTTAGCAGTTCCGAACCATTTAGCGTTAATTTTATCATATGTTCCGTCTTTAACAACAGCAGCTAAACCTTTGTTGATTAGCTCAAGCACTTCTGTGTTTCCTTTACGGATTGCAACACCATAAAATTCAGTGGTATCACTTTTCACTGTGAAAGCAATCTTCATTCTCTTGGAGTATTCAGCCTGCTGCAAAGCAAAGTCAGCTGCAACAGGATTATCACAAACAACGGCTACAAGGCGTCCATTGTAGAGATCTTCCATAGCAAGACCAACTTCATCGTATGATTTTGCGATAACATCATCAGTTTTTTTAACAGCAAAGTAACCAGTTGTTCCGATCTGAGCTCCGACCTTCATGCCTTTGAAATCAGCCAAAGTCTTTGCATTAGAATCTTTATTGGTAACAACAGCCTGTGTTACTTCAAAGTAAGGAGAAGAAAAGTCCATTGCCTTCTTACGTTTATCATTGATTGAAACAGAAGAAGTGATGCAATCGTATTTGCCTGCTGCAAGGCCAGCAAAAATACCATCCCAAGCAACGTTTTTGATTTCAACAACATAACCGCCAGCTTCAGCGGCAGCTTTCATAAGGTCTACAGAAAATCCAACCAACTGTTTATCTTTATTGATAAACTCCATTGGGGGCCATGTGCAGTCTGAAGCAACCTTGATAATAGGCTTACCTTCGCTATTAACTTTCAGTTCAGCCTGAGCAGAAACAGCAACGAGCATTGAAAGCATCAAAAGAACAATAATCTTTTTAAACATAATTTTCCCTCCAAAATTTGTTAAAACGCGCAAAATACATACGTGAATTTATACAATTTACAAACCATGTCAATCACATCAGTCAAATATCGTGTTGTTTCAAATATAATTAATAACAGACATCAAACATATGTTGAATTAAAAATGTAAAGCAGTTAAATTGCTAATTCATTAATAGGGGGCAATTTTCATGAAAAAGAAAGCTAAAGAAGTTAGACAAGAAGCTGTTGAAGTTATCTGTCCCAAATGTAGGGAAACTAGCATTGTCTATTTCCCAAAAGAATCCATGCCGACCTGCCCTTACTGTAAGGTTGAAATGGTCATTAAAGAAATTCTAACTGAAGGTAAATATGGTTGATCAGTCTTGCGGCTGATATTATTTTAAATTTTAACAATTGCTGTAATTAAAGGGGAGAATCTATGAAAAAAGTTTATCTAATGTTAGCTCTGGTAATGGTACTCGGGTTTGCTTTCAGCGCAAATGCTTCAGACATTGATCTGGCAAAAAAATCCACACTCAACTCTATCCTTAAAAGAGGCGAAATCCGCGCTGGTCTTGATTCTGGCTACATGCCCTTTGAAATGACTGATAAAAACGGTAGATTTATTGGATTTGAAATGGATATCATGCGTGAAATGGCTAAAGACATGGGCGTCAAATTCGTACCAGTTAATATGTCCTTCGACGGAATAATCCCAGCTCTCCTTACTAATAAAATTGACATCATCGCTTCTGGGATGACCGTTAATGCAAAACGTAATCTACAGATAAACTTTGCTAATCCATTCTTCGTTGTGGGACAGACAGCTCTCGTTAGCAAAAAGCTCGAAGGAAAAGTTAAATCCTACAAAGATCTTAACACCCCCGAGTACACAATTGTATCCAAGCTTGGTACAACTGGCGAACAGTCCGTAAAACGTCTTCTTCCTAAAGCTAAATATAAATCTTTCGAAACTGAATCCGATGCAGCTCTTGAAGTTCTTAACGGAAAAGCAGATGCAATGGTATATGACCTCCCTTTCAATGCTATCTTCATGGCTGAACAGGGCAAAGGCAAATTATTCTTCCTTGATAAGCCTTTCACCTACGAGCCTCTCGCTTTCGGTATCCGCAAAGGTGATCCTGACTTCATTAACTTCCTCAATAACTTCCTCATTCAGATCAAAAATGACGGTCGTTACGAAAAGTTCTACGCTAAATGGTTCATGAGCACAGATTGGCGTAAAAACCTTCAGTAAGACAGTACAGACTCAACTATTCCAGGGGGCGGTGAATCGCCCCCTTTTTTTAGTTTTACCACAACATATTTCATACGGCTTAATATACTATGAGTGGACCTTACTTAAGAACTCCTGGCAAAGGGCGCAGCTACGATATTTTTTGGAAGACTGTATTTTATATAGGCTTGTTTGCGACTCTCGCGGCTCTTGGGTGGGCAACTAACCAAGTTGACTACGTTTGGCGCTGGGAGCGTATTCCAAACTATTTTTATTATGAAAAAGATATCAATGTAACCTCTAATCTTGATGGTTCAATTTCTTCCATTAAAAAGAGTGGAGAAAATGCTCTTATCATAATTACAGGAGAAAATAACGAATCTGAGCAATACGAAATACCGTTTAGCGACCTTGAGGTGTACGAGGGAGATTCCATATTTGTAGGGGATGTACTCGGCTCCGAAAAAGAATGGACCATGGGGATTATTCTGGAAGGGCTTATTGTCACCCTAAAAGTCAGTGCCATTTCAATTTTCTTTGGAATCGGGATAGGTCTTCTCACCGGACTTGCTAGGATCTCAGCTAATCCAGCACTACGAATGACTGCAATCACCTATATTGAGCTCATTCGAGGTTCGCCGCTTCTCGTCCAGATTTTCATTTGGTATTTTGTGCTGGGAACGTTAATAAACAGTATCCTTTCTAAATATGATATTTCTCAAGTTCCACCACTATGGTTCGGTATTGCTTCCCTCGCGATTTTTGCAGGAGCCTATGTTGCAGAAATCGTTCGTGCAGGTATTCAATCTGTTAACCGGGGGCAAATGGAAGCGGCAAGATCGCTTGGAATGTCAAACTTTAATGCAATGCGGCATATCATAATTCCACAGGCATTCAGAAGAATTCTTCCACCTCTCGCTGGACAATTTATCAGCATGATCAAGGACTCCTCACTACTTGGAGTAATTGCAATCAGAGAGCTGACCAAAGCAACCCGTGAAGCTGTATCTGTAAGCTTACAGCCTTTCGAGCTATGGTTTCTTTGTGCTATCCTTTACCTGATCCTTACTTTCACGTTCTCAATGTTTGTTCAGTATCTAGAAAAAAGAATGGTGCAAAGATAATGATAGAAGTACAAAATATATACAAAACATTCTTCGTTACGCACGAAGTGCAGGCTCTTTCAGATGTCTCCCATACAGTTAATCAGGGGGAAGTTGTTGTTGTGATAGGACCTTCCGGTTCCGGAAAAAGCACCTTCCTGCGCTGTCTTAACAGGCTTGAATTTGCTGATTCAGGACATATCTATATTGATGGTGTGGATATCCTTTCCCCAAAAACCAATATCAATAAAATCCGTGAAGAAGTAGGAATGGTGTTCCAATCATTTAACCTGTTTCCTCACAAGACAGTGCTTGAAAATTTAACAATAGCACAAACAGTCGTGCGGAATCGCTCAAAAAAAGATGCGGTGGAAAGAGCCATGCTTTTACTCAAAAAAGTAGGCATTCACGACAAGGCGGGAACCTACCCGGCTCAACTTTCAGGTGGACAACAGCAAAGAGTTGCTATTGCCCGCTCACTTGCAATGGAGCCAAAAGTGCTGCTTTTTGATGAGCCAACATCTGCACTTGACCCTGAAATGATCGGGGAAGTTCTAGATGTAATGAAAGCTGTTGCCAAAGAAGGCATGACCATGGTGGTCGTAACTCACGAAATGGGATTTGCACGTGAAGTAGCAGACGAAGTGCTCTTCATGGATCATGGAATGATTCTGGAGAAAGGAACTCCGGAACACTTTTTCACGAATCCAGAGTCTGACAGGACAAAAGCATTCCTAAGCCAGATTTTATAACCCTCAAGCATATAATAAAAACTTAAAAAGCCGCTTTGTTTTAAACAAAGCGGCTTTTTAAGTTTTAGTCTGTTCCACTAATTATAATAAAACATCTAAATTCAGGTTATCAATAAATAAACCTTCGAACACTATTTTTTAGATTTCTCTTTTGATTTGGACTTATCCTCAGACTCTGAATTTAATTTGGATTCAGTTTTAGGATTTAATTCAGCCTCCCGGTCTTTACTATCTTTAACATTCTTCATTGTCACACCGGCAAGACAACCGATTAGCATTCCGAGTAGCAAAGAACGCTGTATATCCATAAGGAACCACCCGGCAATTGCTCCGAGAGAACCGCCAACAAGTATGCCGCGCGCCATACATTCAAGCCACCTTTCAAAACTTTTATCTGTCTGCAATTCGCTCATTTTATATCCTTATTAAACAACAATAATTCTTCTATTTGATCGGCTTGAGCTTCAGTCATCGTTAAAAACTTAACCTCAATTCCAGGAATTTTATCCGTCTTCCCCCATATCTGAACTCTTTGAACAACAGATAATATCGGGGTCATGTCAGCCAACTCTTTAACAACAACCGAAAGGGGTTCTCCCTCCTCCCATCTCTTAACAGAGAAGAAAAAGCCTCCTTCTTCAGAAATATCAAAAGTAACACTTTTTTCAATACGGATCTTGTCCGGCCCCAACTCCCTGCGTAATAGGACATTCAAAACCCGTGAAGAGCTTTTGCTTCCTCGCAATGACCTAGCAGGAAAATTAGCACAAACATGAGTAATAAAGTAAACCAACTCATTACTTTCACCGGAAAATTGACCTATAGGTATTCCGCGAATAACATTTCCAGAAAGAAGGTAATTAATCCGTAAAACCGGAAAACGCTCCACAAAACGATTGGCCTCTATTTTCTCTTTGGGCTTTGCCCTGACGACAGTAGCAACATCAAAAAGGAATCCATTATATTTGGTCTTCTTATGTTTGTAGGTATCACCAAAAGAAGGAACAACATCATAAGCAACACCAAGGCTGTCTAGTTCCTTAATATATGCGTTCAGACTAGCTCCTTCCATACAGACGAGAAGAATTCTGACCTCATTCAACTTAAAAAACCTCCAAAAAAGCCATTTAATATCGTGTTCCTCGCGGACTTTTCTTACTTCATACTAAAAAAATTCAGCAATATTAGCAAACTCAAAAGAAACAAGTTCTCAATAAAAACCGAATGTAAGATTACAAACTCACCCTGCTACCCTTTTCGAATACCAATTAATATGTTAATCATCGCAAAATTTTTAACTTAAAACGGAACAAATAGAATGCAAGATACCCCTACAGTACTTACAATTGATGATGATGAAGGAGTAAGGCTCTCCATCGCACATTTTCTTGAAGACAGTGGGTATAAGGTTCTTCAAGCTTCAAACGGCTCAGAAGGGCTCGATATTTTTAGACAACAAAATCCAGACGTTGTTCTTTTAGACTTAAGAATGCCGGAAATGGATGGCCTTGCTGTTTTAAAGACACTTGGAAAGGAAGCACCGCAATCTCCTGTTATAGTGGTATCCGGAACAGGTTCCTTTGACGACGTTGTTGCAACGGTCAGGCTTGGTGCGTGGGACTATATTCCAAAGCCTATCACAGACCTCTCTGATCTCGAGTCTTCTATAGTAAGAACTTTTGAAAGATCCAGATTACTTGTCGAGAATGAAAAATATAAGCAAGAACTAGAAATTAAAATTAGAGAACGCACTGAAGAACTGGAAAGGACTAACCTTATTCTTTCAGAAGAAATATCAGCACGCAAAACTTCTGAAAAACTAGTCCGAGCTTCACTCACAGAAAAAGAGGTAATGCTCAAAGAAATACATCATAGAGTAAAAAACAACCTTCAAATTATTTCCAGCTTGCTAAGCCTTCAAAGCGGCTACACCGATGATGTAAAGGCTAGTAACCTTTTGCGAGACTGCCAGCACAGGGTCCGCTCAATGTCTATGCTTCACGAGAGACTGTATAGATCCGAAGATCTTTCACGAATTGATATGCGTGAATACGCACGCACTTTAATGGATTTCCTACTACGTTCATATACCATAGACGATAAAATTAAACCCTCATTTAACATTGAGGATATTCACTTAGGCATTGATAAAGCTATTCCGTGTGGCCTTATTATTAATGAGCTACTTTCAAATTCTCTCAGGCATGCTTTCCCTGAAAAAAGTGAAGGAACGCTATACGTTTCCATGTCAGACGATGGTGATAATAATTGCCTGACAGTTTCAGATAATGGCATAGGGTTGCCTAATGATTTCAAAATAGGGAATACTAATACACTGGGTATGACTCTTGTCGAAACTCTCGCAGAGCAACTTTGCGGAGAAGTTATTATTAATAAAGACAGGAAAAAAGGATCTTCATTCCAAGTAATTTTCCCCAGTAAAACTGATGCTTGCTAGAACTTGAAAGGCGGTGTAGATTTCGGCAAGTGATCCTTTTATTAGAACCACATAATTACGAGGAATAAAAATGGAACTTAAATTTAAGCATGTAGATGAAATAACGATCGTAAAACTTGATTCACCGGAACTTAACCATGTTGTAAGCCATGATTTTCAGAGACAGACAGCTCCTCTCTTTGAGAATAAAAATTTCAATATAGCTCTTGATATGGCTAAAGTTGATTTCATGGATAGTATGGGAATCGGAACTCTGATTACTCTGCGCAACAAACTCATGAAAGAAAAAGGCTGCATCGCTATGTTTAACCTCAGTGATAGAGTAAAGAAAATCATTGATATTGCGGCATTGCACAAAGTCTTTTCCCTTTATGAAACAGAAGATGAAGCTGTTGAAGGTTTGAAACAGCAGATTCTTTCTTAGTATCAGATCATTTCTTTAACTGGGTGTACTTTAAATAAGTATGCCCAGTTTCTTTTTTTGATTACCTCCTACCCACCGTGAAATAATGAATAAATTATCTTCTATTAAGAAAGCTAGTTACGATATTCTCAAGAATGCGGTTCGTATTTCATGGGATCTTTTCAAAATAATGATCCCGATCGTTATTGTTGTTAAAATACTTCAAGAACTGGACATGATTGGCTACCTAGCTACTCCGCTTGCTCCACTAATGAAGCTGGTAGGATTGCCAGCTGAAATGGGCATTGTGTGGGCAACCGCGATGTTTAACAATATATACAGTGCACTCATCGTATTTCTCAGCCTAGCTAAAGATTCCCCGCTCACGGCGGCGCAAGCCACAGTTATCGGCACAATGATCCTCGTAGCACACTCTATGCCCGTTGAACTGCGCGTTGTGCAAAGCTCAGGCCCACGGATTATATTCCAAGCTATAGCCAGATTCTCAGGCGCCCTACTCATAGGCATCATCCTTAACTTTATCTATAGTCACTATGACCTTTTACAAACTCCTGCGCACATAATTCTGACACCAGATTCCGCAGTAACGGATAAAACTCTCCTGACATGGGGTTTAGGCGAGCTTAAAAACTTTTTCTCTATTTTCTTGATGATCTTAGGACTTTTGATCGTTATGAAAATACTTACAAAATTAAGAATCATTGCCGCTATGGATTTTGTGCTACGCCCCTTACTCAAAATGATGGGTATTGGACCTAAGGCTTCCGCCCTGACCGTGGTGGGCCTCACTATGGGCCTTTCCTATGGTGGCGGGATGATCATTCACGAGACTAAATCTGGTAAAATAGACAAAAAAGACGTATTCTATTCACTAACATTGATGGGCCTGTGCCATAGCGTGGTAGAAGACACTTTTCTACTTATGATGATAGGTGGGCATGTGTCGGGATTACTATGGGGAAGGTTGGCGTTAGCAATTGTCTTAGTTGCCATCCTTGTTCAAGTTACCAAAATTTTACCCGAAACATTTTGTGATAAATATTTATGGAGTGTTCCCAAAAACTTTAATCCTAAAAAGGAAAAGTAATGAGCGTAAAAACAATTAATACTGACAAAGCTCCTTCTGCTATCGGTCCTTACTCTCAAGCAACGGTTTACAACGGACAGGCTTACGTAAGCGGTCAGCTCGGCCTTTCTCCCAAAACGGGAGAGTTCGTATCAGAAGAGTTGGAAGCGCAGACCAGACAGGCCCTCGAAAACATGAAAGCTATACTCGAAGCATGCGGAAGCTCGCTAAACAAAGTTATCGCTGTGGACATTTTTTTGACTGACATGGGCGGCTTCGCAACATTAAACGAAGTCTATTCTGAATACTTCACTGACCACAAGCCGGCACGGGCAGCTATTGAAGTCAGCGCTCTGCCCAAAGGCGGCATTGTCGAAATTAAGTGCACAGCTGCGATTTAACACTAGTCATTTTTCCGGCACTTTTTGCCTCTTTATCTGCGCTCAATAACCGTGCAGATAAAGAGGTCTTTTTATTTCAGCACCTTAAGTAACTTTACTTAAAAGTGGCACTCTTAATGCAATACTTAATTCAACAGCTCAGCTGCAAATAAGCGAAGATTAAAAAAACAAAAAAAAATAAGGCTAACGCCATTTAAAAAAAGTCTTCCTTCAAGCAGCTGAACATTAAAAGAAAATGTCTAAATTGATAGGCGAGTGCAGGCATCAGTGGAACCGAACAGCTTAAAAAAGAAATTATACATAAGCGATTCCACCTCCCTCCCGCGATTATTTTGGACTTTTTCTTTTACTTTTTTCTAAATCATACTTCCTGCAAATCCCTTTTCCACGATTATACTACAAACAAAGATTGCCCTCAGCCACTTCTCTTGATAACGATTCCTTTCCAGAAAGGAGGAGAAGTTTTATGAACCCTTTCAGTATAGTTCTTTTTGAACCTGAAATTCCGCCCAATACGGGTAACATTGCAAGACTCTGTGCAGGCACAGATACAGCACTACATCTAATCGAACCACTAGGCTTTTCAATCTCGGATAAGCATTTAAAACGCGCTGGCCTTGACTACTGGCCAAACGTGAAGCTTTTCGTATGGAAAAACTGGCAAGAATTTCAAGACAATAGAGAAGCTGGCAGATTGATCACCACCAGCGCCAAACGTGGAACAGTATTGTTTAAATTTGAATTTGAACCCGGCGATCATATTGTTTTCGGCCCGGAAACCAGAGGGTTACCGGAATGGATGTTTGACGACATTACAGACGCCATAAACATTCCCACAAATAAAAAAATAAGAAGCTTGAACCTTTCTACCTCGGCCGGAATCATATTATATCAAGCTCTGGCATCACTTAACAACGACTCACTCTTTGAATAAAAGCCACTACAGAACAAACAAGTAAAATCCCTCAAAATATCTAATTATTGAGGGACTTAGTTTTGCTTACTTTTGGTCATCCAGACTTCTTGCACAACATGAGTGCAAGGGTTATATTGTCGATCAAAATAAAAATCAGGATGGAGACTATATGAGACTTCTTGTTACTGGCGGTTGCGGTTTTATCGGAACCAATTTCGTTTATCTTATGCAGGAACGCCACCCGGACTGGGAGATTATAAATCTCGACAAGTTAACATATGCCGGCAACAGAAAAAACCTCCTATCAATCGAAAACAACAATGCCGCTAATTACAGCTTCGTTCACGGAGATATCTGCGACAAAGAGTTCGTATCCAATACTCTGGAAGAGCACAAAATTGAGGCCGTAGTAAACTTCGCTGCAGAATCACATGTGGACAGGTCAATTAACGATCCTGCTCCCTTCCTGACTACGAATATTTGCGGTGCACAAAATCTCATGGAATGCGCCAGGCAGGCAGGCATTGAAAAATTTGTTCATGTCTCTACCGATGAAGTCTATGGCTCTCTCGGCATGAATGACCCCGCATTTACAGAAAACAATCCATTAGAGCCAAATAGCCCCTACTCTGCATCAAAAGCCAGTGCTGATCTTATGGCACGAGCTTATTTTGAAACATACAATTTTCCAGTTTCCATAACCAGATGTTCAAACAACTATGGTCCGTATCAGTTTCCGGAAAAACTCATCCCGCTTATGTACACAAAAGTAATAACCGGAGAGCAGCTCCCTATTTACGGAGATGGAAGCAATATCCGTGACTGGATTTACGTTGATGACCACTGCACGGGTGTCGAGTTAACTCTTCTTAAAGGACAGCCTGGGAGAGCTTATAACTTCGGCGGAGCGGCTGAAAAGACCAATCTGGAACTAGTTCATGAACTTCTCGCAATACTAGGCAAGGACGAGTCCTTGATAACTTACGTCACAGACAGGCCGGGGCATGATCAAAGATATGCTATGGATTATGCTGTAGCCGAAAAAGAGCTGGGTTTCGCCCCAAGCGTAACTTTCGAACAGGGCATAAAAAAGACCATAAAATGGTATCAAGATAACGGGCAGTGGCTTGAAGATGTCCGCAGTGGAGCCTATCGCGAATTCATGAACGAATGGTATGGAGACCGAAAATGATAGAACTTAAAGGCAAAAAGGCCGTAGTGCTCGGCGGGCGTACAGGACTTTTAGGGCAAAGTTTAACCGAGGTTCTACGCAGCCACGGAGCCGTAACTATCCCGCTGTCTCGAAACGACTTTGACCCGCTAAATGAAGAATCGCTTACCGCTCTTTTAGAAAGAGAGGAGCCTGACTTCATAGTAAATACTATTGCTTACACCATGGTAGATCAGGCCGAAGATGAAGAAAAGAAGGCTCATCTGCTTAATACAACTTTCCCTGTAATTCTTGCTCGACTTGCCAAAAAACATAATTCGAAATTAATTCATTTCAGCACAGACTTTGTTTTTGACGGGAAAAAAGACTCTCCATACACAGAGGAAGATAAAACCAATCCAAAATCTGTTTACGGCGAGACAAAGCTAGCTGGAGAATCCCAATTGATAAAATTAGGATACGAAAATATCCTTATAATACGCACGGCGTGGTTATTTGGACCTAATAAAACAAACTTTGTACATAAGATTCTTAATTTTGCGCAAGAAAGAGATTGTCTGAACATTGTCCACGACCAGAATGGATCTCCTACTTACACGCCTGATCTTGCAGAATACACCGCACAGCTCCTAATTGCAGAAGCAACCGGCATATTTAATGTAGTAAATTCAGGTAAAGCAAGTTGGTGTGAGCTTGCAGCAGAGGCTATTAATTGCGCAGGCGTAAACTGCCTTGTAAATCCAGTGCCCACTAGTTCATACCCGACAAAAGCTTATCGCCCTAGCTACTCAGTCCTAGATACCGAAAAATTCATTAAAATTACTGGCATCACTCCTAGGCCGTGGGTTCAGGCACTCCGGGATTACATTTACAACGACATCGAAGAACAATAAAAAACAGAGACCTTACGACACCTCATGCTAAAAATATCCCCTGCTACACTGAGAAATTCTATTCAGTGCTTAATGACTTTATTCTGTGTTTGGGTTGGTTACAGGTTCTACCTTTTCTACGAGTTTATGATCGGCAACTCGGATGTTGCTATGACCAAACCCGGAGCAGTTGAAGGATTCCTGCCTATAAGCGCCCTGCTTTCATTCAAAAGACTGATAACCGAAGGTATCTATGACGAGGTTCACCCCGCGGGGCTGACAATTTTCATAGCTGTGATCGTTATGTCACTACTCCTTCGAAAAGGATTCTGTGGCTATCTCTGCCCTGTCGGATTCATTAGTAATATACTGAATCGTATCGGACTTAAGACTAAGCGCACTATCACCGTCAAAGGCAAGATCGAATTTGCCTTTCTCATTCCCAAATATATTGCAATGACTTTCTTTGTTTACGCAGTTTTTGTTAAAATGAGCGTAAAAGATGTGAACGCATTCATTCATTCAGGATACAATTTCACGGCCGAAGCTAAGATGCTCCATTTTTTCAGCAATCTAAGCTCGATTGCCGCCATGGTAATCGCAGCAATCGTGATTCTATCTATCTTTATTCCATACTTCTGGTGCCGCTTCTTGTGTCCCTACGGAGCTTTACTTGGAATTATTTCAAAAGCCTCGCCAGTTGCGATTAAGCGTGACGATGACCTTTGTATCAATTGCGGGAAATGTACGAAAGCTTGCCCAGGTGGAATTCAAGTTGAGATTAAGGAAACTGTAAACTCCGCTGAATGCGTAGGATGCATCCAATGCATCGACAGTTGCCCCGTAGATGACTGTTTGACCCTGTCTGATAGACTGAGTCGCAAAAGACTTCCATGGATGACAATAGCTATTGGAACCGTTTTTATACTTCTGCTCTACTACGCAGCAGCAGTATTCACCAATCATTGGAACTCACCAATGCCAGTTGAAATGCTCCGCAATTACTATCTGAATCTATAAAGCGGTCCATATGATATTTATTCCATAAACACTGACATCCGCCTTAATAGATGTATAAGCCAAATAATCTAAAGATTTTATTTGATAATAAACTGAAAAGCTGCCCAGAAATTGTTATCAGATTGGCACATGGCGACCCAGTTGAGACTATTCTTGAATTTGCGAATAAATTTTAATTGTTATGTCTAGCCACGGTCTCGGACTTGAGAAACGAGGTGGGACATCGGCGTCCATCGGCAGTGTGACAGCTAAAGTCATCAAAAACTCACCTTTACCCGTACAAATAGTTCCATAGATTCATTCTATTAAAACAATAAAAGCCCCTCAGAGAATTTCTCTGAGGGGCTTTTTAATATCCTGAGGCTAGGAGAACTTTAAACTTTAGCAGCCTGAAGTTCTTCTACTGAGTAATCCCAGATTGTGTCGTGAGGAGCGAGAGTTTCTTCGCTGAAGAAGCGAGGAAGCTGATCGTCGTATTTGGTGAATCCAGCGTTAGCATTGAATTCAAGTTCGTTCTTAAGTGTGTTCACACCAAGAGCGATGAAGTCATCAGCTGTGTATTCAATACCGTATGTAGATGCAACGAGGTCACAGATACACTGAACAGCGTCTTCAGTATCAAGAACTGCAAATGCTACGAAGAGACAGAGTCCCAATGCATCGATCGATGCGGTAGCAATCTGGAGGTTCTTGGAAAGCTCGATCTGACCTTCTTTAGTAAGAGGATCAACATCTCCACCGATCTTGAGGATGTTTGTTGCGACAGCGTAACCAGCAGTATGGTCAGCGCCCATTGGGGTTGTTGCGTAAGTTACGCCAATACCCTTTACTGAGCGAGGATCGTAAGCTGGCAGTCCCTGGCTTTTGACAGTAGGAATACGGTCAACACCGAATGCTTTTCCAGCAAAGACAGTTCCGTTACCGATAATGCGACCCATAGGATCAGCAGAACCGATCTTTTTTAGAAGAGCAAGAGCTGCTTCGCCGTCACCCCATTCGATAATGCCGCCATCCATTGCAACACCCAAGGTACAACCCATTTCGATTGTATCAATACCCTTTTCGTCACAAGTACGGTCCATAGTAGCAATGACATCGATATCTTTAACCAAACAGTTAGCGCCGAAGCCCCATACTGTTTCATATTCGAAACCAGAAGTTAGGTAATCACCATTTTTATCGTTGTAACGCTGTGAACATTGAATAACACAACCGGTATGACAACCTTCTTTAGTTTTACCATTGCGAGATTCAATAACCTCAGCAATCTTTTCACCAGAAATTTCAGCAACATCGTCAAAACGTCCAGTACGGAAATTTTTAGTTGGTAGAGCGCCTGCTTCGTTAATGATATTAACAAGAACAGAAGTTCCGTAAGCTGGAAGTCCTTCGCCTGTCACAGGGTGACCAAGAAGAATTTCAGTCCAGCGCTTACGAGCAACCTTGAACTTTTCAGGATCAGCAGGAGCGCCGCGTCCAGAAGCTGCAGGATCAATAACTACAGCCTTGATTCTTTTAGAACCCATAACAGCACCCATACCACCACGTCCGGCTGAACGAGCTGGATTTAGATGAGGGTCAGAGAACTGAATAGTTGAAGCTAGAAGACACTGTTCGCCAGCAGGACCAGCAAGAGCAGTTACAACTTTTTCGCCGTAAACTTTCTTAAGTTCTTCATGTGCAGGGTAGTTATCTTTACCAGCTATTGTTGCTGCAGACTTAAACTCAACTTTGTCAGCATAAATTTCAATAATTGAAAGTTCTGCATCCTGAGCTGGTTTGTCTTCAAAAACAATCGCGAGAATATCAAGTTTAGGTAGAGCCTGAGCAAACTGGCCACCAGTATTACTTTCTTTGATTCCGCCGGTAAGAGGTGACTTAGCTCCACATGAAAGTCTACCTGAGTTTGCAGCACCGGAATTAGCTAGAACTCCTGCGGCAAATACAAGTTTGTTAGATGCTGAAAGTGGATGACAATCAGCAGGAACTTCTTTGTTTACGAGCTGAGAAGTAAGAGCGCGACCACCAAGGCCAGCGAATTCGCCAAGCTCTTCAAATTTAAATTCTTTAGTGCGAGTATTGATTCTAAGGATTCTGGGCATGTTATCCCCTTAAATTAAAGTTAAATTCCAAACAACCTTCTACTAATGAAACAGTAAATTAATTAACAAGCGTCATAATCATAACTGCATACCAATTTTTGTCAAAACAATTAAATTATATCATTTGAGACACAACTACATTTTATTGTATCAAATTAGACATAATAAGCAATTTAACTACAGTAAAACAATATATTCACAATATTAATTGAACACTACATACTAACGCACAAGCCTTGAGAGACTATTAAGTTAAATTACTAACCATGTAATTCATAATACAATAATAACATCAACAGTTACAAAGCTACAACACTCAGTTACAAAACTATAAAATAAAGTTGCAATGCAACATTATTTTTAATTTATATAATTAAAAGATAATTATTTTAATCTAATCAATAGTTATTAAATATTTTGCACAAAAAAAAGCGGAGATGGTTTTTCAACCATCCCCGCTTAGTAAATCCTAAATCTGAGTAGTAAACTGCTATGCAGCTCCTGCCCCAACTGTTTCTTCATCATCTTCTAATTTACCAGCTCCAACTCCAAGAAGAATCGGACTAGCAACAAAGATTGAAGAGTAAGTACCAACACCAACACCGATCAGGAGTGCAAGAGCAAAGTCATGAATAACTCCGCCGCCAAGCACAAACAAAGCGATAACAACAAGCAGGGTTGTGCCTGAAGTCAGGATTGTTCTACTGAGTGTCTGGTTAATACTGATATTAATGGTATCAGCGAAGTCTTCACCCGCTTTGCCAAAAATATTTTCACGAATACGGTCAAAAACAATGATGGTATCATTAAGCGAGTAACCGATGATTGTCAGCAATGCTGCAATGATGGTCAAATCGAAATCTTTTCCGAGTAAAGAAAAGATACCAACAGTTATGAGTACATCGTGAATCAGAGCTACAATGGCTCCCAGAGCATAATTCAGCTTCAAGTACCAGCATAGCCCCACTGTGATTATCAGTGCAGCAAAGATGAGTAATGAGGTCGGAAGCCCTGCAAATTCCAGGATGCTGATACCGCCGAAGAGTCCACCAGCCATAAGAGCTGCTGCAAACCAGCGTTTTTCAAAACGTCCTGAAATGTAAATTGCGATAAGTAGAACCGCAAAATAGAGAGCTTCAATAGCCTTAGTTCTCAGGTCAGCTCCAACTTTTGGACCAACCATTTCAAGGCGCTGAATTTCGAACTTAGTATCTTTAAGATTATCAGTGAATTCTTTATTAACTCTTGCCCTGATATCCGCAGAAGTAACTTTAGAAGTAGATGTTCTGATAAGAATTTCATTATCATCAAGATGTCCAAAGCTCTGAACTGTCAGCCCAGGAAGCTCTGTACCCTTAAGGATGTTTTTAACTTCTTTGACAGGAACAAGCTTATCAAACTTAACCTGAACCACAATACCACCAGCAAAATCAATACCGTACTTAGGTCCGCCCTTTACGACGAGAGAGCCTAGTCCAAGCAGGATAAGAATAGCGGAGATAATGAATGCTTTACGTTTGAATCCGATAAAATCAATATGAGTATCGGGTTTTATTATTTGCAATCCCATTTATTCACTCTCCCTAAATACTAAGCGGAGCATCAGCTGCGCGCTTGGAGGTATAAAGATCGAACAAGATGCGGGTGACAAAAATTGCAGTGAACATCGAGGTAAGAATACCAAGAGTAAGTGTTACCGCAAATCCCCGAATCGGCCCGGTACCGAATTGGTAAAGAATAACAGCTGCGATCACAGTCGTGATGTTTGCATCAAGAATAGTAAGGGTCGCTCTGCTGTAACCTTCAACGATTGCAGCTTTTGCAGTAAGCCCTCTTCTCAATTCCTCACGTATGCGCTCAAAGATGATGACGTTAGCATCAACAGCCATACCGATAGTAAGAATGATACCCGCGATACCCGGAAGTGTCAGAGTAGCTCCGAAAGCAGCTAGTCCAGCTAAAATCAGGATAACGTTAAGAACAAGAACGATGTCTGCAACAAGCCCTGCAAAGCTGTAGTATACGAGCATGAAAACAAGCACGAGAATACTACCTACAACAGCAGCTGTTATGCCCTTATCAATAGACTCCTGTCCAAGAGAAGGTCCGACAGTTCTTTGTTCCAAAATAGTCACAGGAGCAGGAAGTGATCCGGCTCTGAGTACGATAGCTAAATCCTGTGCTTCATCGGTAGAGTAAGAACCAGTAATACTAGCTTTACCACCGCTGATGCGGTCCTGAATAGTCGGCGCAGAGTAAACCTTGCCGTCAAGAACGATAGCCATGCGTTTTTTTACGTTCTCACCTGTGATACGTTCAAAAATTCTTGCGCCTCTACTATTAAAGTTGAGAGTTACGTAAGGCTGATTGAACTGGTCAAAACGAGTCTGTGCGTCATTAATAAATTCACCAGTAAGCAAAGCTTCTTTTCTGAGTACAATAGGCTTCTCAACGTAAGAACCATCAGGCAACATGTGTCTGATAACGGTAATTTCACGTCCAGGAGCAACTATACCTTTCTTTGCTTTTTCAAGATCAGCGAGATCATCAACAAGCTTGAATTCAAGATGTGCTGTTTTACCGATGATATTGATAGCTCTTTCAGGATCCTGCATACCGGGCAACTGAATCTGAATACGATTGCCCTGCTGCTTGCGAATGTCAGGCTCTGCAACACCGAACTGGTCAATACGGTTGCGGATGGTCTTAATGGCCTGATCCATTGTGAGCTTAGTTAGATACTTCTTAAATTCCGAGGTTGGAGCAAAGATGTAAGTGACTTTACCGTCAGGTTTCACAGATGTGCTGACGACACTCAAATTATTGAAATCTTTTGTAATTAAAGAATTCAGTTCTTCCTGCTGCTCTTTCTTGAGCAAAACAGCTTCAATTTGTTGACCATTGATGACTTTAGGTTTCAGAACAATAATCCCTTTTTCTCTAGCAACGACTTTAACGTCATCACCAAGGCGAACAAGGGTATTATCCATAGCTTTATCCATATCTACACCAAGTGTAAGATGGATTCCGCCCTTAAGGTCAAGGCCTAAACTGATTTTGTCGTTCGGCAGGAAACGAGCCATGGCCGAATTCTGAACCGCTGGCAATGATGGCAGGAGATAAGCAACTCCAAGCGCGACCACTATCAAGGTCAGAGCAATTCTCCAACGAAGACTCCCGTTCATCTCCTCTCCCTTTATAAAATCAACTAGGAAATGTTACGACGCACTTAAAAAGGCAAGCACCACCGAACGAATCCGGTTAAAGTGACTTGCCCTTAGTAAGGCGACATATGAAATAAGATTAATTAACCTTATTTCTTTGCGTTAGCAGTGTCAGCCATTCCAGCAACGTAGCCTCTGTCAACTTTTACCTGAAAGCCTTCAGCAAGTTCAACGGAGAGTTCATCGCCATCAACAGCAACGATTCTGCCATAAAGTCCACCACCAGTAAGGATTCTGTCACCCTTCTTGAGCCCAGCAAGCAATTCTTTATGCTGCTTAGCTTTTTTCTGCTGTGGTCTAATGAGCAAGAAATAAAAAATAGCAAACATGAGAATGAGAGGCAGAAAGGAACCTAGAGCACCAGCAGGACCAGCTTGGCCGTCTGCACCACCCAAAGAACCCATCGCGTGTGCGATATCATCAAAAAACATTATGTCCTCCTGAAAAGACTGTGAACTAAATAAATAATCCGCCTATTACGCGGGAACGTACATGCTCCCGTAAGAGCGGTGAAAGCGACCAGCACTGACACCGATTTCCTCAACTTAAATAAATAAAAACTTTCACTTTTTACGAGTCTCTGTTTAACAGAAAACACCCCAACAAGTAAAACTTTCTATTTCTAAACATAAACATCAGCAATTCCGGAAGTTACGATCAACGCCCGCTAATCCATATTTTATTAAACATGAACAAGTACTTCGATAACCGACATCGGCGCTAACGTAAATAGCAAACAAGCCGTAAAGCTTGCCCTTGCCTAAGTGGTTCGTAATACGGTGTAAAGGTTTTTTTGTGTGTTATCTAGCTTTTTTCTGGATTCCACTTTTTATCAAAAAATTTATCCGGCCACATAAGCAAATTAGGCCTACCGCTACATAGCTGCTTTTGTAACTCAGCATCAACTTTTAATTTAAATTGAATAAAAGAAGTTAATATACCGCAAGACTCAATATCCCCAACCAAAATATAACCCACCAGCAATTGATCTTTAAAAACAAGCTTGCGCAAAATTTGCTTTACTTCATTACAATAAAAGTACGAATCATATTCAACATCATCATCAGCCAAATCAAGTTCAGGACCAAGAATGCCCGCTGAAACCATCGCTAATCCGCAAAAAGAGATTGAACTGAGAGCAATAGAATCTGTCTGCGCATTTCCTTCACTGGATTTACTCGCAAAATTCCCAGCAACACAATCATCTGGAGTAACTCCGTTAGCAAAAACAACTGCGCCGGCTTCCAGAAATGATCTGTCCGACAATAACACTCCTTTCACTCGTCCGTCATCATCACGAACAACATCATTAACCATGGTGCCGAGCTTAATCATCAGTCCGGCATCCTTAATTCTACGAGAAATTAAAGATGCAGCCTGACCGTCCGAATTTTGCGGAAGTATGTGCGGAGCTTCTTCAATAATAGCAACTTCTACACCTGACTCATAAAAGCTTTCCGCAGCTTTTAATCCGCAATGCCCACTACCGACAACCACTGCCCTCTTTAAATTTTTGGAAATAGCTAGAAGCGCCGCAGTAAAGCACAGCTCAGAGCAGCAAAGTGCTCCAACATCTTCAGCGCCGTGAAGTATTACAGCCTCAGTCCCAAGAGACGGTCCGCAGCCATCACTGAGTTCAAATGAAATTTCAGATTTCTCAGCCCTATGATATATGATAGAACGCTCTTCATATTTAAGAGAACGATTCGGACACGCGCTTACGCAGGCAGGCCCATCTTCACGGCCAGAACACAGATCGCATTTAATAATCTTATTCAAAAGTTTATTTCGCTTGATTGAGTCATACGGACATGCTGCCAAGCACGACCAACACCCTATACACTGAGCAGCATTGTAGTGAACAATTCCTGTGGCAGCATCTTTTGACAAGGCACCAGCCTTACACACATCCGCACACGCAGGTTCTACGCAGTGCCTACAACTAACGGCGACACAGGTCTCACCTTTTTCGATCACATGTATGGCCGGAGCAAGACCTCTAACACGCTCTTCTTTATAAGCGGTTATCAAATCTTTGCTTTTGGAATGAACTGCAAGACACGCAAGTTCGCAGAGTTTGCAACCAATGCAATATTCTTTATCCGGAAATATTCGTTTCATAACTGTACTCTATAGTCCTGCATGTTCAATACCGAGAATTTTCATCTCAGTTTCTGATAACCCTACAGCTCTAAGTTTATCTTTATTACCGCGCACATCTAAAAGAGAAGCAGTCTCCAGACATTCGAGCATTTCATCAATCTCCTGATTCCATGCATTCACCAAATTAATCATCTGCTCAGCAGCAAGTTCGGGGTTTTGTCTTTTGCAGAGATTTGATTCAACGGTGGCGATGCCCCATGGACATTTTCCAGTATTACAGCTCCCGCACAACGAGCATCCGGCAGCAATCATCATTGCCGCTGCGATAGAAACTCCATCTGCGCCTAAAGCCAGAGCTTTAATGATATCAGAACTGCACCTGATTCCGCTCGCAGCTATGACCAAAATATCCTCACGCATCCCCTCGGCACGCAATGTCCTGTCCACTACTCCAATCGCTAATTCAATTGGCATTAGCTGGCTGTCATTGCGACTATAAGGACCATATCCGCCCGACGTGCCATCAATAACAATTACTTTTGCCCCTCCGCTTATTGCTTCTAAGGCAAGCTTTGCAACATTATAAGTAGCAGCAATTCTAACGTATTCACATGAACCGTCATCGGCATAAATTTCATTATCGCGAATCTCAGCAAGATTCAGCTTATCAGCCGCAATTTTCATGGCTGTGCGCAGATTAGGATTAATTGAAATAGATGGTATTATATCGAGCAAAAGAGGTTTGTTTAACAAAAATTCAGGTGTGATTGCATTTAAATGATCTTCTGCAACACCTGCAACAAGCATCAGCTTATCCCAATAAACGGGCAGAACTGAACGCTCTTGACCAGCGCAAGACTGTTGCTCGCCAGTTTCAGCTTGAGTATAAATATTACGTAATAAAGCGGACTGACTAGCACCGTTAGATCCATTGCAAAAATCATTAAAGCGTATGGAAAGCGCGCCTGTAGGGCACAAAGCAGAGCAACGCAGACAACCTACACACATACTATTATCAGAAGTAACGCAACTACGGACGGTATCGCGAAAGTGGACATTATATGTACACTGCCCAATACATACATCGCAATCGATGCACGAATTTACATCACGCAGAATCGCGAATTCATGGTAAGTGTCAGCTATTTTTTGGAAAAGCAAAATGAACCTCTTGCGAAAAGCAACAACTCGTAAATTTTAACTGAATATTCTATCTATTGTAGTTAGTCGATTCGCCCAGTCGCTTATTACTTTTTAACTTCAGGCCAAAATTTGGTAGCTCTTGCGGGGGTGTATCCAGCCATGAAAGCCTCACCAAGATTACTGAAATGCACCCTGTTTCTACTCATCACAGTAACGGAGAAATTACTACCTTCGCGGAAGCACCTGCGGCTTCTTAAATTACCAACCCACTTAATATTAAAGTCTTCCATAGCGGATATTTTCGTCCAAAAACCTTTAGCGGAAGACATTGCGATTATTTGAGCCTCTAACAATAAATCCTGTTTCCCTGCATCATTATGGGGATGGTAGTAATAAAATGCCGCCCCTTTCGAAACCATTTCCTTATTGATAAAGGACTTACCCAGATAAACCCAACCAACAACTCTTCCGTAACTTTCTTTTTTACCTTTAACAGGCGTAACAGTTACCACTTTATTCAATATCAATTCACTGAGCAGATCAGTAGCTTCTTTCGCATAATATTGATCAACTTTGCCATTTCGCCCGACTTCCGGCGTATCTATGGAAGCAAGCCTGACTTTTTCTCCGCTCTGAAGAACAAAGGTATCTCCATCTACAACATATTTAACCTTTCCTTCGAAAGCGTAGCTGTTGCTGGCAGATATAAAACAAAGCGCTATTGCGACACAAAAAAACAAAACGGAGCCTTTAAAGGCTCCGTTTTTAATTTCATTAGTATAAAAACTTTTCAACACATCAAATCCTTATTTTTAAACTACTGCAAAAACCACTTTCGAGCGTGGTGTAGAATATTATTGAGCCCAATAAATAAGTCCAAGTGAATGAGGATCAAGAAGCAATTCATGATGAGGAAGAATTCTTACGGTGTAACCGAATCTTCCGGCCTCGCTAGGCAGAACTTCTCCCCGATAAAGATGCCAGCCTATGCCCATCTCTTTTTCAGGAGTCATTTTAACTGTTTGACGACTTACAAATGCCCTGTCCTGACTAATCGGCCCGGCATATATTTCAACTTGCACATCTTTAGTTTCTAACCCGTTGAGGAAAACCTCAGCGCTAACAATAATAGGTTCCTGAACATAAACATCACAACGTGCTTCGGAAACAATATTTCTAATCTTGAGGCTGGACCATTTGGTCATAAGTTCCATTCTCCAGGCAGCAAGATCTTTCGCGCCCTTAAAATCGGATTTAGACATGGTCTGGTAATTATTGAAAGCTGGTAAATAAGCTTTTTCAGTATAATCTTCAACCATACGGTTAGCATTGAATTCAGGTCCGAGTACTCTCAGAGCCGCTTTAACCTTATTAACCCAGCTTCTAGGCAAGCTTCCATGACCACGGTCATAAAAGTCAGGAATAATGTCATTTTCTAGAACTTTATAAAGAGTCTGGCTTTCTACAAAATCCTGATAATCGTGATCATTATAATCTTCGCCTCTTCCGATTGCCCAGCCAAGACTGTTATCTGCCAAATACGCTTCATCCCACCATCCGTCAGGAGTACTGAACTGAAGCACACCATTTGCCATGGCTTTCATGCCGCTGGTACCGCAAGCTTCAAGAGGACGTCTCGGTGTATTCAGCCATACATCACAACCCTGAACCAAATAGTTCGCCATTTTCATATCGTAATCTTCAAGAAAGACCATGCTCATGCGGCATTCTTCACGGCGGCAGAGCTGGATAAGATCCTGAATAAGCTTCTTACCTTCGTTATCTTTAGGATGCGCCTTGCCGGCAAAAATAAACTGCACCGGATGTCTAGTATCAGAAATAAGTTTGATTAATCTTTCCTTGTCCCTAAGCAGCAGCCCAGCTCTCTTGTAAGTCGCAAACCTGCGGGCAAACCCGATGGTCAATGCTCTTGGGTCAAGCACCTCATCAGCGAGCTCAATCTCTTTTCTGCGGGCACCGATATTCAGCAACTGCTTACGAAGTCTTTTGCGGACAAAATCCACCAGACGTTCTCTAAGCCTTTCATGCGTCCGCCAAAGTTCTGCATCAGGAATATTGTCGATTTGATTCCATGTACGAACGCAATCAGGGTCCTCACGCCAGTTCGGGCCTAAATAACGATCGAAAAGGAGAGAAATATCATTTGCAACCCAAGTAGGCATATGCACACCATTGGTGATAGCCCCGATGGGAACATCTTCAACAGGATACTGAGGCCATACTTTCTGCCACATATTCCTTGAAACATGCCCGTGTAACTTCGAAACTCCGTTATTAAAACGTGAAAGTTTCAGAGCAAGAACAGTCATACAGAATTGTTCGGTATCATCACGGGGATCTTCCCTGCCAAGAGCCAGAAATACTTTAAAAGCAAGTCCCATGGTCTGAGCATAAGGCTCGAAGTAAGGGCGCATTAAATCAGCTGGAAAACGATCATTACCAGCAGGCACAGGAGTATGTGTTGTAAAGATACTTGAAGATGCAACCATTTCCATAGCCGCTTCAAATGATAAATTATGGTCAGTCATGAACACTCTAATGCGCTCAAGTCCCGCAAAAGCAGAATGACCTTCATTCATATGAATAACGCTTGGCTCAAGTCCAAGTGCAGCAATAGCTTTAACTCCACCAACGCCAAGTAAAATTTCCTGCCACAATCTCATTTCAAGGTCGCCGCCATAAAGGCGCGCAGTGATAGCCTTGAAGTGAGGGCTATTTTCAGTAATATTCGTATCAAGAAGATATAAGGTTACTCGCCCGGCGACAGCCTTCCAAACTTTCACATGCAAAGTTTCGCCTTTCATATCAAGGCTGAACTTAACATCTTCCCCGTTTTCATCTTTAGCCGCTTTAATGGGCATTTCTTCGAAATCATGGCTTGGGTAACGTTCCTGCTGCCAGCCGTCCTGAGTCATATACTGACGAAAATAACCATGCTGGTAACAAATACCTATTCCGACCAGAGGAATATTTAAATCACTAGAAGATTTAAGGTGATCACCAGCCAGAATTCCAAGTCCACCAGAATAAATAGGTAGGCTAAGACCAATACCGTATTCAAGGCTGAAATAAGCCACGACAGGCTCACCCTTAGTAGCCCCTTCAAACTGATACGAGCAACTTTCCCTTGCTAAGTACTTCTTCTGAACCCTAACAGCCTCATTGAGCCGTTGAATAAAAAAATCATCCGTTGCAAGCTCTTCAAGTTGCTGCTGCGGTAGATTATTTAGAAAAGCAACCGGATTTTGCTGACAATCCCGCCACAAACTATGATCTATAGATGAAAAAATACTGGAAATATCATTGTTCCATACAAATAAAAAATTATACGCAAGATCCCAAAGTGCATCTAATTTTTTGGGCAGACGGGGAACAACACTATATACTCTAAGCGGTTGCATGCTTATCTCCTTAACAACTATACTAATTTGACGAGGCAGAAAATAACATATCAGAAAACCTGAACCTTATACACTTATTTTTATTATTTGCACTATTCAGGTGAATTTCTCAAGACCGTTCAGTAATAATTAGGTGAGAAAGTTGACATGGCGAACTTGTAAGAGCATTCTTCGGAATTCGAATATTTCTAAAAGGAAAAGATTGATGACTAGCTCAATTACAAATTCTATCGAAGTTAAAGTTAAATTTATCAGTGATATCGCGCAAGAAAGCGGCATGGACTATTCCACTCCTAATTCTGCAGGAATAGACCTTAGAGCATGCATAAAGCCTGAGTTTATAGAGATTAAACCGGGCGAAAAATTTGCCTTTCCGGTAGGGATTGCAATAGAGATCATGGCGCAAGGTATTGCTGGATTCATTTACTCCCGCAGTGGACTAGGCACAAAAGACGGCCTCACAGTCAGCCAGGGGGTCGGTGTTATTGATCCCGATTATCGCGGAGAGATTAAAGTTTCATTATTAAATACGTCTGATAGCGTGCGACGAATTGAGCGCGGACAGCGCATAGCACAATTAGTTTTTATGCCCTATTACCACGCCACCATTATCCCCTGCGAAGAACTGTCTTCAACAGAACGCGGCGCAGGTGGTTTCGGCCACACTGGTAAAAAATAAATATCATACCTATTAATAAATGGAAATATCATGACTAAATATGAATCGCTGGTCGAAAAAAATAATAAAGTTATCTGCAACACCTACGGCAGATATCCCGTTGATGTAACCAAAGCAAAAGGTAGCAGGCTTTGGGATCTCGCAGGTCGTGAATACATAGACCTACTATCCGGCATATCTGTAGCGAACCTCGGCCACTGCCGTGATGACCTTGCAGATGTGATGGCTGAGCAAGCCCGCAAGCTTGTACAGGTTAGCAATCTTTTCTATCAGGCAGAACAGGTTGAGTGCGCTGAAAAGCTCCTCGCCACATGCGGTGCAGACAAGGTTTTCTTTTCCAACTCTGGAGCCGAAGCAAACGAAGCGGCAATTAAACTCGCAAGGCGGTACATGCGGACTGTTAAAGAAAGAGACGCCTACGAGATTATTACACTCGAAGGATCTTTCCATGGCAGAACTCTCGCAACTCTAACCGCAACAGGTCAAACAGGTCCCATTAAAGACGGTTTCGGACCGCTTCCGGAAGGGTTCTCCTATGTTCCGGTCAATGACATTGAAGCTCTAACATCAGCAGTGAGTGGCAAAACAGCTGCAATAATGATTGAGATGGTTCAGGGTGAAGGCGGTATTAATCCACTGGATCATGATTATGTTGACGGTATTATAGCTCTAGCGAAAGAAAAAGACATTTTGCTGATAGTTGACGAAATTCAGTCTGGACTTTGCCGGACAGGTAAATGGTGGGCGCATCAGCATTACGGAATCACTCCTGACATTTTCACTTCTGCCAAGGCTCTTGCAAACGGACTCCCAATGGGAGCCATGCTTGCAACCGATAAGGCTGCAAAAGGATTCACCCCCGGCTCCCATGCCACTACTTTTGGCGGCGGCGCGCTGGTTTCAAAAGTTTCATCAAAAGTTCTCGACATTATGACAGAGAATAAACTTGATGAACGGGCGGCAGAACTGGGCGCATTCTTCATGGGTGAAGCAAACAAAATGAAAGATAAGTATCCCGGTAAAATTAATTCCGTCAGAGGTCTCGGCCTTATGCTCGGTGTTGAACTGGGATTTGACGGAAGTGAAGTCTTTACCAAACTTCGTGAGAAAGGGTTTATCCTTAATCTCACCAAAGGGACAATTTTAAGACTCTTGCCCGCTCTTACAATTGATAAGCAGGACCTTGTCGTATTTCTTGATGCTTTGGACTCCCTGCTTGCGAAAATGGATTAATGAGCTAATGATACCTGTTAACCCTTGACCAGCAATCTACCCAAACTTACCTTTGTAGTATAGACTAGGAAAAAATGGAGAGATACTTATGGACACGGTAGCATTATCCACCCCTGTAGAGGGCGGAGTTCAAGATACGTCTGTTACGCCTGTTGCCAAGACAGAGCGCCCTGAGCTTGTTGCTAACGACATGAGCGATGTTGCGCTAAGAGCACATGAAGCAGACCTTGATAGAAGTGCCGCGGCAACCTTAAACAGGTTAACAGGTAAAGGCTCCATTATTGATCAAATGATTTAACAACATCTCTAAATCAAAAGCCCAATAGTAACGCGCTTTTTTGTGCGTGAGTATTTGGGCTTTTTTTTAATAAAATTCCAAAAAAAATAAATAAGGCTGACAATGTCCAAACTTCTTAAAATTCAATTTACGCTTCCTGAAACTGAAATGGATGAATGTCAGGTTTACCTTTCCGGAAGAGTTGCTCATGGCTGGGAAGAAAAACCGCAAGATGATGATTCTATATTTTACACAATTCATCTCGAAGACCACCCTCTAGGTTCTGAAATCGTAGCTGAAATTCAGAAACGTTGGCCGGATGCCGGATGCATTGGCGAAGAAATTGAAGATGAGAATTGGGGACTTGCTTGGAAAGAATTTTTTGTCCCTGTCGTGTGCGGAGATATGTTTGAAATATTGCCACCATGGCTTTTAGAAAAGAAGACCGAAGGACTGACTCAGATAGTAATCGAGCCTAAGATGGCCTTTGGTACTGGCGGCCACCCCACCACTGCGCTTTGCCTTGAACTTATCAGTAAACTTTCCCGCGAAGGAAAGCTTAATCCAGAAATGTCATTTTTCGATCTCGGCACTGGTTCAGCTATCCTTTCCATAGCCCTTGCCAAGCTTGGACTCAAAGGAACAGGCGTGGATATTGACCCGCAATCAATCGTATGCGCTCTGGAAAACATGCAGAACAACGATGTTGAAGACGATATAACTCTTGCGGTCGGCAGTGCGGATTGTATTGATCCAAGTCTGAAATACGACCTTGTTGTCGCCAACATTCTGTCCGGGCCGCTAATTGAACTTTCTCCGGACGTTATCGGAAGGCTAAAAGAAAATTCGATCCTAATTCTATCAGGTATACTGAATGAACAGGCCGAAAATGTAGCTAAGGCTTACATCACAAAAGGATTACCAGCTCCTGAAATTTTCATAGACGGTGAATGGGCAGGTTTGCTCTGGGAAAACACTGGCGCTATCGACAGCTAGAAAACGGCTGAAACAAACCCAATAAGCGAAAATAAGTTAATATGAACAGAGAAGCCCTTCTCATGGAATACTATGAGACCCTGTCTGCGGAATTAGGTCCATCCCATTGGTGGCCAGGAGATTCGCCATTTGAAATCGCGGTCGGGGCTATACTTGTTCAGAATACGAACTGGAAAAACGTCGAGAAAGCAATTGCCAATCTTAAGGCAAACGATGCGCTGACAGTTCAGGGGATGAGAAGTCTTTCCATTGCTGAACTACAGGACCTGATCAGACCGTCAGGCTTCTTCCGCATAAAATCCGATCGTTTATTAAACTTTCTTGATTTACTTGAAAAGAACTCAGCGGAATGTGTCACGGATTTATCCGGATTTGAAACATCCGAGCTGCGCGAAATGCTTCTTTCCGTCAAAGGAATAGGTCCTGAAACAGCGGATTCCATACTTCTTTACGCGCTCGAAAAACCATCATTTGTGGTAGATGCTTACACACGCAGGATTTTTAATAGACATATGCTTGTGCACGAGGATATTGATTACCACGAACTTCAAAGTTTTTTCGCTGATGTGCTGACAGAAGACGTTCAACTTTTCAATGAATTCCACGCTCTTCTGGTAAAAACGGCTAAAGAGTGGTGCAAAAAAACGAACCCAGATTGTGAGAGATGCCCGCTTGGCAAATTTCTTCAAAGCTGAATTAACAGGTAATATGCACAAAGTTTCTCTCAGGCCTGTGCTGCTCATCTTGGCAGCCATTATACTTCTTTTCCCGCTACCGGCGAAATCTTCGCAGACGGAAAGCTCAGCTGTGGGCAGAATTCGTGAAGAAATTAAAGACCAAAAGCAAAATATTAAAAAACAAAAAAAAGTTCTGCTGAAACTCACCCGCAAAGAACGTGAGATTTTCGGGGAACTTGCTGCAGTTGAAGATAGAATTACCGAGGTAGAACGTACACTGTTCAGAAGTGAAGACGAACATACAAAAATTGTTGAAGATGAAGAAGCTGCAAAATTAGAGCAGGATGTTCTTCAAGATGAACTTGAAATAATAGTTAGTAATTTAAAAGTAATGCTCACCAAGTTATGGCCGATTCATTCACGTAAACTTGAAAACAAGTTCGGGTCTCTTGAGGACTGGGAAGGTTCCGACCGCAATTTTGTCTGGCTTGCGTCTATTTATAAGGACGCTAAAAAAGAACTGACCAGAGCTGAAGAAAAAGCAAAAATGATTTCAGAAAACCTTGAAGTTCAGGCTGAACTTCGTAGTAAAGCTGAAAGCAAAATGGTTGATATCAACAAAACAAAAGACGTCCTACTAAAGGGTAAGCTCAAACTCCTTTCAGGTATAAGAAGCATAAGATCCATGAAACTCACCCGAGAACAAGAGTTGAAAGGTCTTCTTGATACAATTAACAAACTGAATTACAAACTCAAAAGCCTTACCAGCAAAAAGATTCTGACTTTTAAAGGTTCACTGCCGAATCCTTGCGATGGAAAGATTAAAATTAAATTTAAACCTTTTGCCAAGCCACCTGTGCGAGGCACTGGCTACAAGACAAATGGTAATGTTAATGTCAACTCTATCTTCTGGGGAAAAGTTGTTCACAATGATACACTTAGAGGATTTGGACGCGTTGTTATCATATACCACGGATACAATTATTACTCCTTGTACGCTTATTTAGCTGAAAGCTTCGTTAAAACCGGACAGGAAGTTGAAAAAGATGAAATTATTGGAAAAACCGGATACTACCCCAACTTAAAAGATACCGGATTATATTTTGAATTGCGTTTTCACCAGAAACCCGTTAATCCGCAAAAATGGCTTTCTAAACAATAATTAGTAATAACTTTAGCAAGATACAGCACTCACTAAGCTGGAGGAACAAATGAGAAAAACTTTATGGATGATAGCCATAATCTGCCTTTTAGTAATTTCTGCCGCGCCGCAACCAACAGAAGCCGTTGATGATGCACGCTTCAAACCTTTACGCAGATTCAGCCAAGTATTAGACTTAGTTGAACATAATTATGTAAAAGACATTTCTCGCAAAGAACTTGTCGATGATGCGGTAAAAGGTATGCTCGAGCAGCTTGACCCGCATTCCACATTTCTTTCAGCTGATGATTTCAAGGAGATGCAGGAAGCAACTAGTGGTGCCTTCAGCGGCATCGGCATCGAAATCAGCCTTGAAAAAGGTCGTTTAACTGTAATTTCACCAATTGAAGACACTCCCGCATATAAGGCTGGACTTCAATCAGGCGACTTGATCCTTGAAATCGATGGGACACCGACTCAGTCCATTACCCTGATGGAGGCTGTCAGCAAAATCAGAGGTAAACGCGGAACTGATGTCATCCTCACAATCCTTCATAAAGATGACAACAAGCCCGTTAAAGTCACTATCACCCGCGACTCTATCAAGATCAAAAGTGTAAAAAATCAAGAGCTTGAAAAAGGCTACCTATACCTTAGACTTACCCGCTTCAGTGAAAACACTACAAGCGAAATGCTCAAGGCTCTGAATAACTACAAAAAATCTAATGAGCTCAAAGGAATTGTTCTGGATTTACGCAACAATCCTGGCGGACTTCTTACTCAGGCTGCCTCAGTGGCAGATGCCTTTATCGACAAAGGGATCCTCGTTTACATCGAAGGTCGTGATAAAAATAGTAGAAAAGACTTCATGGCGGAAGGTAACGCAGGCTTTGCCGACGTTCCTATCGTAACACTCATTAATGCCGGTTCTGCTTCCGCATCAGAGATCGTAGCTGGCGCACTGAAAGATCATAACAGAGCACTTCTTGTAGGTGAGCGTACATTTGGTAAAGGTTCAGTACAGACCATTATCCCAATGGCTGACGGATCAGGAATAAAACTGACCACAGCTCTTTACTACACCCCGAGTGGTCGCTCCATTCAGGCTGAAGGAATTGACCCTGACATCATCTATCCTTTCATCCCTCCTTCTAAAGATGAAAAAGATGACCGCTTCATTGTCCGTGAACAGGATTTGTCCAGACATCTCGAAAATAACGGTGACAAAAAGTCCGATAAGGACTCGAAGCAAGATGATAAAGCACTAAAAATGCTTGAAAGAGACAACCAGATCAGACTAAGCCTTCAGTTGGTGAAGCAGCTTCCACGTTTAAAGGAAATTAAATAGCATTAGGATAAACTGAAGTGGAAAATAATACTTCGGATCAAAATGATAAGCCCGAAACCCCGGAAGAAATTCCGGGAGCTCGGGCTTATCTTTCAAGCCCGTTAGCGGTAGTTGTAGCCACAGTAGCAACAGCAGCATTCATTTGTATTGTCATTGCTTTGTTGTTCTATGGCGGTGCTGAAACTGTCGCAGACAATCAGCAGGCCATTCCTCAGGATCAGCAAGGTTTTACATCTCAAAATGCAACCAATAACTATGAAGAAATAATTGAAGACGACCTCGAAGATTTAGTAAAAATTGCCGATCTCTCTTTAATCAATGCCCTTAAAGATGCTCACGTCTCAATGGCTAAGCTAAAGATTGAAGACGTAACGCTAAAAAAACATCAGGGAAACTCATTTCATTTTCAACAGCTTCGTTTTCCACTTAGCACAGACAGCTCTATCTTTATTGAAAGTGTCAAAAAGAAGCTAAACAGTGCAGGTCTGAATGCTGATATAAGCAAGTTATCCGAAGGGTACTGGCTACTTAGTATAAATGAAGTTCCAACTCACAAATTTTTTATAGATCAAATTATTACACCTAAAAAACCAGTCGCAGTCGTAATAGATCCCAATGCGCCTAAAATGGCGATTGTCATTGACGATATGGGCGAAGATATTGGTCTTGCTCAAAAACTAGCGGATTTAGATGTTCCCGTAACTTTTTCCATTTGGCCCAACAGTTCACACGCGGGTAAAGTTGCTTTGATTGCCAAGAAAAGTGGGAATGAAATAATGATCCACCTTCCCATGCAGCCTAAAGGATATCCGAAAGTTAATCCGGGCGCAGACTCTCTGCTGATCGGCATGAAAGCAAAAACTATTCATGACCGCATAATCTCGGCTATGAAAAAAATACCTGACGCAACGGGACTTAACAACCACATGGGTTCGCGTTTCACAGAGAATCTAGCAGGTATGACTGAAGTAATGGTTCCCTTACGCCAAAACGGTTTGTTCTTTTTAGACAGCCGCACCACGGCTAAAAGTGCCGCTAATACTGCCGCTAAAAATGGACACGTAACTTTATATGAGCGCAACATCTTTCTCGACAATGTTAAAGACGTGGCAGCCATTAAATTCCAATTGAATAAAGCGGCTAAAATTGCCCGCCAAAAAGGTCAATCAATAGCGATTGGCCATCCCAACCGCGAAACAGTAGCTGCTATTAAACTGTGGTCCAAAGAGATCAAGGGTAAAATAAAAGTTGTTGCAGTTGAGAAGTTAGCTCCACGTAGTTAAATATCAATATTTATTTTTTCGTCGTAACTCATGACTTTCTCTAAACTTTTTCAATAAATGGGTAGCTTTCCAGCTATTAATGTGTTTTTTACCCCATATGAATCTTACAGGGACTTGACTTGATTACCTATTTCAGGCCAAATTAAACAATCAAAAATTTCTAAATCAAAGGTATATCCGGATGAAAAAAATCCTACTTTTCATGGTGCTCATTTTCATGGTCGTAGTACCAGTTATCCATTCAGCGCAGAGTTATACCGTATCCATTACCCAGATTGTTGAGCACCCTGCTCTCGATTCAATGCGGAAAGGATTTCAAGAGCGCCTCAAAGAAGCCGATGTTAACGTTCAGTACAACGTTCATATTGCACAAGGCAATCAGGCAACAAACACCCAAATTGCAAGTCAGATTAAGGGAGAAAATCCTGATCTAATTTTAGCCATTACCACCCCCTCATCGCAAGCAGTTGCTCAGAAAATTAAAGATATACCTATCATTTTCACAGGAGTAACCGACCCCGTTGCCGCGGGACTGGTTAAAAGTTTAATGAACCCCGGTAATAATATTACCGGCATGACAGACATGAGTCCTATCCGCCGTCAGGTTGAACTTATTAGGGAATTTATGCCTGAGATTAAATCCCTCGGGACCATCTACAACGCAGGCGAATCCAACTCCGTTGTACTCATAAAAATACTTAAAGAAGTATGTGCGGAATTTGGTATCAAAGTAGAAGAAGCATCAATAGCCAACTCAAGCGGCGTATATCAGGCAGCTAAATCCCTTGTTGGGAAATGTGAAGCTATCTACATTCCTGTCGACAACACTGTTGTTTCCGGCCTTGAAGCTGCAATCAAAGTATGCAGACAGAACAAGCTCCCTATATTTTCAGCTGACACCGATTCGGTAAAACGTGGTACTATCGCCGCCCTAGCAGTAGACTACTACCGCATGGGTCTTCAGTCTGCAGATATGGCTGTCCGCATTCTTTCCGGCAACGCGAAACCTGCCTCCATGCCAGTTGAATCTCTACAGAATTTACAGCTATTCATTAACCCATCCGCAGCGGAAAAAATGGGCATTGCCATTCCAAAGCAGGTTATGAGCAGAGCGGACGAAATCGTTAAATAAACTAGGCACTAAATCGTTTATTATACAACGCTTACAATATTATGTTGAAGCGCGCTCTGAATTCATAATTTGCCAAATCTAGACAATCGAGTTAAAGGCGCGGATGAACCGCGCCTTTTCTTTTTTATAATGCCCGGCGTGGATAAACTTATTACCCCAATTATCAGATGATCAGCTTATACGCTTTTATGGGTGCGCTTGAACAAGGATTCGCCTTCGGGCTGATGGTTCTAGGTGTATATCTAACATTTAGAGTGCTGGACTTTCCAGACCTGACGGTTGACGGAAGTCTGCCGCTTGGCGCTGCGGTGTCTGCTGTTGCCATCACTAACGGATATCATCCTGCTATCGCCATGAGCATGGCTGTGGGCGCGGGATTCATTGCCGGAGCAGTCACAGGTATTCTCAATACCAAATTCAAGATACTCCACTTACTGGCATCCATCCTGACCATGATATCATTATATTCAATCAATATACGTATCATGGGCCGTCCAAATATGACCTTGCTAGGTCAAGATACTTTGATAGACCAGTTCATGGAATTCACAGGACTCGCCCCTTATATTTCGACTCCAATACTTTTCGCGATAGTTTCAATCATCGCACTCGCCGCACTAATCTGGTTTCTGAAAACGTCATTCGGACTTGCTGTTCTGGCAACAGGTGACAATCCTAAGATGATCACCAGCCTTGGTGTTAACCGTGACATGATTATAATATTCGGCGTGGGTCTTTCAAATGCAATGGTCGCGCTGTCCGGAGCACTGGTAGCTCAGAATCAAGGTTCCGCAGACGTAAATATGGGCATCGGAACCATCATCGCAGGGCTGGCTTCAGTAATTATCGGTGAAACAATTTTTAGTACACGAAGTGTCACTGCCGCAATGATTTCCGCAGTGCTCGGCTCTGTCCTCTACCGTGTCGCAATAGCACTTGCGCTCGGCATGAGAATCGGCGACTTTGCGTTCACCCCGAGTGACCTTAATCTGGTCACGGCCGTTCTTGTAATCGCCGCGCTGGTCTCTCCGCAGATCAAAGCAAACGTTCTAGGTAGGAGGCTTCGCTCCAATGCTTAATATTAATAAAGCCGCCAAAACGTTTAATCCCAACAGCGTAAACAAAGTTCAAGCCCTACGCGGAATTGACCTTGAAGTAGACAAAGGCGATTTCATAACAATTATCGGCTCAAACGGAGCTGGCAAATCAACTTTTCTAAACTCCATTGCTGGTACTTTCATTCTTTCCAGCGGAACCATTTCTATCAATGGTAATGACGTTACCGTATGGCCTGAGCACAAACGGGCTAGAAATCTCGGTAGAGTTTTCCAAGATCCGCTACTTGGAACTTGTACATCACTGACCATTGAGCAGAACATGGCCCTTGCGCTTAAACGCGGCAAACGACGTGGGCTGGGACTTGGAGTACGCGCAAAAGACAGGCTGCTGTTTAAAGAACAACTGTCAACGCTAGGTCTAGGACTCGAGAATCGCCTGACTGATCAAGTAGGACTTTTATCAGGTGGACAGCGTCAGGCTCTGACCATGATCATGGCAACAATGACCCGCCCGGACGTCTTGCTTCTAGATGAACATACGGCGGCACTTGACCCCAAGACAGGACAGAAAATTCTTGATATAACCGACACCGTCGTTCACAGAGACGAACTGACCACATTAATGGTGACTCATAATATGAATCAGGCCATTAGCATGGGTAATAGACTAATCATGCTTCATCAGGGGCAGATTATTTTAGATATTTCCGGGAAGGAAAAGAAGGGATTAAAAGTTGAAGACCTTCTAGAAAGGTTCTACACCTTTCGTGGCGAGAGCGTGGCTTCTGACAGAATGCTTTTTTCTTAAAGCAGTCACGATTTTATTTAGCAGGGTGCTACCCTGAATTATGCGAAAAACCGCAGAAAACAATACACTTTGGAGGATTTTAAAATGGCAGAGCTTACTTTTTCTATCATCAAACCAGATGCAGTTGCTAACAACAAAGTCGGCGATATCTTGAAAATGGTTTCTGATGCAGGCCTTACAATTAAAGCTACTAAAATGATCCACTTGACTAAAACTCAGGCTGAAGGTTTCTACGCTGTTCACAGCGAACGTCCTTTCTTTGGTGAGCTAGTCGAATACATGATGTCCGGACCTTGTGTAGTTTCCGTATTTGAAGGCGACAACGCTATCAAACGTTACCGCGATCTCATGGGCGCAACCAACCCTGCTGACGCTGTTGAAGGAACTATCCGTAAAGCTTTCGGCGCAAGCATCGAAGCTAACGCATGTCACGGATCTGACGGTCCTGACACTGCTGCAATTGAAGTACCTTACTTCTTCAGCTCCCTCGAGTTGGTAAACTAGTATGACTAAAAACGTCGGATTCATAGGCACTGGCAACATGGGAGCCGCCATTATTAAAGGCATGGCGGGCGATGATAATCTCAACGTACTCGGCTTTGACTTAAATAAAACGGCACTTGGCCTTCTTGCCGAAGAGACTGGGCTGACCAAGATGGATACAGCTCGCGATCTTGCCAAGGAATCCGACTACATCGTGCTATGTGTCAAACCACAGCACGCGGCCACAGTTCTTGAAGAAATTGCGCCTGAACTTGATGAGTCCAAATGCATTGTATCAATCGCAGCCGGACTAACTGTAAGCTCGCTCAAAGATTCCAGCGAAAACAGGTGCCCCATTGTAAGGGTTATGCCTAACACTCCCGCATTAGTTAATGCCGGAGTATTTGCAGTCTGCCTTGACGACACACACATCAGCGAAGAGCAAAATTCTTTCGCACGCGAAATGTTCAAACCTTTAGGTGATGTATATATACTAGCCGAAAGCCAATTTGATACTTTCACAGGCGTCATAGGGTCCGGCCCTGCTTATGTCTTCTATTTTATGGAAGCCATGATCGAATCAGCCGTATCTCTCGGACTACCTCGGGAGCCTGCAACCAAAATGGTTGAAAAGCTCTTTGAAGGGTCTACGAAACTGGCACAGGAAAGTGATTTCCACGTCAGCGAGTTGCGCGAAATGGTAACCTCCCCCGGAGGCACAACCGTACAGGCATTGGTCCATCTGGACCGCACAGCCACACGCGCAAACATCATAGACGCAGTCCGCGAAAGCTATGAACGCAGCGTTGAACTCGGCCAAAAATAGATATTAAGACCAAAGGGGGAAAACCCTTTTTTAAAAAAAGTGTTTTCCCCCTTTGGACTCCCCCTTTCCCCAAAACTTTTATTTGGGGAAAGTTCACAGGAGCAGTAAATATTCTTACACAAAGTAAGTCAAATAAACCGTACTTGCCCACACTCCCAAAAATCCACACGTTATCGCTTTAAGCACTTTATTTTTCAAGAATGGCTCCACTCCTACAGTCGCTAATATTCCGAAGCACGGTAATAGACCTAGAGTATAGCTAGCTTTAGCAGTGCTGTAGATTGGCAGGTTCAAGTAAAGGTAGGTTACTGCTGTGAAGTAAATTACCACGCATCCTACAAGAAACATTCTGCCGTTCATGACTCCCTTTACCGGAGCTATAAAAGTCCTTGCGATCCCGATTAAAATCCAGATGGACGGCACAAGTGCCAGTAGCGCAGATGCGACCATAAGATCGTCATTCCACGGTGGTCGGCTTGCAAACTTGCTAATTCCACTTAAATTTCCATCGAGCCACAATGTTGCGTAAATCCCGTCCCATAGTCCGTTTGTTGTAGAATATATCGGGCGCAGTAGTGAACTTCCGAAAGTCACAAAATGCTCCCATATACGGTAGCCATGATCCTGCCACCAGACAATCTCGCGCATTGCATCCCAGCCGCCTATAAACGGCTTACCGTACTCATAGAAATTACGAAGATAATACCAGCCGCTAACCAATGCCGTAATAAGCGCAGAAAGAGCCATGCCTGCGATAGGATTAAATTGATGCGCGGTAGTATCCTTTTTAGATGAAAGCACGACTAGAGGCACGAAGAACAGGCAAAGAGGGATAAGCAGACTTGCGGTTGCCTTGGTAAGGATTGCTAACCCCATAAATAATCCTAACAGTGCGTAGGATTTTAGATTGCGCTTATCTTCTTGAATAATGAGCGTAAGTGCCATCAGTATGGTCAATCCAGAAAAAACTGCTGCAAGCGGTTCGTTTCCCCAGAACTGTGACATCACGAAATTCATAGGCATGAATCCGCCAAGTAAGGTTGCTATAACCTGTAAGGTTTTGTTCTCAGCAAATACTAACTTTGCGCTTCTATAACAGACTTCTATCATTATAGCTCCACATGCCAGTGGGATTAAGCGGAGCCAGTACAGGGCGCTTTCTACCCCCATCATAGTGGTCAGAATTTTATATGCTACGGCTGAAATGACATAGTACAGCGGAGGCTGGAACATTTGCCACCCTTCAATAGGGCTTGGCAGACTTAAATTGTCCGCGACATATTGGATGTAGGTAAAATGACCAGTTGAATCCATACCTAGCTTTAATGGCAAAATATTAAAATTATTCAACGCCATCACTGACCAAAGAAAGATCAGCGCGATCTTAAAAGCTTTGGGTGTGATCATAATTTTACTGACTGCTGCGGGGAGTTTATCCTGATCACGCATCCATATAAATCCTGCGACAAGAACGAAAACACACAGCATATAAGGTAGCGAATGTAGAAGAGCCTGATCCGCCCTTTTAAATTTGTTACTGATTAAAACTGATCCTGACTTTCCGGCATTTAGAGCGGGGTTCCATACATAATCGTCCCTACTCGCTTCCCATCCACTTCCGCTTGAAAGTCCAAGCTCATCTGACCACGCTAGCAGCATCGGGTGAGCATTGTTATTCACAACAGCAATTTTTAGCTCATGCTTTCCGACTTTAAGAGAGGGCAAATCGATAACTTTTTCATCACGCCAATCGTTGAGGTCCCCGTCAGATTTCAGAAGAGGCTTGCCATCCAGCCAGACTCCTGCCCCACGGAAAGCTTTAAAATTAAGCTTGGCTGTTTTATCGTCAGTTAGGTCAAAAGTGGTACGGAACAGGGTCATTTCTGAGCCATTGTTACGAGCATTCAACCTAAACGGGATATCCAGTCTGATCCATTCAGCTTTTGGGTGAGCCGCAAGATATGAGTTCTCGGGCTTTACCAGCGACTTATTTATAGCAAGCCATGTTGCCGCTGCGAAAAGGATAATTGCCAATGAAAGCAGAATTATTATTATTTTATTTTTGCTTGAATTTTCAGACATAGTAAGAAAGCTCCGTAAAAATTGAAGTGAGGCAACTGGAATATTATTAAGAGAGCTATAACTTAGCTCTGACGTGTTCAGATTTAAACTACTGAGCAATTACCGTTATTGCTTAATTTTGAACAGTTTTTTTTATGCCGCATCTTTAAGCTGTTGCCCATAAAAAAAGGGAGGCCGCTTGCGACCTCCCTTAATATTAATTCACTTTGAATTAACTTCTTACATTTCTGAAATCCAGATTAGCAAAAAGTAAATGTCTAAAAGGATAGCACTCATGATTGCACTGTAAAGCATGAGTGTTCCGAGTCTTTTCAGTTTCGAAGAAGTCCACTCACCGACAGGGCCGATGACAGGTTTTTCTATTTCTTCACCGAAATAAGTTGCCTTGCCGCCCATCTGTGCGCCAAGAAGCCAAGCTGCCGCAGCCATAGGCCAACCAGCATTAGGGCTTTCTGTTTTAGCTGCATCATCAAGCAGATTTTCGTAGGTGCGTTCCCAATCTAATTTGAGGATACGTCCCGCAGCAAGCATCATGAATCCAGTTATACGAGCTGGTATGAAAGCCAAGATATCGTCAGCTTTTGCTGCGAAACATCCGAACTCTTTGTACTGCTCATTTTTGTATCCCCACATGGAATCCATGGTGCTGATAGTTTTGTAAACCCACATTCCAGCAGGTCCGGCAACAACAAGGTAGAAAAATGGAGCAACAAAGCCGTCATTCAAGTTTTCACTTGTAGTTTCAGCAAGAGCCTTACGAAGACCTGCTTCATCTAGATCAGCAACATCACGGCTAACAAGCATTGCAATGGTTGTGCGCGCTGCTTCAATCTTACCCTGATCGAGAAGCGAAGCCGCATTGCGACATTCTGATAGAAGTGCGCCAAGAGCAAGACCTGCATAAGCGAGGTAAAGTCCGATTAGCACTCCAATAAGTGGAATAGCTAGGAGCATTTTTATAACACACCAAATAACAAGACAGAATCCTATAACTCCTAATCCGCCCATAATTTTAGGGGAAAGTGAAGTGGATCTGACCCATTTATCATACCAATCAAGCCCCATACCCAAAAAGCGGACAGGGTGAGGGAACCAGCTTGGACCATTTAAGAAGAGATCTAGCAAAAGAGCTATTACGGGAACAAGAAATACTACAGTTGAATTATCCATAAGCTTTCATCCTCGACTTTTAAATCGTTAACGGCGACTAATTTTAAATGCATAAAAAAAGATTATGCTCACTCCCGTCAGGGATTGAGCGACTACATTTATATCACAAAAAAATGCGGCACGGAATAAATTCTGTGCCGCATTTAAATATTAATTTTCGTAATAGGAGCGAAGAAGTGCACTGCGAACAGGATGCCGTAGCTTTCTTAGAGCCTTGGCCTCAATCTGACGAATACGTTCTCTAGTAACATTGAAAAGCTTACCAACCTCTTCAAGAGTGTGATCAGACTTTTCGCCGATACCAAACCTTTTGCGAAGAACTTGTTCTTCACGCGGGGTAAGATCAGAAAGGACAGTTGCTATTTGCTCACCGAGTTTAGTACTTACGACTTCTTCAGCAGGAGCAGTAGCTTTTTTATCTTCAATAAAGTCACCGAGGCTGGAATCTTCTTCATCACCAATTGGTGTTTCAAGAGAAATCGGTTCCTTGGCGATCTTAAGGACTTTTTTAACCTTTTCGAGTGGGTAATCCATGCGCTCAGCAATTTCTTCCGGAGCTGGGTCACGTCCTAGTTCCTGAACGAGGTAGCGGGAAGTTCTGATCAGCTTATTAATAGTCTCAATCATATGCACAGGAATACGAATAGTACGGGCCTGATCCGCAATGGCGCGGGTAATAGCCTGTCTAATCCACCATGTTGCGTATGTGGAGAACTTGTAACCACGCTGGTATTCAAACTTATCAACAGCCTTCATAAGGCCGATATTACCTTCCTGAATGAGATCAAGGAACTGTAATCCGCGGTTGGTGTATTTTTTAGCAATGGAAACAACAAGTCTAAGGTTAGCTCTGATGAGCTCCTGCTTAGCCTGCATAGCAGATCTGTTTCCGTGCTTAATACGCCAAACAACTTCTTCGAGGTCATAAACGTCATGGCAACATTTTTCCTGAAGGCGAACCAGAATTTCCATCTTACCTGAAATCATTTCCTTAAAGGAGAACAATTCATCTACAGTCAGATTCAATTCATCGGATGCTGCAACAGGGTTAATCTCTCTGTCATCGATCTTTTTGAAAAGATCTTTAATCTCCTGCTGAGTTTTACCAGTGGAGAGTATGTAAGCAGAAAGGTCACGCTGACAGTTGTGCATCTGTCTAACGTAGTCACCGACAGTTTCAATAATTGAATCAACAAGTGTCTTTTCAATTTTTATATCACGCAGGCGATCAACAATTTCCTGCTTGTAAGTCATGATTTCCATCTGCACGCCATAAACCCTGCGGTCTGTCTGTGCACAGTAATCAAGCTTTTCGTATATTTTTTTCTTCTTCTTATAGATCTTTTTAACTTCATCAAGCAGGAAGATTACGCGCTGACGCTGATTCATCTCGTCTTCGCTTGGGTCATCTTCTTCGATGGTTTTAACAACATCTTTCAACTTAATGCGGGAATCATCGAGAAATTCACCGACACGGATAAGCTCTTCAATGGCTACTGGAATTTCAACCAGAGCATAAAGAACTTCCATTTCTCCGTTTTCGATCTTCTTAGCGATAACAACTTCGCCCTCACGATCAAGCAAGCCAACAGCGCCCATCTCACGTAAATACATACGAACGGGGTCAGTACTGCGGGAAACGAAATCTATAGCGTCTTCGGTACTCTCAACAAGACTAATCTCATCATCAGAACCAGCACCGTCATCCATCAGTTTTTTACCATCTTCAATGGTATTAACGATGGCAATGTTCAACTGATCAAAAATCTTAATTACATCTTCAAGCTGTTTAGCCTCATTAAATTCAGCAGGCAGAGCCTTGCCAAGCTGTTCAAAGGTAAGAAAACCTTGTTTCTTTCCTTCGGAAATAAGAGTCTTAATCGCCAGAATATCTTTAATATTGCCCATCATCCCTCCATACAGAGTCGTTCAGAACTTTGAGATACGCGTTAACGCGGTCTAAATCGCCTTCTGCCTGAGCACGACGCATAGCATCAGCAAGTTGTTTCCTGCCTGCTTCATATCGCCTCTTAGCAATCACCATACAAACATGTCGCCATTCTTCTTCCAGGTCTTCGCGGGAAAATGGATCTTCCATTCTACAGCTCGCCCAGAATCGCTTCTCAGAATCGTCAAGGTACGGCATTATGTCCTGCCCGCTGTGTGCCATGAGTTTTGGCCACAACAATTTGCCCCAATGTGAGGTTAGGACTTGCGCGATTCCCCGTTCCGAGAGTTCGGTGACATGTTCAGGATGCTGAACAGCATATCTCAAGAAAATTTTATCATCTTTCTCCTGTCCACCGACCGAAGCAACAGCACGAGGCCGTTCTTTTTTAGCAACAGGAGTCGAAGATTTACCCAAAACACCGGAAAAAGCCGAATTCAGCCCTGCTTCAGCTACCCCGAGACCGGTTGCGACCTTGGGGTGATAAAAGGCTTTAAGTGAAGCACTGGACATATTCTTTAAAAAGTCCTGCGCCCAATCCATAATCTCACGGGGAGAATACCCCGCTTTGAGAGTAGTCAGACAAAAATCCAGCCCCTCTGTAGCTTCATCCAGAAAAACCTGAAAACCTTCAGCGCCGCGGGCCTGAAGGATACTATCAACGTCTTCCCCGTCGGGAAGAACTATTACATCGCAGGAAACACCCTGCGTTAAAATCATTTCAGAACTGCGAAGAGCTGCTTTAAGCCCTGCACTATCCCCGTCAAAAACGAGAATTACTTTTGAACAAAAACCCGAAAGCCTTTTGACCTGTTCGGGAGTTAAAGCTGTTCCAAGCACTCCGCAAGAATTGGCATAACCAAATTGGTGCAGAGCAATAACATCCATGTACCCCTCGGTAAGCAGAGCCTGCTTAGTTTGGGAAATAGATGTCCGTGCCTGTGAAAGTCCATAGAGGTGTTCACCCTTCTTATAAATCGGGGTGTCACTGCTATTTAAATACTTTGGTTCTCCTTCAATAATTATTCTTCCGCCAAAAGCAATGACTCGGCCCGATAAATTTTTTATAGGAAAAATTAATCTTCCACGAAATCTATCATATGTCCGGCCTTTTGCATTTTGAGAAAGAAGTCCAGCACGGACCCCTTGCTCGGCAGAATAACCTTTAGATACCAAAAATTTCTCTAACCCCTGCCAATCGTCAGAGCTGCACCCAACCCCAAAAGCATCCATGGTTGCAGCATCTACTCCCCTTTTTTCAAGGTAAGTACGGGCAGTTCGTCCTTCGGGAAGCTTAAGAAGACGGGAATAATATTCTGCGGCCTTCTCATGCATCTCGAGAAAAGTTTTGCGCTCGGAACTTCTTTTTGCAGCTCCCGGGTCAACTTTGCCCGGAGTAAGCTCAACACCCGCCTCTCCGGCAAGCTGTTCTAAAGCGTCTTTGAATTCAAGTCCGTTAATCTCAGAATAAAAAGTAAAAATATCGCCCGAAGCCTGACAGCCGAAACAATAATAAAACCCTTCATCACTATTCACACTGAAAGATGCAGACTTCTCCTGATGAAACGGACAAAGTCCCATAAACCTACCGGAAACAGGCTTAAGTTCAACGTATCGTCTAACAATATCGACTATGTCGAGACGCTCTTTGATAGCTTCTATAGCTGCTCTGTCCAAAGAAAACCCTCCATTGCCAATATCCCGCCCTGCAAACCCGTAACACAACTGGAAATATTTTGCACTAAGCCAGTTCGACCTTAGTCATACCGTCTCCGCCCTGATCTTCAGGAGCAAATGCAAAACTTGCAATTGCGGGATTACCGTCTAGAAAAATATGCACCTCACGCCTTAAAGCTCCTGTCCCGCGCCCATGAACAATCTCGAGAGAAGTTGCTCCGCGCAGTAAAGCCTGATCAAAAAACTTACCGAGTTCACTGATGGCTATATCAGCACGCTTTCCACGTAAGTCAATCTTGAGACACAAATCTCCACGAGATGTATCGGCAGAATTGACATCAGAAGCGCGTCCCTTAAAGCTTGAAGGCTGACCCTCTTTTTCAACAGGACCAAGCTGATCGGCGGGCATCCACATGGCGACCCCGTCCATATCAACCTTCACACGTTTTTTTCGGTCATCTTTCTCAAGAACTATACCTTTACGTGCCCAATTTATATTTAAAATATTTGAACCGACTTTAATATCTTCAAATGAGAACGGCTTAATTTCCACCTTAGGCTTGTCATCTCCACCGATTTTACCGCGTGCATCAGCAAGCTTCTTAAGCGCCTGTTTACGGCCTATTTTGCCATCTTGCCATTCTTTCAAAACTGATTGCGCCTGAGCCTTAACATCTTTCAAAACGGAGATACGTTCTTTCTCAAAACGTTCTTCAAGTTTAGCACGTTTTTTATTCAGCTTTTCGCGGTCCCTACTAAGTTCATCAAGCTCGCGTTCTCTAGTGACAGCAAGGTCATTCAAACGACTCATGACCGAACCAGTCTCCGAGCCGTCCATAAGCAGGTACTGCTCAGCTTTAGAAATAAGAGATTCAGGAAAACCGTGCTCACGAGCAACATCAAGCGCAATAGAAGCACCGACCTGATCATATGCAATACTGAATAATGGTTTTTTAGTGCTAGGATCAAAGAGGACACTAGCAGCACGAACACCCTCAGTAACAAGAGCGTAAGTCTTTAGAGCAGGAAAATGAGTTGCCGCGAAACAAGTCACTTTATTTTCAAGGAGTCCATCAACTACAGCCTGAGCAAGCGCTGCGCCCTGAGCCGGATCAGTACCTGAACCAAATTCATCTAAAATGAATAAGGTTGAGGAATCCATTGAATCCCAGATACGGCTGATGGACTGAATCTGAGCTGAAAATGTACTTACATTCTCTTCGAGAGACTGCTCATCACCTATAATAACAAAAATTTCTTTAAACAGCGGAAGAATTGATCCCTTCTCAACAGTAACCGGAATACCACTGAAAGCCATTGCGGCAAGGATACCCACCGTCTTAAGGCACACAGTCTTACCACCAGCATTACCACCACTGAGGATCAGAACTCGTTGATCAGGAGGAAGTTCAACATTTAGTGGATGAACTCCGATTTCGGATGCCACAAGCAAGGGATGCCGCGCTCCGGTCAAATTAAACCCTGCTCCGGCTTCAACATCTACCGCAACAGCATTTAAAGAATCTGCGAATAGTATTTTAGCTTGCAATACATCATAATCTATAAGGAAACCATACGCGGCTTCACACTGCGGAAGTTCGGCGCGTACAAGCCCTGTAAGGTAAGTCAGGATCTTCAGTTCTTCCTGTCTTTCTCTCTGCTTAAGCTCCTGCATGGTATTATTAAGTTCTACCAGAAACAGAGGCTCAAAATAACAGGTTTCACCAGTATTTGAATAACTGTGAATGATTCCCTGTAAACGGCCTTTGAAATTTGATTTGAGAGGCAGAACATAGCGATCAGACGAAATCGTCATGAAATCGTCCTGCATAAAACGGCTGATATCTTCGCCGTGAATGTAGTCGCGAACCTTTTTAGAGCAGCGCTGATGAAGTCCTCTGAGGGACTGCCTTACATCATAAAGTTCAGGCGAGCTTTCATCTTTGATATGACCATCTTGATCGATACAACGTTTGAGTCCTGAAAAAGTTTTTTCGGGCCAAACAATAGCATCAATGAAACCGACAATACAATCCCATTCACGTTTTTCTGAAATAGATAACGCTTCTTTGAGTATGCGAGCCTGGCCAAGAGTCTGGATAAGAGCGAAAAGCGCATCATTATCAAGAACATTGGCTGGTTTGTCTAAAAACTCAAAAAGACCTTCGAGTGGAGGGAATATGCTGAGTTTAAAACCGGTTTCTTTTGAAAAGTTCTGTCCCTGTCTAAAAAATCGGGACAATTCGTTGATGGCATCAGCTTCCCGCATAGGGGAAAGATCAAGACATGCCTGCGCTCCAGAAGAAGACACAGCGAAATTTGCTAGTACTTTGAGAACCTTTGGAAACTCAAGTAATTGAAGAGATCTAGGTTCCATAGCATTCCAGTAGGGGAAGAGGTTTGAGCAACATTACCCTGAAATATCAGGGTCCAATACCAAAAAAACGGCAAAACAGCCCCGGATTAACTCCGGGGCCTGCCGTTTAATACTAGCTAAAGCTGATCGAGATCAGGCAAGACGAGAACGTACAAGGCTACTTAAAGCTTTACCGTCTACTTGTCCTTTATGAACGGCCATGATGGCTTGCATCACTTTGCCCATATCCTGAATTGAAGATGCACCGAGATCGGCAATTGCCTTGTCTACAGCTGCTTCGAGTTCTCCAGTGGAAAGCTCTGGCGGCATGTATCCTGAAAGAGCCTTTATTTCTATAGCCTCTTTCTCGGCCAGCTCAGGTCGTCCAGCACTTTCATACTGTTCAATGGCGTCCTTGCGCTGTTTGATCTGTTTTGCAACAAGATCAAGTACGTCTTCATCGGTGATTTCACCACCGCTGTCGACCATGCGATTTTTTATAGCCGTCTTGAGATGCCTCAAGACAGACTTTTTAACATCGTCCTTGGCCTTGTAGGCCGCGATGTAATCTGTATCAACTTGTTCAATGAGACTCATATATTAACCCATTGACATTTTGCGCATTTTTTTGATCAACCTTTTGCGTGCTGCAGCTTTTTTCTTCTTGCGCTGTACGCTAGGTTTTTCGTAGTGCTGACGTTTTTTGAGTTCGGAAAGAACTCCAGCTTTTTCGACCTGTTTTTTAAAACGGCGAAGAGCTATTTCAAAATTGTCTGAATCTTCGAGGTATACACCTGGCATGTAAAATCACCCCCCTTTGCTTAAATCTCGCACCGTAAAGACCGTTGCGGAAGAGAAGTTTTGTACATCCATTATAGCAATAAAGTCAAGCATTACTACAACAAAAAATGTTCAGCACCTGAATTCAGGTGCTGAACATAAAAAAATCTAAATCAAATAAAGACTAATATTCTGTAGCCTGATCTTTTGAATCCATCCAAGCTTTAAATGCGCAGTATACAAGACCTGCGCCAAGGACGGCTATAACGGCATAAAGAACGCCGAAGAAAATTACGTGATCAGGCTGCCACCAAGGAAGGTCCATAGGAAGAGGGCTTTGAACGGTTTCACCATGTAACATCGTTAATCTCCTTTATTATTTTACAGCGTCTTTAAGAAGCTTGCCTGGGCGAAATTTAACAACTTTACATGCTGGAATCTTGATCTCATCGCCAGTGCGAGGATTGCGACCAACACGTTCTTTTCTTTCATCAACCTGGAAAGTTCCGAAACCTGTAAGAGTCAGTTTACCTTCGCTTACAAGAGTTTCTTCAACTGTATCAAGAAAATAGTTGAGGCAACGCTCTGAGTCAGCTTTGGTCATACCTGCTTTCTCAGCGATTTTTACTACTAGTTCAGCCTTTGTCATCAGTTCCTTCCTCCTTAAAACGGGAAATTAATTATTGCGACACACTAATCTGTGTCTGCCATTGACCTCACATAAATGCGAGAGTTTGGTTCTAATTTATCTGCAGAGCATTACTTACGTAACAAGAATTGCTACTGCTAATCAAATTCAAACATCACAAATCCCCCACCCCCAAAACAGTTTAGAACTTAGGGGAAAATTTGCACTGTCGAACCTTGATGAAAATCTAAAACAAAATTTTCGCCTACAAGTCAAGAGGGAAAATCATTTTTAATGCAATTATATAATCCCTGAAACTGTACAGGCGACAAGGCTTCTGGGCGATCTTTGAGCGAAATACCCTCTTCCTCCATCCACTGCAACAAAGAATCAGAAACGAATGATTTCAGTATCTTACCTAACTGCTTGCGCCTATACTGAAAACAGTATTTTATCAGACCTGCAAGACCCTCAGGATCACTGGGTTTTTCATTATTCGGCAGTGAATAAAATTTTATTACTGCCGAGTCTACTTTCGGTTTTGGCTTAAAAACGGTCGGTGGAACTTTAAAAAGATATTGCGTCTCACAGTAACTTTTAATCCATGCGCTGATGCCGCCGTACTTTTTTGAACCCTGGTCAGCAGTAATTCTAAGACCAACTTCGTGCTGAACCATGAACACGCAATTTACAGCGGGACTCTTCGCAGCAATGTCCCACATGAGCTTAGAAGCAACGTTATATGGCAGGTTGCCGATAATCTTCCAATTTTTTTCAGGATCTAGATCTTCCCATATAAATTTCAGGGCATCCTGCTGAATCACTTCTGCTGCCGGATATTCTTTCTCAAGCGCAGGAGCAAGATTCCTATCCATCTCAATCAGCATTAGCTTTTTAGGACCAGCTTCCAATATATGTTTAGTCAAAGCCCCCTGTCCGGGACCTATTTCAATAACAGAATCCTTTTCACTTATCTTAAGACTATCAACAATTTTACGTGCTATATTATCATCTTGTAAAAAGTTCTGACCTAAACTCTTCTTCGCCTTATGTCTGACTTGCACAAAAACTCCATTTAAAAATAATTACTTCTGATTTTTCTAAAAAATCACTTTAGCTTTACGCAACCACATTTCGCAAGCTTAATGATTAGCTAAAAACAAGCCGCTTGTATTAAATAGGCTCAAAATGTTATAAGTAACCAATTCGAACTTCACTCGCTCGCGGAGAAACTATGAAGAACTTTATCGACAACTATTTTCAAATTAAACAACACGGTTCAACCATAAGCCGGGAAATAATTGCCGGGATGACCACATTTACAACGATGGCTTATATCATTGTGGTTAATCCTAAAATTCTTGAGGCTGCCGGGATCCCATTTGGACCGAGCATGGTCGCTACAATCATCAGCGCATTCTTCGGAACAATGGCAATGGGTTTATATGCAAAGCGTCCCTTCGCTGTTGCCCCCTACATGGGCGAAAACGCCTTTATTGCGTTCACGGTTGTAAAAGTGATGGGCTACAGTTGGCAGACAGCCATAGGTGCTATTTTTATAGGCGGTATGCTTTTTGTTATTTTCACCACCACAGGTATTCGAACATGGATGATATCAGCAATCCCTAAAAATTTGAAAAATGCTTTCGTGGTAGGGATAGGTCTTTTTCTTACATTCATTGGCCTAAACACCACTGGAATTGTTGTATTAGGAGTCCCTGGAGCGCCAACCCACCTAGGAAATTTATCAAGCACATCAACTTTGCTTGCCATCGGATGTTTTTTTCTCATAGCCCTGCTCATGGCTCGAAAAGTCAGTGGAGCTATTATTATAGGTATTACCGCGACAACAGTCACAGCTTTCTTTTTGGGAATAGCTAGCCCTCCGACAGAATTCATCAGTATGCCCCCTTCATTGGAACCGACCTTTTTACAACTTGATATTACTGGATCATTCACATGGGGATTCATATCAGTGATCCTTACTGTGTTTATCCTTGATTTTTTAGATACGATGGGAACTTTGTATGCCGTTTCATATCGCGCAGGATTGCTTGATGAGAACGGAGATTTGCCCGAAATCGAAAAACCTCTACTGGTAGATGCAGTGACTACCGTTTTAGCGTCACTCCTCGGAACCACCACAACTGGAGTATTTGTAGAATCCGCTACAGGGATTGAAGCGGGAGGCAGAACAGGACTTACCTCCGTAACAACGGCCATGCTTTTCCTCGCAGCACTTTTTCTGGAACCTATTCTCACCACAATCCCGCCATGTGCTTACGGCCCGAGTCTAATAATAGTTGGGATGCTGATGATCGCACCGTGCAAGGATCTCATCGTTGACGATATCAGTGAACTTGTTCCAGCATTTTTAGTTATTACTCTAATGAGCTTTACCTACAATCTTGGAACAGGGATGACTGCAGGGTTCATAGCCTATCCATTCATGAAAATAGTTACTGGAAAAACTAAAGAAATCTCTCTGGGGATATGGGTGCTATGCATTCTATCTGTCGTATTTTTTATAACATGTCCGCACTAGCGTTTTTAAATATAAGAACCAACGCTTTAACCGGACCGACAGCTTAAACTAAGCTTTTTATGCGTACTATATTACACAGTGATTTATCTCGGTCTTTGACAACTGCGGTGAAAGCATCTAGTCCAATTCTAATAAATATCAATTTGCATAGGACGGAGGAAGTTCATGAATTTGAGGGAATACATTCGCGATGTACCTAATTTTCCTAAAGAAGGTATCGTATATTTTGACATCACACCGCTTTTAGCAGATCCGAAAGCATTTCAGTACACTATCGATATGATGGCTGAAAAATTCAGCGACTATAAAGCTGACAAAATTGCTGCAGCAGAAGCTAGAGGATTTATCTTCGGCGCACCGCTGGCATATAAACTCGGAATCGGCTTTGTGCCCATCCGTAAGCCAGGCAAACTGCCATACGATACCATTTCCGTAAGTTACGACCTTGAGTACGGTTCAGATAGCCTGAGCATGCATGTTGATGCTGTCAGTGCAGGCGAAGACGTTCTACTCATCGACGATGTTCTAGCCACTGGCGGAACAGCGCAAGGTATGATCAAGCTAGTTGAAAAAGCCGGCGGAATAGTCTCCGGAATAGGATTCCTCACTGAACTAGGATTCCTCGACGGGCAAAGCAAACTGAACGGTATTCCGAACAGTCACCTTCTCAAGCTTTAAAATTAGTTCTAACAAAATCTCCTTTTTGCTTCCAACGCGGCAAAAAGGAGATTTTTCTTTTTAATTATAATTTCAGTTTTGCGAAACAGGATACGAATAAAATGGCAGTAATAGGCATAATCGGCGGCAGTGGACTGGACAATCCTGACATTATCAAGAATGCGAAAGATACCAAAGTTACAAATAAATGGGGCGAACCAAGCTCACCCATCAAATCAGGTACAATCGCAGGAGCAGAAGTTCACATCATAGGCCGACACGGCAGAGAACACACCATTCCACCTACTTTCGTAAATAACCGAGCAAATATTCAGGCCCTCAAAGATTTAGGTTGTGACTACATTCTTGCTACAACAGCAGTAGGATCTCTTAGAGAAGAAATTGACCGCGGCCACCTTGTTATCATCGATCAGTTCATCGATTTTACCCGTAATCGCGCCCTCACATTTCATGAAACTTTCGAGCCGCATGCTCCTGCACATACTCCAATGGCTGACCCGTTTGATAATTTTTTGCGCGAAAAGATGATGACATCATGTGCCGAGCTTGGCATCAGAACACACGACAAAGGAACCGTTGTCACCATCGAGGGACCACGTTTCTCAACTCGCGCAGAATCCCATATGTTTCGTGCATGGGGCGCAGATATCATCAACATGAGTACCGCTCCTGAAGCAGCTTTAGCTAACGAAGCCGGAATTCCATACGCAGCCGTGGCGATGTCCACAGACTACGATTGCTGGAAAACGGATGAAGAGCCAGTAACATGGGATGACATTCTCAAAATATTTCAGGAAAATGCTGAAAAAGTTACTTCAATGCTGGTCAAAACAATTGAACAGTTAAGCTAGCTCCGCAGGTAAACCTACATGTCAGCACAGAAATGCGACCTCATCATATACGGTTCCAGCGTTATTACGCAGGATGAGAATCGACGAGTTATTGACGACGGTGCAATTGCTGTTACCGGTAACACTATTTCCGATGTTGGCTCGAAGGCAGAGATTAGCAAAGATTGGGCGGCAGCAGAAACGCTGGACGCTGAAAAATCGATTCTAATGCCCGGAATGATCAATTCGCACACCCATGTTCCAATGACGCTTATGCGAGGCGTAGCGGACGACCTGCCGCTTCTGACATGGCTACATGACTATATCTTCCCCATCGAGGGAGGGCTGAGCAGAGAATTAGTCGAACTCGGGGCGCAATTAGGCTGTGCGGAGATGATAGCAGGCGGTACTACAGCTTTCTTTGACGGGTACATGCATGAGGATTTCGTAGGCAAGGCGGTGGATGAATGTGGCCTTAAAGCTGTTTTAGGAGAAGGATTTTTCGAATTCCCCTCTCCATTCTTTAAAACAGCGCAAGAGGCATGGGAGGTAATAGAAGATTTACATAACAAATATTCTTCTCATGACCGTATAAATTCATCCGTAACTCCCCACGCAGTTTTCACTACAAACCCTGATCAACTTGCTGAAAGCATGGAGCTTGCTGAAAAACTTGATGTGCTCTGGCAGATTCACTGCGCTGAATCTGTTGCCGAAACAAAACTAACTTTAGAGAAATTCGGCAAAAGACCACTTGAACTTCTGCGCGATACAGGTCTATTAACAGCACGCACGAGGATACATCATTGTGTGGACGTTACTGATGCTGAGATCGACCAGATACGTGCTGCGGGAGCAATGACTTCGCATAACCCGCAAAGCAATCTCAAATTAGGATCGGGCATCTGCCCTTTGACTAAATTGCTTGACGCTGGCATATGTGTCGGCCTCGGTACAGACGGGGCTGCCAGTAATAATGATTTGAACATGTTTGAAGAGATGCGGACAGCGGCGCTATTGCAAAAGGGAATTCAACAGGACCCGACAGTAATTCCAGCGCAGCAAGCACTGGATCTAGCAACGGTTAACGGTGCTAAATTTTTAGGGTTAAATGACACTGGATCTATCAGTTCAGGGATGCGAGCGGACATCATCGCCATTGATATGAACAAGGTGCATTTAAAACCTGTATACAACCCCCTTTCTCACGTTGTATACTGCGTCGGCGCACAGGATGTGAAGCTTACAATTTGCGATGGAAAGGTTCTTTATCAAGACGGTAAACATTTTACTGCAGATATTGAAACAATATCATTTGAAGCTGAAAAGGCCGTAAAATGGGCGTTAAAGAGGCTTCATAAGTAAAATAGGTGCTGGATTTAAAACTTTTCGGGCAGTTTTTCCCTTGACAATATAGGGAAAGATTGCATAGGGAAATGTGCTTTTCAAGATAAATATTAGATAAATACGCTTGTACGCAAGCGACTTGCCAAACAGGAGGCGCTACATGGCTAAAAAGAATGCAAAAATACACGCACTTGACGGTGCTGAAATGACTGCTGAAGGATTGTCTTTCAAGGGAACTATCATGGAACCTGTCATTGACAAATGTGAAGGTTGTGAACGTGCAATCGAAGTTGAAAGCAAAACTTACTGTCCTAGCTACGCACAGCCAGCAGTAAAATGGGCTAAAGGCGTATGTAACTTCGCTACTCACGCTCGCGCTGGAGTAGATAAAGAAGGTAAAGTCAAGGTTAACCCGCTGAAAGCTTCCAAGCGTGCAGCACGCGGCCGTTAATAAACAGCTCGCACTGCCTTTCTAGGCAAGTCGTTAATCTTACTTACCTGAAAAACGGTTTATACTGTTTTTCAAAGGTATCTTTGTGCATTAAGGGAGCCGGACTAGTTCCGGCTCTTTTTATTAGTATGTCCGTATAATTTCTATCCGGACTTTTTTGCTTTTATAAGAACACCGACTTTTTACGTCCAGAACGGAGAGAACAATGCCAGGTCAGATTCTATCTAAAATCGATGAATTGAAAGATGCCGCCCTTGAGCTCCACACGAAATTGGTAGCAATCCCAGCGATTGGCCCAACCAATAACGGGACCGGAGAAAAGGATAAAGCGGACTTCCTTACCGCATACCTGAAAGAACACGGTTTCGGGGAAGTTAAGTCTTACAACGCACCGGATGATAGAGTAGAATGTGGCTACAGACCAAATCTTGTTACGGTTCTACCCGGACAAGATACAGCGCAGACTCTCTGGATAATATCCCACATGGATGTAGTTCCAGTTGGTGACCTCACTTTGTGGTCTAATGATCCCTTTACTTTAGTTCAGGACGGCGACGCTATCTACGGACGTGGAGTCGAAGATAACCATCAGGGTCTTGTCAGCTCCGTGATTGCTACGAGAGCGTTAAAAGAAACTGGCGTGACTCCCGGATGTAATATCGGACTGATCTTTGTTTCCGATGAAGAAACAGGTAGCGAATACGGACTGGAATATATGCTGAAAGAGCATGAAGATCTTTTCAAAAAGAAAGACCTTTTCCTTGTTCCTGACTTCGGCGAAGCTGATTCCAGCATGGTCGAAATTGCCGAAAAAAGCACAATCTGGCTTAAAGTAACCGTTGAAGGGAAGCAGTGCCATGCGTCAACTCCTGACGAAGGTGTGAATTCACTGGTTGCCGCTTCAGCCATGATTGTAGAAATTTCAGAACTTCAATTTCATTTTGACGAAGAAGACGAACTGTTCTCTCCACCTTACTCAACTTTTGTTCCTACCAAAAAAGAAGCCAACGTAGAGAATATTAATACTCTGCCGGGCAAAGATGTTTTTTACATCGACTGCCGTGTGCTCCCTAATTACGATTTGAAAGATGTTGTTGATCAGGTCAAAGGAATGGCACTCTATGTAGCCGAAGAGTACGGTGTTGAAATTAAAGTTGAAGTAGACACCAAAAATCAGGCAGCCCCGGCAACTCCTGTTAAATCAGAAATTGTTGAAAAAACTCTTTTCGCCATTAAAGAAATTTACGGCATTGACGCAACCCCCGGCGGTATCGGCGGCGGAACAGTTGCAGCACATTTGCGCGAGCGCGGTTATAAGGCAGTTGTATGGGCAACTCTTCTCGGTCAGGCGCACCAGACTAACGAGAAAGGGTCCATAGCTAACACCCTCGGCGATGCTAAAGTTATGGCACTTCTCCCCTTTTAATTGCTCTAAGCAACACGAACCACGATTATAAAAATGATTAGAAAACAGCCCCCACCACCAGTCTACGACCTCATAGTTGCAGGAGCAGGACACGCAGGATGTGAAGCCGCCATGGCAGCTGCCACCCTCGGCCTGAAAACTCTGCTACTAACTATTAATGTCGATAGAATAGGCCATCTGTCCTGCAACCCAGCCATAGGCGGACTTGCAAAAGGACACATGGTCAAAGAAATTGACGCGCTTGGTGGATATATGGGGCTATGGTCCGATAAGGCCGGAATTCAGTTCCGCACCCTTAACACGCGCAAAGGTCCGGCAGTACGTGCCAGCCGCGCACAGATGGATCGTAATGAATACATGCGCGCGGTTCAGAAAGATATTTTTGCGCAGGAAAATCTTTGGGTAAAGCAGGACACTGCTGAATCTTTAATTGTCGAGGACGGAAGAGCCGCCGGTGTAAAAACTATCATCGGTGAAGAATTTAAATCGAAAACAGTGCTCCTTACCACTGGGACTTTCTTGCAGGGACTTATTCACATCGGGCTGGAAAATTTCAGCGGCGGTAGAATGGGCGATCCGGCATCAGTCGGAATGTCCGCTTCACTTGCAAAAATAGGGCTGACTCTAGGTAGACTAAAAACTGGAACAACCCCGCGCCTGCTAAAAGATTCCATCGATTACGATCAGCTTGAAGCTCAGTTTGGCGATAATCCGCCTAAACCTTTCAGCTTCCGCACTGACAAAATCATGCTACCGCAGGTTCCCTGCCACATTACCTACACCAACGATAAAACTCACGAAGCTATCCGCACTGGATTCGAAAGATCTCCAATGTTCACGGGTGTAATTAAGGGAACAGGCGCACGCTACTGTCCGTCTATTGAAGACAAAGTTGCCAGATTCCCTGAAAAAGGACGGCATCAAATATTTCTAGAACCGGAAGGACTTGAAAGTCCCGAGGTTTACCCTAGCGGAATTCCCACAAGCCTGCCGCTGGATGTTCAGAAGCTTATGATCAATTCGATTATCGGTCTCGAAGATGCCCAGATAGTTAGACCGGGTTACGCTATCGAATATGATTTTGTTCCACCTACGCAGTTACTGCCGACCTTGGAAACAAAAGCGCTGCCCGGACTTTTTCTGGCAGGACAGATCAACGGTACTTCTGGATATGAAGAAGCAGCAGCGCAAGGGCTATGGGCCGCAATCAATACGTACTGCTCGATCACAGGGCGTCCACCATTCGTACTGTCTCGCGACCAAGCCTACATTGCCGTGCTCGTTGATGACCTCGTAACAAAAGGAACCCAAGAGCCTTACCGAATGTTCACTTCCCGCGCGGAATACAGACTTTTACTTAGAGAGGGTAACGCAGACCAACGTCTCACAGCCATAGGGAGAGAACTTGGCCTTGTGGGCGATGATCAGTGGGAAATGTACAGCGAGAAAAAGACCGGCCTAGACTCCGTCATCAAGGGGTTAAATTCAACCCGCATCAAACCTGACGCCGCCACTTGCAAAATAATAAAAGAGATAGGTGGCACCGCACCGGGTAAATCAGTCCCGCTCGCAACACTACTGCGCCAGCCGGAACTGACCATTAACGATATGAAAGGTCTTTGGTCAGACATTGATACATTTTCCGATGAAATTCTTCTTGAAGCGGAAACACAAGTTAAATACGAAGGGTACCTTGTGCGCCAGCAGGAGCTTGTAGATAAATTTCGCAAAAAAGAATCAGTAAAAATTCCAAGCGATGTGGACTATGCCGAAGTTTCAGGCCTCACAAGAGAAGGTGTTGAAAAACTTACAGAAGTGCGCCCATTAACGCTCGGACAGGCAAGCCGAATTTCCGGAATAACCCCCGCAGCGATTTCATCAATTGAAATTCATTTAAAAAAAATTGGCGCAATCTAAAACCAGCTAACTTTCACTGTTAAACATTTTAAGCTATTTCTTTCCAAAAGATAAAAAAAAAGTTACTTTACTATAACTATTCAAAGATTCTAAATACTTTTAATAAGAAGGCTCCAAATGCAAGCCGCAGTAGATCAAGCTTATTTATATAAAGTTCTTAGAGGTTTCGGTGAAACGGGACTCCCTCAGCAAACTATTAATATGCTTTTGGTTATGGGCTTTTGCATGGCGGTTATAGCTGGTGCCGTCCTCTGGTATAATAATCAAGAACTCAAAAAAAAACTTAATCCCACCCCTCCAAACTGGATGATTGGACAGGCCAAAATATCAAAAGTTTTCGAAACAGCCTTAGTTTACCGGTCCAAAGTAGAAATTAGCTTTCATTCAAAATCTGAGAAAAGAAAAACTATACCCTGCTCCATTTCCGACCTTAACAAAGAGATTATTTTAGAATTGCCCTCAAGAGATGGCATAGGAAAATCTTGGATAGGGCGTGAAATTGATGGATATTTCCAAGTCCCCACCAAACAGTCTGGTTTAGTAATTTTTTATCATTTTGTCGGCACCATAAATGACCTTTCATCCAAAGGATCTTCTTACACATACCTCCATCTGGATTTCCCTAATTACCTTGAGCAAACTCAAAAGCGAGAGTTTTTACGTGTTTCTCCTCCATCCAGATTTTATGATTACGCCAACATTATCCCTGATTCAACTCAAGGCATGAAGGCCGCACTAAAATTCATATCTACAAATGGAGAATATTCGCCAGGATTTATGGGTGGAAAAGACTCCAGAGTTACCCTTCAAGATGTCTCGGGAGGTGGAGTTTCCCTCGAAATGACACATCTGAGTTCAAAACGGGCGGCACACTTAAGCCTAGCCAAAGGGCAGGCATTTATTCTGCTGTTAAGTCTTGTAGACACTGGTAATAAAGGAATTATACGTTATATTTTCACAACCCGTATAAGGCGCTTTTTTCTTGATCCAGCGCAAGGAAAAGCGCAAATTGGGCTTTCATTTGAAAACCAATTTATTGGGTTTGACGAAAACTCCAATAAGCCTAAATGGGTTACGTTAAAAAACAAAGGCAGTGCAGAAATGGACGACTGGTCATACAATCTCCATTTAGAGCTTTACCGGGAAGGGTCAGAATAATTGCAATAATTGCAGATGATTGTTGACATAAACCCCACATAATAATTACTTATAGTTTCAAATGCATTTATAATACTCACAAACATAGAGTTTTTTACAACCTCAAACAGGAGAATTCACTTGGACGATGGCTCTGAGGGCCGATTGTGGGCCAAATTAATTAATATCTTTCGAAAAGCAGACTCACCTCTCGAAGAACACATACTTGAAGCTCGCGAAGACGGCGAAATAAAAAGTGAAGTTGTCTCGATGCTGCTAAATGTTCTAGAACTCAAAGATACGACCGCAAGTGAGATAATGATCCCCAGAACCGATATTATCGGAGCAGAAATTGATGGGGGATTAGCAGAAATTGCCGAACAAATAATCGAGCACGGGCATTCGCGTATCCCGGTATATAAAGACTCCAAAGATAATATTATCGGAGTTGTTCACGCTAAAGATCTTATAGCTCCTCTTTTAGAAGGCAATCCTTCCGGATCCCTTGAATCCGTAATGAGAGAACCTTTTGTCGTTTCTGAAAACATTAAAATTAAAAGCCTGCTAAAAGAATTTCAGTCCGGCAGAATTCACATGGCTATTTTACTTGATGAATATGGCGGGACTTCCGGCATGATCACCATGGAAGATATTCTGGAAGAGATTGTCGGTGAAATATCAGATGAACATGATGCAGACCGTCCTTCCGATTTCGAAGAACTTGAGAACGGTCATTTTCTGATTTCGAGCAGAGTTCCTTTAAACGAAGTTGCTGAAAAATTTGACATAACACTCGATTCCGAACATGTGGATTCAATCGGTGGGTATGTATCAGAATTAACAGGAAGAATACCGCACATAGGCGAATTCATCAGTGTTTCAGGATACAAATTCACAGTACATGAAAGTGATGCGAAGCAAATTACATCCATCCTCGTTGAACCTCCAAAAGGCCGCTAAATGCACTTAGCCATTTTGATTGCAGTTGCGACAGTCTGTGCAGGAATAGGTTATGCTAACCCACTGCTGCACCTCCCCTTAGCTGCGCTTGGATTTCCACTAGTTCTGGGCCTTATAGCTTTTTCCGCAGGATCCCCACGCAAAGCTTTTAAACGAGGCTGGATAGTTGGAACATTTTCCAGCCTTGCATGCTTATACTGGCTTGCATATCCTATCGGAGTATACGGCGGTATTTCGTGGATTTTAGCAGTCCCATGCCCCGTCTTAATGGCGCTGGCAGTGGGAGCTTACTACGGAATATACACATTTATTCTCAGTATTGCCGCCCGCAGACTGCATCCTTTTATGCTCTGCATTTTCAGCGGAGCACTATGGGCAACCATGGAGCTTGCGCAAGGATATTTCTTCACTGGATTCCCGTGGATGACTTTTTCTTCCGCATTTGCATACTGGCCTGAATCAATTCAGGGAGCCGCATTTTTGGGGGCATACGGACTGTCGGGCCTATTGGTTTCAATCACAACAGGCGTGCTCACATGGAAAACTTCCAATTTTTCTAAAGTTTGGACCTTGTCAGTAATAGTTATACTTCTATGCCTCGGCGCTCTAAGAACTGAGCCTGAAAATTTCTCGACACTTAAAATTACAGGGAATGCAACTATTGGGATTGTTCAGGGAAATATTGATCAAGCTCAAAAATGGGATTCTAAATTTCAGGTTTCAACGCTTAAAAAATATATCAAGCTTAGCAAAAGTTTACCAGGCAAGGCCGATTTAATTCTCTGGCCTGAAACAGCTATTCCATTTCAAATTCAAAACCCCAGCGGACTTAGAGTCGCTCTGTTTAACTTTTGCAAAGACTCTGGAATACCTCTTTTGACTGGAGCTCCGGGTTATGTCCTTAATCCCAAGACGAGAACGTACTCATCGTATAATAGAGCCATCCTCATTGATCCCGCGAAAACAACTCTCGAATGGTACGATAAATCGCATCTGGTTCCCTTCGGCGAATACGTTCCATTCGAAGAATACCTTCCAATTGGCAAGCTTGTGCAAGGGGTTGGAAACTTTATTCCCGGCACAGACGCCAGCCCGATTCAGAGCGCAAACCTTGCTATGGGGATACTCATCTGCTATGAAGGAATCTTCCCGGAACTGGCTCAAGAGCGTGTTGCCAATGGTGCAAATATCCTGATTAATATAAGCAATGATGCATGGTACGGAAAGACATCAGCGCCATACCAGCACCTTGGACTGGTAGCCCTCAGGGCAGTGGAACAAGGACGTTACTTGATCAGAGATACTAATACCGGAATTTCCGCCTGTATTGACCCTCTCGGAAAAATAACAGACTCAACAGAGCTATTTGTTGACGCGGCAATTTTGGTAAAGCCGAAACTTCTCTCCGGTAAAACTTTCTTTAGCTCCAACTATGGGTTTGTTACATATGGTCCGCTTGTTTTAACTTTATTGTTCTCCATTTGGATAGCAATCAGCACCATTGTATCCCGCGGTAAAAGAAACCAGTAAAAGGACGATGTTTAAATAAAATGCTCCAATTTTCAGATTTAAAATCTAAAGCAGTCACCTGCTCCAAAAAATATGTATCCCTTTGGGGGCGTCTTTGACCACGCTCAGAGCAAAGAACGCCTTGAAGAGTTAGAACACGAGCTAAGCAAGCCCGGCGCCTGGGATAAACCAGACGACCTGACTCCCCTCCTTAAAGAAAAAAGTAATCTTGAAGAAAAAGTCGCGTCCTACGAAGAGCTTTCTTCCACTAAAGACGATGTTGAAGAATGGATGAGCCTTGCAGGCGAAGACCAAGATCAAGAAGTTCTTGAAGCTCTCTCCGAAAATTTAGATAAACTAGCCAAGTTAATAGAACAGACCGAGCTGGCAACCCTTCTTTCAGAACCCGAAGATAAAAGTATTGCCATCCTCGAAATTCACCCCGGAGCTGGCGGCACTGAAGCTCAAGACTGGGCTGAAATGCTACTCAGAATGTACATGCGCTGGTGTGAAAAAAGAAACTGGCAGACTAGCTACCTTGATTTGCAACCCGGTGACGAAGCGGGAATTAAGAGCGTAACTATTCAAGTGAAAGGACCTTATGCTTACGGCTTTTTAAAAGGTGAAGCTGGTATTCACAGGCTTATCCGCATATCTCCATATGATACATCCGGCAGAAGGCACACTTCTTTCGCCTCTGTAGATGTCTATCCTGAAATTTCCCAAGATATCGAAATTGAAGTTCGTGACGATGAAATCCGGCTCGATGTTTTCCGGGCAAGTGGTCCCGGTGGACAGCACGTCAACAAAACAAACTCGGCAGTGCGTATTACGCATTTACCGACCAATATTGTTGTCCAATGCCAGAATGAAAAGTCACAGCTGAAAAATAAAGAAACTGCGATGAAAGTTTTGAAATCGCGGCTATATGAAAAAGAATTGAAGAAACAAGAAGAAAGTAAAAAGGCAGACTACTCCACCAAGGATTCTATTGCATGGGGTAGCCAGATTAAAACATACACTTTACAACCATACAGGCTGGTTAAGGACCATCGCTGCGGGGCTGAAGACGGAAACGTTGACGCAGTTCTCGACGGCGAGCTCGATGAATTGATCAGGAACTACCTGCTTCATGCACACGGCGGAGAAAATGAACGCTGAATACATTGCTGAAAATGAAGCCAATCTTCTGAATGAACTACTTTCAGTAAGGGAACGCTTCTGTAAAGAAAACAATGTTTGCTTTGGCAAAGATTGTCTGGATGGACTTGCAGTACTAAGATTATGTCCAGGAATGACTCTGGAGGCATGGGAAATTCTAGCTGAAACTCACGGTCTTAATGACTGGATGACCATTCCGCTTGAAGATAACGTTACGCCTCATTTGAAGCATGTCCAAAGCGTACTACAAACCTTATCTTATAAAACCGAGCATGATCCTTTAACCGGAGCTGCGAATCGCCGGGCATTTGAAAGAACTTTGGATCAGGAGATCGAAAGATCCAGACGAAATAAAACGCCTGTGAGCCTCGCGATACTCGATATTGATGACTTTAAAGCTGTTAACGACACTTACGGACATCTTAAAGGGGACGAGGTTTTAATCGATCTTGCCGACATGATTTCAGGCAGTTCTAGACGGTATGATCTTGTCTCCAGAATTGGCGGAGAAGAGTTCGCTATCATCCTTTCAGGAGCCGGCCAGTATAAATCAGAACAATTACTAGAAAGGATTCTTGAAAATACAAGAAAACTTTCATTTGCAACTCCCGATAAAAAAGACAAATTTTCCATAACATGCTCAGTTGGATTAGCCACCTACAAAGGAATGATCGACCTGAAAATGCATGATTTTATCGAAAAAGCAGACAAAGCTCTCTATGAAGCCAAAGAGTCCGGTAAAGATAAAGTTTGCACAGCAGATATTTTAGACCTTGATTCAGTGACAAGAGAAACTCTTGTTCACGCCAATGAAAAAAAATTCTTATTCACGGGAAAATAGAGGAACGGAAATAACAAATGATCAACAGCAATAAGACATTAAGCCTTGCAATAATGAGCGGGAAAGGCGGGGTCGGTAAAACGAACCTAGCTCTAAATTTATCATACGCACTTAATGCCGGCGGCAACAGCCTGTTACTTATGGACTGTGACCTCGGCCTTGCAAACCTTGACGTTCTGCTCGGAATTTCCCCGGAAAATAATATGCAGGACATATTAATCAGCGGAGCTAAGCCCTCTGACATCGTAATTCCAATTGAAAAAGGTAAAAATTTCGACATCCTCCCTGCCGCCTCAGGTGTTCCTGAACTAGTCGAGATGGATGAAGATATGCAGGAAATGCTTTTTAGCAAAGTTAGCACTATCGTAGGTCGTTATCAGTATTTGGTAATGGATTTAGGGGCAGGTATTAACAGCACGGTTCTCTCATTTGCGTCCATGACTCAAATGAGATTTGTTGTGATAACTCCTGAGCCGACATCACTAACTGACAGCTATGCACTGATTAAAGTCTTACACACCCAGCATAGTGTCAGTGATTTCAATGTAATAGTGAATCAGGCGACAAATCAAAAAGAAGCCAAAGAGACTTTTGACCGACTAAATATGGCTTGTGAAAAATTTCTGAATATTAAGTTGAAAAACATAGGGTTTGTGCGCTATGATCCTGCCGTAACTGAAGCAGTTAGAAGACAGGTTCCATTTATTAAATACGCTCCAAAATCCGATGCGAGCCGTGATATTTTAAATATTGCTGTTAAAATTCAAAAAATTCGCATGGAAAATATGGGCCTATTAGGTGACAGGCCAGTTATCAAAAAATTTCCGTCATTAAACACCTAATAAATGCTTGACGAAAAGAATAACTTTTCGGCATAGTTGTATTAATAATAGGTAAAACTGTTTGTCACACTCAACATGACTTGGGAGAGGACAATGAACAAAAGTGAATTGATCAAAAATCTTGCTGAAGAAAAAGGACTCCATGTAGATGAGTCTTCTGAAATTGTTGATGCGTTTGTCGACGCTATCAAAGAAGCTCTAGTCCGTGGTGACAGAGTTGAAATCAGAGGCTTCGGCAGTTTCAAAATGAAAGAATACCAAGGCTACACCGGCAGAAATCCGAAAACCGGTTCTGTAGTAAGTGTTACCCCTAAAAAATTACCGTTCTTCCGCCCTGGTAAAGAACTTAAAGAGTTTTTAAACGGTTAATGCGCTTATACATATATGTTTTCATTTTCCTTGCCAGCTTTGGACTTACGTTCCAAGCACATGCTGGCAAGGACACGGTATTGTCTATAGCATATACGTCTAACACCTTCGGGACAGTTAACCCTTGTCCTTCGTGAGGCGGGAAAACACTTGGTGGACTGGCCCGGCGGGCTGGTTATCTTCAAGATCTTCGAGACTCTAAGGGTCCCGAGATTTTTCTCGTTGGTGGAGCGTTTGAATTTTTATCAACTTCCAGCGAACTGATCCCTGAGAAAAAAAGAGAGGCGCTTACTGGAGCTTTCCAAATCATGAATTATGATTTAGGACTTCTAAGCCCTGCTGAAGCAGCATTTTTAAAAGAATCTCCGAACGGCATTCCTAAGAACTGGATAGACTGTAAAGACGCTTCTGTTAAGATTGTGCCTTTAGCTGATGGTAAAAAGGCAGGATTCATTATTTTACCTTTTATAGAGAAAGGTTCGAGTAATGTACCAGACGAACTAATCAGTCAAATTGCTGAGCTTGTAAAAAAGTATAGAGATAAAACAGATATCCTGATTGGCGTGAGCTCTTTAGGGTATTTCAGAGAAAAGAAACTTCTCGCATCTCCGCAGCTTGCTGATCTTTCTATGGATATCCTGCTCGGTAGCGGAGATGGCCCGGGCATGACCGGAACTCTTGCAGATAGCGGAAAAACTTTATGGGTGCGCAGTTACCCTACAGGTAAAGCCGTTAATAGAATTGATATTTTCCAATGGCCGTCTCGTGATGCTGATTTTAAGTGGACCTCAGGACAGAATATTAAGTGGTTTCTTCAAAGCCTGCTTGATAATGTTCGTGAAGAACCGACTGTGTTGAAGCTCATTGAAGGCATTGCAGACGAAAAGTAATAGGTTGACCTTCAGGAGGCAAAAATGACTTTCCAAGGAGCATTCACTGCTCTGGTAACTCCGTTCAAGGACGGGGGAATTGATCAGGACGCTTATCGCGCACTGATTGAGTGGCAGATTGAGCAAGGAATCGACGGACTTGTTCCATGTGGAACAACCGGCGAAGCGGCAACAATGACTCACGACGAACAAGGTGAGGCTATAAGAATCTGTGTCGAGCAGGCCAAGGGACGTGTCCCGGTCATCGCTGGCGCGGGTTCTAACAATACCAAAGAAGCCGTATATCTCACTAAACTTGCTAAAAAAGCAGGTGCAGAAGCCACACTCCAGATCACTCCTTACTACAATAAACCGACCCCTGAAGGATTGGTCGCGCATTTTAAGGCTCTTTCAGATGAAGCTTCTATGCCTTTCATTCTCTACAATGTTCCGGGAAGAACAGGTCTTAACGCCCTGCCTGAAACAATTGCAAGAATTGCGACCGAAGTTCCTGATGTTTTCGGAGTTAAAGAAGCTACGGGTAGCATGGCGCAATGTTCAGATCTTATTGAACAGTGCCCGGAAGGATTCGTTGTTTTCTCTGGAGATGATTTCACAGTGCTACCGCTCCTTTCTTTGGGCGGACATGGTGCAATCTCTGTAGTATCAAATATCGCACCTAAAATGATGTCTGACATGTGTGCAGCGTTCCGCGCTGGCGACGCGGTAAAAGCGAAAGAGCTTCACTACAAGCTCCAGCCGCTTAGCAGAGCAATGTTCATTGAAACAAACCCAATTCCAGTGAAAACATCACTAGGTATGATGGGTAAGCTTGATGCATCATTCAGACTTCCAATTGTTCCACTGCTTTCTGAAAATGAGACTAAGCTTAAGGCTATCTTAAAAGAAAACGGAATAATCTAGAAAACGTCTCGTAAGTTTAGTAACTAAAAAAGCCCCAAACTAAGAATTCTTAGTTTGGGGCTTTTTTAGATAAAAAGTTTTGGGATCCTTAAGACCTTTTCCCAAAAGGTCTTAAGCCGCCGGAGGCATCCCCACCCTTACTTACTCTCCAAAATATTCCAAACGCCATCTTTCAAACAATTCCATAGCACGCTGTCCGTATAGCTCTTTGCGCCTCTTCTTATTGGCACGCATTTTCAGAGCAGGCATCAGCCCGAACTGTATATTGGACGGCTGGAAGTTCTTCTTAGCTTCGCGCAAATGGGCCAGTAATGCCCCCATTGACGATTCCAGAGGAGGATTCGGGATAGTGCGCCCTTTAGCATCTTCGGCCAACAGCAAGCCAACCCAAAGCCCACATGCAGCGGACTCAAGATATCCTTCAACACCTGTGATCTGCCCGGCAAGATGGATGCGTAAATCAGCTTTCAGTGCGAGCTTCTCGTCCAGCACTTCGGGCGCATTTACGTAGGTATTACGATGAATACTTCCGAGTCTTAAAAATTCTACATTTTCAAGTCCGGGAATCATTTTGAAAATTCGCTTCTGTTCAGGATATTTTAACTTGGTCTGAAAACCTACAAGATTAAATGAAGTCTTCTCTTTGTTTTCAGCTCTAAGCTGAACAACCGCATATGCCTGCTCATCGTTGCGAGGATCAATAAGACCTACAGGTTTGAGCGGCCCAAAAGTTAAAGTCTGATCCCCACGATCAGCCATTTCTTCGATAGGCAAACACCCTTCGAAATGAATTTCTTTTTCAAACTCGCGCGGCACAACTCTTTCGCCTGCTTTTAGTTCAGCGAGAAATGCGGCATACTGCTCTTCTGTCATCGGACAGTTGAGATAATCGTCGTCTTCGGGTTTGTATCGTGAACCAAAGAAAGCGATATCCATATTGACGGAGTCTCTGCTGACTATCGGAGCAATTGCATCGTAGAAATAAAGGCGTCCTCCGCCTATTTTTTCGATTAAGCTTTCAGTCAAAGTTTCAGATGCAAGCGGTCCTGCAGCGACTACTATTTTGGAAAATTCTGCAAGTTCAGGATCATCCAGAGATTTTATTTCCCTGCGAATGATGGTTATATTTTCTTCGGCCTCTAGAGCTTCTGTTACCAGATTTGAAAATATTGCACGGTCAACGGCAACAGCTGAACCAGCTGGTACGCGCGATTCCATGGCACATTTCATTACTATTGAACCGAATGCTTCCATCTCTTTTTTGAGCACGCCGACAGCAGTGCTAATATCCCCCGAACGCAGAGAATTAGAGCAGACAAGCTCCGCTAAGCCGGGTATATGATGTGCTTCGGAGTAATGATCCGGCTTCATTTCGTACAAAACAACGGGAACATCCGCCTTTGCGAGTTGCATTGCGCACTCACACCCAGCCAAGCCACCACCGATTACAGCTATTTTTTCCACGATCCCTACTCCAAAGTCGATTGAATTTTTTAGTTATCTCAATTAGAACTATGCTTAAGAAACATAGCTATCTAATGCTACTTAGTCTTTATATATAGGACTGACAAACAAATTTACGTAAGCAAACAGGCACATTCAGACTTATGACTGCACCAATTTTGAAAATCAAGAATCTGACTACATCTTTTGCAACTCCTGGCGGAATCATCAGGGCTGTGGATAATGCCAGTATCGAGTTAGGGCAAGGAGAAACTTTAGCCATTGTCGGTGAATCCGGTTGTGGCAAAACAGTTTTGTCACTCTCAATCATGGGTCTTATCCCTGACCCGCCGGGCAGAATCACCGATGGACATGTATTTTATAGAGATCAAGACTTGGTTGAGTTATCTGATAAAGAGTTACAGAAAATTCGCGGAAATCACCTTTCCATGATTTTTCAAGAGCCGATGACCTCACTTAACCCCGTTTTTAAAATAGGTGACCAAATAGGTGAAACTCTAAGGCTTCATAAAGGTTTAGACCGCCATGAGGCAGAACTAGCCGCTATAGAAGCTCTTGCGCTCGTCGGACTTTCTAACCCGCAAAAACAGATCAAGAGCTTTCCTCACGAACTTAGCGGAGGCATGAGACAGCGAGTAATGATTGCAATGGCCCTTGCGTGTAATCCTGAAATTCTTATTGCTGACGAACCGACAACGGCATTAGACGTGACCATTCAAGCACAAATTTTGCGATTACTTGATGACATGAAAAAGAAAATGAACGGCTCAATCATGCTTATTACGCATGACCTCGGAGTCGTAGCCCGCGTAGCATCGCGTGTTGCTGTTATGTATGCAGGACAGCTTGTTGAATCCTCAAATGTTTTCGATATATTTAAGGAACCACTGCACCCATATACTCAGGGACTACTTTCTTCGGTTCCTAAATTAGGATCAAAGGAAGCGCTCACCCCGATCCCCGGTAATGTCCCGGCTCTGAACAATCTTCCGACAGGTTGTAGATTCCACCCGAGATGTAAATTCGCCTTTGACAAATGTAAAAAGCAGGAACCTCAATTAATTAATAAAAACGGTAGAGAAATCCGCTGTTGGTTACATTCGTAATATATAACTACCCTGCCATGGACATTAAATGACTGAAAATGCACCCGAAATAAAAAATATTCTTGAAATTAAAAATATTAAACGACACTACCCTGTCAGCAGCGGAATTTTATCCCTTTCCAAAGCAACAGTTAAAGCCGTTAACGATATTTCACTCGAAGTTAGAAACGGAGAAACTCTCGGACTGGTAGGGGAATCAGGATGTGGAAAATCAACACTTGCACGCCTTCTGACTGGTCTTGAATCACCGGACGCAGGCTCTATCTTTTTCAAAGGAAAGGAGTTCAAAAACTGGGATTCAGCAAAAATCGGCACCATGATGCAGATGGTTTTTCAAGACCCCTACTCCTCTTTAAATCCGCGCCAAAAGATTGGAAACATCATATCAGAAGGTATGAGAATCCATAAGTTTGGATCACGCAAAGAAATAGCTGCCCGCGTTGAAGACTTGCTGGAGCAAGTCGGACTTCGCCCTGAACACGCCAAGAGATACCCTCACGAATTTTCAGGAGGACAAAGACAGCGCATTGCAATTGCCAGAGCCATAGCCATGAATCCTGACCTGATTGTTTGCGACGAACCTGTCTCCGCTTTAGATGTTTCCGTACAGGCACAGGTCTTAAATCTACTGAAAAGTATTCAGAAAGAATTCGACCTAAGTTATGTTTTCATTTCGCATGACCTGTCAGTAGTAAGCCATATCAGCGACAGGGTCGCGGTTATGTATTTAGGTAAATTAATGGAAATTGCGCCCACCGAATCACTTTATAATAAGCCTCTGCACCCATACACTCAGGTGCTTTTAGAAGCTGTGCCTATCCCAGACCCCACAATTAAAACCGTAGATGCTTTAATTCCCGGCGACATGCCAAGCCCGATTTCACCACCGTCTGGTTGCCCTTTCCATCCGCGTTGCTTAAAAGCTATGGATATTTGCAAAGAGACACCACCAGTTCGCAAAGAAGTTGAACCAGACCACTCCGTGTTCTGTCACCTTTACTAACTATATTTCCGAAATGAATTCAATAAGGAGCCACTGATGATATCAAGAACTGATGCTTTTGAACTGCTTACAATAAATACGGTGGAAGAAAATTTAATTCACCATGCACTAGAGTCAGAGGCTGTACTTGGAGCACTTGCTGCAAAACTTGGAAAAGATGAAACAGTGTGGTCAATGACGGGACTTTTACACGACCTTGATTACAGCAAAACATGCAATGATCCACAAAACCACGGGCTAGTTTCCGCACAAATGCTAGTAGACCACATGCCAGAAGAGGCAATTAAAGCGATTCAAGCGCATAATGCAGAAATGACAACAATTGCACCTGATACTGATTTAGACTTTGCTCTTAGATGTGGTGAGACTGTTACAGGCTTAATTCACGCAAATGCCTTGATCCGCCCCGAAGGTATGAAAGGCATGACTCCTAAAAGTTTGAAAAAGAAAATGAAAGCAAAAGCTTTTGCGGCAAGCGTAAATCGTGACATAATAAAAGAATGCGAACATATCGGATTGGAACTTGTCGAATTTCTTACTATTGCAATCGCTGCAATCGAGAAAATCGGACCAGAAGTTGGACTCGCAAAGTAATTCAATAAAAAAAGGCTGTGAGGTTAACCTCACAGCCCAATAATATCCTGAAAATTTAAACCTAAACCAAGACTATTTATCTGCAGAACTATCGTCTTTATCCTTTGCGACTTTAGATAATCCTTTTTTTCTACGAGCCTCATCTTCATCATAAGAAGATATCTGCCACGGAAAAGATTTTCGCGCAGTCATCACGGCAAAATTCTCTACCTCTTTTGCCCACTGACGGTATTCTTCAAGTACCCGTTCCCCTAGGGGTGTAAGGCTAGCGCCCTTTCTCCCTCTAGTTCTGAGCACAAGAGCGTCACCAAGAACTTCTTCAGTATTTTTTAAACGTCCCCACGCAGCCCTGTAAGACATGCCCAGCTCTTTTGCCGCCTTATTCAACGACCCAAGCTTTTCAATCTGCTCAAGGAGCTGAGCTCTACCAAGGCCGAAAAGCATTCCATCATCTGTTTCCAGCCAAAGATTAAGCCTCACTCTGGGGCAAAATTCGTCATTACCTGACATGTGTGATCCTCCTAAAAAATTACAATTCTATCACCGCGTGATATATTTTTTTAACATAAAGACCCGCAACTGCAAACAACCCCTTGCTTTTCCTAAAAGTATAACTAATTCTAATATCTTAGCGGCTATAAACATTACTTATTCTTAAATTATATTTCATTATTATAATGACTTAACCCTATTCAGCCTCACAACGGAGCCTTGTCACTTAATGAATATGAGTACTACCGATATGACCAACTCGCCATATAAAACCATATGGCATCTATCATGGCCGCAAATTCTAATGATGATTTTTCATCTTATGATCGGCCTTGTAGACGTTTGGGTTGCAGGTAAACTCGGACGGGAAATTCAAGCTTCCATGGGTATGGTCAGCCAATCTTTATTCTTCTTCCTCGTTATAGGCATGGCTGTTGCCAATGGTTCTGTAGCAGCTATAAGCCAGTCCATAGGCGCGGGGCTGATGATCAGAGCCAAAAGATATGTAGGGCTGTGTTTTCAGCTGGGAGCAATCCTCGGATCGGTAATCCTTCTCATAGGTTTTCCGTTCAGAAATAGCATACTAACAGTTCTGCGTGTACCAGAAGAAATGCGCTATGTAATGGAATATTTTATCGAAATATTCCTTTATCTTCTCCCGCTCTACTACCTGCTAATTATTACTAATGCTATATTCAGAGCGCAAAAGAAAGTAATGCTGCCACTTTACAGCATGATTATTGTGACAGTTATGAATACTGTTTTAGATCTGGGTCTAGGTCTAGGAATGTGGGGCTTTCCAAATCTTGGATACCAAGGGCTTGCCCTCGCTACATTCTATTCAGTTTCCGCAGGGGCAGCATTTAATGTATTCCTACTATATAAATCAGGATCACTTCGCAGAAAATCTTTTGCACCCTTCAAATGGGTGCGTAGCGCTTTCCCATATCTGCTCAAGGTCGCATGGCCTAGCGGACTAATGCAACTTGTCTGGCATTCTGGATATCTAGTACTATACTCCATAACCGCCAGCCTTCCATTCGAAAACGTAGTTGCCCTTGCGGGTATGACTGCGGGAATTAAAATTGAGTCAATCCTGTTTCTACCGGCATTCGCCTTCAATATGACGGCATCAATCATCATTGGACATTATCTAGGTGACGGAAAACCGGAAGAGGCCAAAAAATTTGGTTATCGAATACTTTTTCTTGCCATAGCATTTCTAAGCATCACAGCCTTAATACTCTGGCAATACATCAGGCCGATAACAGCCATTATCGCCCCCGAAGTGGTTGTTCTCGATGAAGCGGTCAACTACCTGTTCTTTAATATGCTAGCCATTCCGTTCACGCTTACGTCCATGATTATGGCTGGAGCATTGAACGGAGCAGGCGCAACCCTGTACAACCTTGCTATTTTCACCTTTACCGTGTGGGGATTCAGGCTTCCTCTTGCCTACTATCTCGGGCATCAGGTCTACGAATCCGCAACCGGCGTCTGGATAGCAATGTTGCTTTCACAGATAGTTCAAGCCTCAATAATGTTCTACGCTTTCTCATGCCTCAACTGGCAGAAGTTCAGTATGATAAAAAAGAAAAGGAATTCAGATGGATAAGCATTTCAGCCCGATCACTCTTTGTTGTCAGGATAAATTTGATAAAGTTTTAAAGACATGCAGCCAGCGAACATCTGACTACACTTTTGCTAATATCTGGGGATGGACCGACTATTACGGACTTGAACTGAATTGCTCAGACAAAATGGTCTGGGTCAGGCAGACTAAGCCAGAGCTTGTCCACTGGGCCCCCATCGGCGATTGGGACAGTGTTGACTGGGAAAAATGCGATATAATGAATACGCCCGGCACAAAATTTACACGTATTCCAGAAACTCTCGCACTTCAATGGCAAAAAATATTCGGTGACAAAATCATTCTAGAAGAAAATCGAGATCACTTTGATTACGTATATTCTGTAGAAGAATTGATTGAACTACGCGGCAAAAGATTTCACAAAAAAAAGAATCTTTATCGCCAGTTTTTAAAAAATTACGATTTTGAATACAAAGAAATCACTCCTGATTGCGTAGAAGAAGTGCTCGAAATGCAGCTGGACTGGTATCGCTGGCAGGAAGAAAAAAACAATTCCACAGCATTAGTTGCAGAAAATGAAGCTATTTCTAAAGTACTCAAAGAAATAGACTCCATTACCCACCTCACAGGCGGAACTCTGCGTGTAGACGGACGGATAATCGCCTATACAATAGCTGAACCCCTTGGGGATGACACAATCGTCATTCATTTTGAAAAAGGAAACACCCACTTTAAGGGCGTATATCAGGCAATAAACCAGATGTTCCTTGAAATTAGCGCCTCAGACAAAAAGTTCGTTAACCGTGAACAGGATCTTGGTGAGCCGGGTTTACGCAAAGCAAAGCTTTCTTATAATCCCGTAGATTTCATGAAAAAATACGAGATAACGGTACGCTAGCCCAATGATTCTGACTAGCTCCAAACGCAAAAGGTTCGTGGTTCTCGGCCTTGACGGACTTCCTGCGTCACTTGCCATCAAGCTTGCTAAACAGTTGCCGAACCTAAGTAGAATTGCTGGTAAAAACAAACCGCTAACAGCAGAAATACCAGAGCTATCACCTGTAAACTGGACCTCATTTTACACAGCACAAGGTCCAGAAGCGCACGGCATCTACGGATTCACCAAACTAGATAGAACCACCTACACCCTATCAATCAACAACTTCGACAACGTATGCGGACCGACAATTTTCGATACACTCGGTGAAAAAGGGTTGGTCAGCAAAGTAATCAATCTCCCGAATACCTATCCAGCGCGCCCCCTAAGAGGGATGATGATATCTGGATTCGTGGCTGATTCACTGGAAAAAGCAGTATACCCACCATTTTTAAAGGGACCATTAACTGAATCAAATTTTCTACTCGAAGCCGACACATCGAAAGGGCTAATGGAACCCGAATATTTAATTAGCCAATGCGAAAAAACCCTAAAATGCAGACTCCAAGCATTCGACATGTTCTGGAACGACCTGGCATGGGATTTCTTCACAATAGTTTTCACAGAAACAGATAGGCTATTTCACTTTCTCTATCCCGCATTCGAAGAGACAAACCATCCACTGCACCCCATCTGCATGAATTTTATGCATAAATGGGACAAAGCAATTGGTCACGTATTAGACAAGTTCGATTCACTCAAAGGTGAAAAAAAAATAATTTCCTTCGCGGATCACGGATTCACGTCCCTAGAAACAGAAGTAGATATTAATGCTTTCCTAATCCAAAAAGGATTATTAAGCTTAAGACACGCCCCGCAAGATCAATGGGATTCAACTGCCATTAGCGACACAAGCAAAGCATTTGCACTTGATCCCGGCAGAATATACATCCACACTGCAAGTGACTTTGACAGAGGACAAGTAACCAAGTCCGAAGCAGCGTCAATTTCCAAAGAAATAGCAACCGACCTAATGAAGCTCAAATTTAACGGGCAACAAGTAATGCAGTCAGTGCAAACAAGCCAAGAGCTATATGGTAAAGAAGCCACAGGCAACGCGCCAGACTTAATCTGTACAGCAATGCCAGGGTTCGATCTCAAAGCAAAATTCGATCGCAAAGAAATATTCGGTTTTTTCGGCAGAACAGGAACCCACACAAGCAAAGACGCATTTTTCTACAGCTCCGATGGCGAGCAAGCCAACCTGACCCGTGACACAGGAAAAATGGTTTTAGAGTGGTTTGAGGAATGAGGTGATATGCCTCCCGCGGCTTAAACCCTTTTTGAAAAAAGGGTTTAAGAATCCCAAAAACTTTTAGCGATTAGGTGCAGTTAGTTTTTTACTAAATTTTTAATTTGTTAATTTTATATTTTTCTCGGTTACTTACTTTACTAGATTTATATTTTTCGAACTTACTAATTTTTATAAAATTTCTGTTTTTTATAAATAATATTTTCTTTAATACCCCTCCCCTTAATAGGGTTTCCAAAGGGGATTATCCCCTTTGGTGGGGGTGCAGGGGGCAAAGCCCCATGCCCGTCGGAGACACACAACCAATGATAGATTTCAAAAGTGAATTGAATCCTGCTCAGTATGAGGCTGCTACGAATCCACATGGCCCAGTGCTTGTTATTGCTGGCGCTGGTAGTGGTAAAACTAGGACTATTGTTTACCGTTTAGCTTGGCTTGTGGAGCAGGGAATTCCTCCTGAATCTATTTTGTTGATGACCTTTACACGTAAGGCTGCGCAGGAAATGCTTACGCGTACGGAACAGATTTTAGGCCGCCCTCTGCATGGCACTAATGGTGGAACTTTTCACTCATTTGCTTTTCAAATTCTAAGACAGAATGCTGCCGAGATTGGTTTCCCAAATGGCTTCAACTTGATGGATCGTAGCGACTGTGAAGATGTTATGCGTGAAGTTAAGTCCAATTTGGGCTTTGGCGTAAAAGATCGTTCATATCCCAAAAAAGCGACATTGCTCGACATGGTCACTAAATCGAGAAATAAAGAAGTCACTATCGATTATTTGCTAAACTCTGAAGCATTTCATCTGGCCTGCTATGGAAAAGAGATGGAGCAAATTGCAGAGGGCTATGCTGAGTATAAAAAACAGCACGGATTGATGGATTACGACGATCTGTTATTTTTTCTTGAAGAGCTGCTAGCTAAAGATGAGTTTTTGAAAAATTCACTTCGCAGCCGTTTCCAGTATATTATGGTGGATGAATATCAGGACACCAACCGTGTGCAGGCACGCATTGTTCAGCATTTGGCTGGCGAAAATGGAAACGTGATGGCTGTTGGCGATGATGCTCAGTCTATTTACTCTTTCCGTGGCGCGGATGTTACGAATATATTGAAATTTCCAGAAATTTTCGGTGATGTAAAAATCATCAGGCTCGAGCAGAACTACCGCTCAACTCAGCCGATTCTTGATATTACTAATGCAATCCTTGATGGCGCTTTGACCAAATTCGATAAAAAGCTTTTCACTGAAAAAACATGGGGCAAAAAGCCTCAGCTTATGATCCCGCTCAGCGATTTCAGCCAGTCTAAACGGGTTTTAGATTGTATTATAGAATTGCAGAAAAAGCATGGTCCTGAAGAAGTCGCGGTTCTGTTCAGAGCTGGATATCAGAGTTATGGCCTAGAAGTCGCGCTCAAAAATCTTGGAGTAGGTTATAAAAAATATGGCGGCATAAAATTTAATGAGGCCGCTCATATCAAGGACGTTCTTTCGTTCATGCGCCTTGCTATAAATCCAACGGATATTATAGCGTGGCGAAGATCACTCGGTCACATTAAAGGCGTGGGCCCTAAAACGGCTCAAAAAATCGCAAATTCAGTAATTGCCGGTGACACCGAGGGAATCAACAAATTTTGCAAAAAATACGCATTGCTTAAAGATATACTTAGCGATCTTGATGGTTTGCGCTTAAAGAAATCGTCTCCTGCAACTTGCCTTGAAGTAATTATTCCACTTTACACTCCGATACTTGTAGATGCGTATCCTGATGACTACCCAAGACGTCAGGCTGGCATTGATCAGCTTTTGCAAATTGCAAGCAACTATAGAGATCTTGATAATTTTCTGGGCGACATGTGCCTTGACCCTGATCAGCATCGCGAAGAAGAAGTGCAAGAAAACACGATTACGCTGTCGACCATCCATTCCGCAAAAGGTCTGGAATGGAATGCCGTAATCATCATTGACCTCATTGAGGATAGGTTCCCGTCCCGCAAATCTATGAACAAACCTCTTGAGTACGAAGAAGAACGTAGGCTTCTTTACGTTGCATGCACACGCGCACGCGAGGAGTTAATTCTGTCAGCTCCAGCATCAGTTTACCGTAAAGGAACTGACCGTAGTGAGCCTGCTGTACCGAGTCCATTTGTCAGAGAGCTTGATAATTACCTGTACGATGAGATCCATGAATCATATTCCGGCGGCATGGCTAAGAAGCGAGGTGCGGCTGTACCGTCTTTCTCTAGTCCGTCATCTAGCAGAGGAGGCTCATCAACAGGCGAAGCGTCTTCCAGCAACAAAAAGCCTACCCCACCGAGTAAGATGGGATTCTGTAAACATAAAGTTTTCGGGCGTGGTAAAATTATCGAAAAAGTTGATCCTAATAAGCTGCGAGTCAATTTCCCGGGTTTCGGTCCAAAAGTAATTGTAGAAGACTACCTCGAGCTCTTGTAGGTTTATTTAATGAAAAATATCAGTTCCGAGCAGGATTTTCTAGAGCTCATAGATACTTATTTTCCATCTGAGAATGGACACGTCACTCTCGGTAGAGGCGATGATTGCTCCGTTCTGCGCACAAACGGACAACTCTGCATCAGCAAAGATCTGTTCATCGAAAATGTACACTTTCGCCGCTCATACTTCTCGCCAGCCGACATCGGATATAAGTCTCTTGCCGTGAATATCAGCGATATTGTGGCAATGGGAGGCGTTCCGAAAGCTTTCGCGCTAGGACTGATTGTTCCTGATGGACTTGGTAAAGAATACTGGGATTCACTGCTCAAGGAAATGGCGAAGCTCGCAAACAAAACCGGAATCATCCTTGCTGGTGGCGACCTGTGTAAAGGACCATCGCTCGGTATTTCAGTTACAGTATGGGGCGAGCCTTACCGTGCTGAGGGATTGGATGTAACGGACGAAGGACGATTTTTAACCAGAGGCAATGCTAAACCGGGTGACATACTTTTCATACACGGATCATTAGGCCTTGCGCGCACAGGATTGCTGCTTCTCGAAGAAACCGGAATGTCTGCCAACAAAGATTATCCCGCGAGCATACAAGCTCATTTAAGGCCCGAAATTAGCATCGAGACAGGTAAAGCTTTATCAGCCTCCCCTGCCGTAACAGGGTTGATGGATTTGTCCGATGGATTAGCGAGAGATCTACCCCGCTTTATTGATTGTTGCGAAACCGCATTCGGTGCCGAGATATCGCTGCCGGAGGAAATACTCCACCGCGAAATTCTCAAATATGCCAAAGCTAAAAATATTTCAGCGGAAGAGCACGCTTTTAGAGGCGGCGAAGATTACGCACTTTTTGGCGCGGCCAGCGCAGATAAATTTAAAGAACTTTCAGATAATGTTGACGGCATCATCCCAATCGGAGCTCTTACTGATAAATCAGAAATAATTCTGAATGGGAAACAATTCATAGAAAAAGGATTCGATCACTTTTCTGGCTAATCACTATTCCGGCAACTCTACTTTGAAATAGACAAAGGCCCTTGCCCAATTCTCGGCCAAATTCTGATCATGCCTAGCAACGCTCTAAGCGAGGTCCAGACACCTGCGATAACCCATATCCAGAGCAGCATATGTTCAGGCTGAAAATAATCTACAGTTACAAGCATTGCGGAGCTTACACCGACAGCAATCAACATTGCGTTACGGAGATAATGAAAATCTCCTGTACCAAGGTGAATCCCGTCTGTCGCAAATGAAAGCGCATTGATCGGTTGTAAAAATGTAACTGCCAGCCACGCAGGCGCAAAAACAGCAGCAGCTTCCTCTGGCACTAGCAGCCAACCCACTGGTTCCTGACCAAAGTACATTGCAATACTGAGCAACACTCCAGTCGCAAAACTCCACTGACAAACAAGCACCGCAACCTTTCGCGCCATCATCTTATTTGCACTACCTATAAAATATCCCACCAGAGACTGTCCGCTGATAGCAAAGGCATCAAGAAAAAGTGCCAGAAATACGAAAAATTGTCTGATAGCCTGATGGGCCGCTCCGGAATCAGCTCCGGCCTTCGTAGCAAAACGAGTGCATAAAAGTAAAAAGAAACAAACGCCGCCCGTACGGACAAACATGTCTCCGCCTATGCTAAACAGCCTTTTAGCGTCACTTAAGCTGAAGCCAGTATCAAAGCCATACTTTTGCCGAACGACAATAACAGCCCAAAATGCGCCAATCCACTGACTAATTGAGCTAGCAAGGGCCGCTCCGCCAACACCAAGCGCGGGGAATGGACCATGCCCAAAAACAAAGCTCCAATCCAGCACAACATTAATCAGGTTCATGCCCACAGCGACATATAGAGGCGTGCGCATATCCTGATAACCGCGAAGAGATCCGAAGCACGAAAGAGTAACCAGAATAGCGGGAGCACCAATCAAACGATATTTCATATACTCAACAGCGAGAGAATGAACTTCCGCCTCTCCGCCCATAATACCTGCTATATAACCAAGCAAAGGCAACACACACAAAGCCAGCACACATCCAAGAACAATAGAAATTGCAACCGCCAGCCAACAAAGCGAAGACGCCCGTTTCAAATCACCTTTGCCAAGCGCATGTGAAACTTCGGTTTGAGTACCAATACCCAAAAAACCAAACACCCAAAAGATAGACGAAAAAACCATCGTGCCAATACCAAGAGACGCCAAAGGCTCCTGCCCAAGGGACGCAACAAAGCCAGTATCTACCAGACCAGTAAGAGGCTCGGCGATCAAAGAAAAAAGCACAGGAATCGCCAAAGTAAACAAAGTCTTATTAGGCTTTGCCTCAAAAGAATGGAGCTTTGAAGTCGTATCTATCGTCACTTTGTATATGCCTCCGGCGTCCTAAAAAAAGAACCGCATGCTTATCAAATAAGCATGCGGTTTTAATAAACTTATTTTTTGTAGAGATCTACTGGAGATTAGCTAGTACAGCTTCACCCATTTCTACACAACCGACGAGCTTTCCGCCTTCGTCCATAATGTCGCTTGTACGTAAACCCTGACTTAGAGCTTTTTCTACAGCGGCTTCAATGAACTCAGCTTCATCAGTAAGATTGAAGGAGTAGCGTAGCATCATGGCAATGGAGAGAATTGTTGCCAATGGATTTGCTTTATCCTGCCCTGCGATATCTGGAGCTGAACCATGAATTGGTTCAAACAAGCCAGGATTATTTTCGCCGAGGGATGCGGATGGAAGCATGCCGATTGAGCCGGTGATGACTGCTGCTTCGTCAGAAAGAATGTCGCCAAACAGGTTACCTGTTACGATTACATCAAACTGGGAAGGATCACGTACAAGCTGCATTGCTGCATTATCTACGTACATGTGAGTAAGTTCCACATCAGGGTAATCAGCAGCAACTTCGATTACAATTTCGCGCCATACGCGGGAAACATCTAATACGTTTGCTTTATCAACCGAACAAACGCGTTTGTCACGTTTACGAGCAGCTTCAAAAGCAACAATTGCGATGCGTTTAATTTCGTGTTCGCGGTAAATCATGGTGTTGAAACCAACGCGTTCGCCGTTTTCTACGCTTGTTCCACGAGGCTCACCGAAATAAATTCCGCCTGTGAGTTCGCGTACAACCATTACGTCGATACCCTTCTCAACGATATCAGGACGCAAGAAACATGCATCTTTAAGCTGAGGAAAAAGTGACGCAGGACGAAGATTTGCGAAAAGAGCAAGCTCTTTACGAATTCCAAGCAGTCCGCGTTCAGGTCTAATGGAAGGATCAATGGTATCCCATTTAGGTCCACCGACTGCGCCAAGCAGAACGGCATCTGAATCTTTGCAAGCTGCAACGGTCGCATCAGGAAGAGGAACGCCAGTTTCGTCAATGGCTACGCCACCGATAAGAGCTTCAGTCACATCAAAAGTGTGGCCGAATTTTTTACCGATAACTTCAAGAACTTTAATCCCCTGCTTCATTATTTCAGGCCCGATTCCATCTCCGGGCATAACGCATATTTTCATTCTCTTATCCTTATTCTTCTATTTTAACTATCCAGTGAATGTTTTGGTCACCGACAAGAACAGTGTCATTTTTCCATGAAACGCTAAACGACTCATTAAATTTTCCCTTCTTAGACTTGGCTACATAACGCCCTTCCGGCAACTTCGTACACCAAACATAATCCCCTTGGACCACGAAGGCTTCTTTATGAAGACCGGAAGAAACCGTTCCCTCAACAGGGACAGGGGTTTCGTTAATAATGCAGCCGTAAACACTATCCGCAAGGGAAGGTGTTGCAAAACATAATATGAATGCCGTCAACAGGAAAAAGTGTTTCATAACCGAGTCCTTACGGGAATTAGTTGCCTAAACGGTTCTTAACGTAATCAACCAATCCGCCAGCATCAAGAATTTCTTTCATGAAAGGCGGTACAGGTGAACAGGTAATAACTTCACCTGTGGTCAAGTTCTTAATAGTTCCGTTATCAGCATCAACTTCAAGCTGGTCGCCGTCTCCGAGTTTCTCGAAATCGTCTCCGACTTCAAGAAGGATAAGCCCCATATTAAAACCGTTGCGATAAAAAATACGAGCAAAACTTTTAGCAACTACAACAGGGATTCCTGCACCTAAAAGTGAGATTGGCGCATGTTCACGAGATGATCCGCAACCGAAATTTTCGTCTGCAACCATGATATCGTTCTGTTTAACGCGTTTAATCCAGCCTGCTTCAAGTCCTTCCATGCAATTCGCGCCTAGTTCGGCTGAGTCGGTGGTAACAAGAAAACGTGCAGGAATGATGGCATCAGTATCTATATGTGCACCAACTCTATGAGCTGTACCTTGAATGGTCATATTCAATTCTCCCTGGGATTAGGATTTATTATTATCTGCGATATTTAATTTTTTAAAGAGCTGAAGGATCAATAATTTCACCAGCAATCGCACTTGCAGCAGCAACAGCAGGATTGGAGAGAAATACTTCACTCTGAAGACTTCCCATCCGGCCCTTGAAGTTACGGTTGGTTGTAGCGATAGCTCTTTCTCCGCCAGCCAGAATTCCCATGTGACCGCCAAGGCAAGGTCCACAGGTAGCAGGTCCGACAATTGCGCCGGCATCCATGAATATTTCAAGCAATCCTTCTTTAAGAGCCTGCTTCCAGATAGTCGGAGTAGCAGGAAGAATGATCAATCTGACATTCTTGTTCGCTTTGCGTCCTTTAAGGATTGCAGCAGCTTCTCTGAGGTCTGAAATACGACCGTTAGTACAGGAACCGATAACAGACTGATGAATCTGCATGTTTTTAACTTCATCAACAGGTTTTACATTATCAGGAAGATGAGGACAGGCAATCTGTGGTTTCATGCCGGTTACATCCATTTTTACGATTCTTTCGTATACTGCGCCCGCATCAGCGGAAAGAGGAACATCCCCTGTTCTTCCGGCGGCTACACAGTATTCGAGAGTTTTTGCATCAACAGGGAACAGGCCGACTTTACCGCCAGCTTCAATCGCCATGTTTGCAATGGTCATACGACCTTCGATGGAAAGATCGTCAATGACAGATCCACCGAATTCGAGTGCTTTGTAGAGAGCCCCGGAAACGCCGAGTTCGCCGATAAGACGCAGGATGTAATCCTTTGCGCCAACGTGCTGACCGGGAGTTCCTTCGATTTCAACTTTAACGGTAGGAGGAACTTTAAACCAAGTTTCGCCAAGAGCCATTGCGCCAGCTATATCGGTTGATCCCATACCTGTAGCGAAAGCTCCGAGTCCACCGTACGTGCACGTGTGGCTATCAGCACCGATAATGATGTCTGATGGTCCAACAAGGCCTAGTTCTGGAAGAAGCGCGTGTTCAACTCCACAATCTCCGCCTTCATAATAATGAGTCACATTCTTTTCATGTGCGAACTCACGAACAACTTTGACCTGCTCAGCAGAATCAATATCTTTATTAGGGGTGAAGTGATCACAAACGAGAGCAACTTTGTCTTTATCAAAGAGCTGATCCGCACCCATTGCTCTGAAAGATTTAATTGCAAGAGGAGCAGTAATATCGTTTGCAAGGACTAGAGAGACCTTGCAACGAACAATCTGTCCGGCTTCTTTAACTACTTCGTCAGTATGAGCTTGTAAAATTTTTTCCGCTAAAGTCTTAGGCATCCTGCTTCTCCTGTTTCATACGTTCAACTCTATTGATAGCATTAATGTAGGCTTTGGCACTAGCGACGACAATGTCTTCGTCAGATCCACGCCCAATAGATTTCACACCGTCATCTATAATATGAACCATAACCGCGCCCTGTGCGTCTGCGCCGCCAGTAACTGCGTTTACGGAATAAAGTTCAAGTTTGGGCTCTCTGCCGACCAATTTATTGATGGTAGCAAAAACCGCATTGATAGGACCTTCACCAAAACCAACTTCTCTAATCTCAACAGGATTTTCTTTATCCTTGCTGTAATCTTCAAGCACTATAGCTGCATGAGGGGAAACACCGGATGTTCCAGAGAAAACAGACAGATCCTTAACCCTGTAAAGGTCATGGATACGATATGCTTCTTCCAAAACGAGAGCTTCAACATCCTCGTCAAAAATGTGTTCTTTCTTATCAGCCAAAGTTTTAATCGCTGCAAAAACATCAGCGATCTGCTCTTCATTCAGTTCATATCCCATTTCGCGGAGCTTAGAACCGAGTGCATTTCTACCGGAATGTTTTCCAAGCACAATGGAAGTGCCCTTCTTACCGATAGATTCAGGAGTCATAATTTCATAAGTCTGGCGGTTTTTCAGCATACCATCCTGATGGATTCCTGATTCATGAGCAAATGCATTTGCGCCAACAATCGCCTTATAAGGCGGAATAGGCTGACCAATTGTACTTGCAAGCCTGCGACATGATGGGAACAACTGCTCAGTAACAATTGAAGTTTCAATGTCGTAATAATCTTTGCGAGTATGCAAACCCATAATAACTTCTTCAAGAGCGGCATTCCCTGCACGCTCGCCGATACCGGACAATGTAACTTCAGCCTGTCTTGCTCCGGCCTTGATTGCGGCCAAAGTATTAGCAGTCGCTAAGCCAAGATCATTATGACAATGCACACTGAAAACAGCTTTGTGGCTGTTCGGTACAGTTTTGAGCAAGAACTCAATCAATTTACCAAACTCGTCAGGCTGTGCGTATCCGACAGTATCAGGGATATTAATAGTTGTTGCGCCTTCATCTATAACAGCTTCGACGATCTCTGCCAAGAAATCCCAGCGTGAACGTGAAGCGTCTTCGGCTGAAAACTCAACATTAGGTGTAAGTGAAACAGCATGGCGAACGGCCTTTTTAGCCATTTCCAAAATCTGGGCAGGTTCTTTATTGAACTTGTGCTTCATATGAATATCAGATGTAGCGATGAAGGTATGGATGCGAGGATTTTTCGCATGTTTCACAGCTTCGTATGCTCGATCGATATCAGGGATAAGAGCGCGGCAGAGTCCGGCAACCTGAATGTCACCGACAGCTTTAGCAATTTGACTAACTGCGTCAAAATCGCCCTGACTAGCTGCGGGGAAACCAGCTTCGATGATATTAACACCGAGTTTTTCAAGCTGACGAGCCATTGCAATTTTTTCACGGGTGTTCATAGTAGCGCCAGGAGACTGTTCGCCATCGCGTAAAGTTGTATCGAAAATATATACTTGATCAGACATTTTTTTCTCCAAGCTGTTCTAAAGGCGTAAGACCCCTTAGACAGTTGATATCAAACGTTAACAGAATGTAACTATAGAGTGCCGGGTGACTAGAATTTTACCGTCCCCCAGAAGAATTTGTTTCTCTTAGCTGTTTGAACCAGCTAAGAGGATTCTTTGGAGGACTTTCCTAGTAGTAGCTTAGAGCTTCTGCGTGATAGGAAGAAAATGGTATAGATGGGACCCGAAATAATATAACCGGCAAAAATAATAAAACCAAGAAACTTAGGCTGCGAAGCAACCATAACGAAAAGAGCGATAACAGTTACCATCGAGCTAAAAGGGTGAGCTTTGAACATTCCAACATCTTTAAAAGAATTGTAACGAACAGAACTAACCATTAATAATGAGAGTATGTAGACCAGAGCCAATGTTCCAACAGGAAGCACTGTCTGAGCAATATCAGCAGGCAAGAAAGGTGCAAACAAAATCAAAGTTGACAATGTGCAACCAGCAGCAGGAATCGGAAGCCCTATGAAATGAGCTTTAGAAGTTGTTGCTGACTGAACATTAAAACGGGCGAGCCTGAGAGCCCCGCAAGCTATCATCATGAAAGCCGCTAAGAGTCCAAGTCTGCCAAAATGCTGAAGTTGCCACTGATAAACCATAAATGCAGGAGTAACACCAAAAGCGACCAAATCAGCAAGCGAATCCAGCTGAACGCCGAACTCACTGCTGGTCCCAGTCAATCTAGCAACTTTTCCGTCAAGGCCATCAAAGAGGCAGCTCACCAGAATAGCTATTGCACACAGCTCAAATTTACCTTCAACAGCCCATGTCATACCAATGAAGCCGCAAAAGAGGCTCGCAATGGTCAGCATGTTCGGAAGAATGTAAACAGCCTTGTGTTTTGGTATTTTTATTTCCTTAGCCATAATAATTACTTATTTATCTCAATTTCTAAATATATTCTAATTAATTTCTAATCTTTTATAACTCCAATAACCCCTTCAGCCCTTATAAACTAGGCCTTCCGAGCTAAAGAAGTTTCACCTGCAACAACCTTGTCGCCGACTTGAACTAGAGTCTCATAACCCTCAGGAAGGTAAAGGTCAACCCGAGACCCGAACTTGATCAGACCATAGCGGTCGCCTCTTTTGAGCTTATCTGCCTTCTCTGCCCAGCACACGATTCTGCGAGCGACAAGCCCTGCAATCTGTACCATAGTGAATCTTTGATTACCTTTACCGATGATCTCAATGACATTGCGCTCATTATCGGTGCTAGCTTTATCAAAGGAGGCATTGAAGTATTTCCCGGGAATATAACGAACACGTTCAATTTTACCTGAAACAGGCATGCGGTTCACGTGAACATTGAAAACATTCATGAAAATACAGATAGATTGACGCATTTCTCCAGTAAGAGGATCGTCAGAGTATTCAACTTTAATAACTTTCCCATCAGCAGGAGACACAACTGCGTCAACATCTTCAGGTGCTACTCTTTCAGGATCACGGAAAAAATGACCGATGAAAGCTGTTAATCCAAGTAATACCAGAGTCATGAACCAGCAATCTAAAATTGCGAAACAAACTGTGGCAAAAGCACTTAAAAATATATAAGGCAATCCCTCAAGACTGACCCCTACGGAAGGTTGGCGCATATTTTATACCTATCTTATTAAGTTAGTCCAAATCCCCGAATACGAGGAATTTTATTTCCAAACAGCACTATTCATATATACCATATCAAAAGAGGTCAACTGTAACAGCAGATTTATAACTAAAACCCATTTTATGATGCGGTGTGACTTATCAGAACTATTCAACACCATGCATTTTTATTACGTCAGGATATCTGAAGCATGAAATCAAGTGATCATTAACCATGCCGACTGCCTGCATAAATGCGTAGCAAGTTGTCGGCCCAATAAATTTGAACCCATTTTTCTTCAAACTCTTGCTCATTTCAGTGGATTCTACTGTGCTGACGGGCACTTCATCTTGAACAGCCCACTTATTATTTACGGGTTTCCCGTCAACAAAAGACCAAAGATATCGATCAAAACTTCCGTATTCTTTTTTAATTTCAAGAACGCACTTCGCATTAACAACTGCGGCGTTGATCTTGAGCTTATGCCTCACAATTCCGGAATTTTTAACTAGCTCTTCAATTTTGGCATCAGAATATTTTGAAACTTTCTCAGCATCAAAATTATCAAAGGCCTCCTGATAGCCTTCACGCTTTTTGAGTATTGTAGACCAGCTCAAACCGGATTGCGCACCTTCAAGAATCAACATTTCGAAAAGCAGGCAATCGTCGTGAACCGGAACACCCCACTCTTCGTCATGATATTTTATTTCTAAAGGTCCACAGTTTGCCCATTCACAGCGATTCATAAAAAGACTCCCAGCTTAAAGGGCTTCGCGAATAATACCGCCACCAAGCACAGCCCCGTCCTCAGTATATACAGCTAATATCTGCCCGGGGGTCGGTTTGGAATTCTGCTCGGCAAATTCAAACACCATACTATTACCTTCAAGTTTAGCTTTCGAAGGCATGGACCTCTGCCTATAACGAGTTTGAATATATACAGTTTCAGGCCATTTATCGAAATCAACTAAAAAATTCATTCCATCAGCGACGCAACCTGATGCGCCCAGTTCAGTTTTAGTACCTAGAACAAGTACATTTTTTTTCAAATCCTTTTCAATTACATAGAGCGGTTCTTTCCACGCAATGCCTAACCCTTTGCGCTGTCCTTGTGTATATCTCCATAGACCTTGATGACGACCGATCTTTTCACCATTTGAAAGCACCACATTGCCGGGTCCGGGCAATTTCACATCACGATCCATAAGAAATTTGCGGTAATCATCATCTGGAACAAAACATATTTCCTGACTTTCAGATGGAAGTGGAATTTTAAGCCCGCGTTTCTCAAGCTGGGCATATGTTTCATCCTTGCTATGTCCTCCAAGCGGGAAAAGTGCATTTAAAACACTTTCGCGAGGGACAAGCGATAGAAAATAGCTTTGATCCTTACCAACATCCGCCCCACGCGCTATCATCCTGCCATATTCTGGATGGTCTGCGATACGCACGTAATGACCTGTTCCGATAAGTTCCGCACCAAAACTTTGGGCCGCAGCGTATAGCACTCCAAATTTAATTTTTGGATTACAGAGGGCGCATGGATTTGGAGTGTTACCGTCCAAGTATGACTGAATGAAAGGATCAATAACAAATTTATCGAATTCAGCTTTAAAATCGACCACATGAAGGTCAATTCCAAGCTCAGCGCATCGAAGCTCCAGACCGGACACAGCTTCTGCAGATTTTTCATTGCCCAAAAAGCAACCGTGAACTGCGATGACTTCTGCGCCGCTCTCTTTAAGCAAAACCATAGAAAGCAAACTGTCCGCCCCGCCGCTGACTGCCACGGCAACCTTGCGACCCGCCACTAGCTCTGCAAGCCCTGGATAGCTGAAACTTGATTCCATTTTTATCTCCCAAAAAATTAATCTGAAATATATAAAAAAAACGCCCGAACGACTCCTGCTTTAGAAGATGTCCGGGCGCTTAATATAATCTTATTTAAGCAAAAATTTACCGGATTATCCGGAAACTCTTTACTCTTCTTTTTTCTTATGCGGCAGAACAAGGTTCAGGAAAACACCAAGAATTCCAGCCAGTCCAATTCCGCCAAGTCTGAACTCATCACTAAATGGAGTAGGCACGGACATACCACCCACACCAAAGATAACAATAAGAGCGACAATTGCAAGGTTACGAGCTTCCATGAGATCTTCACCGGAACGAACAAGAGTATTCATCCCGACAACCATGATTGCTCCAAAAAGAAGAACCATGATTCCGCCCATTACTGGAACAGGAATAGTCTGCAGGAACGCGCCGACCTTACCGATAAAAGCAAGAGCTATAGCAACAATAGCAGCCCATGTCATAATCGCGGGGTTAAAAACTTTAATCAGAGCAACAGCGCCTGTTACTTCTGAATATGTAGTATTTGGAGGCCCACCAAGACATGCAGCAAACGATGTTGCCAGACCATCACCAAGCATTGTTCTATTGATACCAGGATCTTTAACATAATCTTTACCGGATACAGACCCGATAGCAAGAACGTCTCCGAAATGCTCAATTGCAGGTGCAATGGCAACAGGTACAATGAACAGGATAGCTTCGAGATTCCATTCTGGGTAAGTGAACGCAGGCATTGCAATCCAAGGAGCCGCTGCAACACTGGTAAAATCAACAAGCCCCATAAATAGACAGGTAATGTAACCGGCAATGATTCCGCTAAGGATTGGAATCAGCTTGAACCAGCCTTTTCCGAAAAGGGAAACTGCGACAGTCACACCAAGTGAAATCATGGAAACGATGAGCGCTGATTTTTCTGGAACCAGAACAAATGCGCCATCTCCAGATTTACCCATTGCCATAAAAACGGCAACAGGAGCGAGAATCAGGCCGATGACCATAATTACCGGACCAGTAACAACTGGAGGTAAAATTTTTCTCACAACATCGGTTCCGCGCCAGCTGATCAACAAACTTAGGAACATGTAGAAAACACCCGCAGCAGCAAGCCCGCAAAGAGTTGACGGAATTCCCCAAGTTTGAACACCGTAGATGATAGGTGCAATGAAAGCGAAAGAAGAGGCAAGAAATACTGGAACTTTACCCTTGGTTACAACCTGAAAAATCAGTGTACCTACACCAGCGGTAAACAGTGCAACGTTAGGATTCAGACCTGTAAGAAGCGGGACCAGAACCAGTGCCCCGAATGCGACAAACAACATCTGTGCGCCAAGAAATATATCCTTGGCCCTAAAGTTGTACTCAGTGCTTGAAATACTCATCGTTAATTCCCCTTAAAAATGTGACAAAAAAAAGGCACCTTATTTAGTGCCGAAAATTTTATCTCCCGCATCGCCAAGACCGGGAAGGATATATCCTGCATCATTCAATTTTTCATCAATTGATGCTGTATAAATATCTACATCAGGATGGGCAGCTACTATTTTTTCAATCCCTTCAGGAGCAGCGACAAGGAATAAACCTTTAATATCGGTACAACCTGCTTTCTTAAGCAGTTCGATGGTTGCGAGCAAGGTTCCGCCAGTAGCAAGCATAGGATCAAGAATCAGCGCGCTACGCTCATCAATGTTCTTAGCAAGCTTGACGTAATACTCCACAGGCTGCAAAGTTTCTTCATCGCGGTAAAAACCGACAACACTAACTCTTGCGCCCGGGATCATATCAAGGACAGCGTCCATCATACCGAGTCCTGCACGAAGAATAGGTACTACAGTGATTTTTTTACCTTTAATTGCTTCAACTTCAACTTCACCAGCCCAGCCAGTAATAGTTTTTGGTTCCGTAACAAGATCTTTTGTTGCTTCATAAGTCAGAAGCATTGAAATTTCATTAGCTAAATCGCGAAAATGACTTGTACTAATATCGCTTTCACGAAGAAGTCCAAGCTTGTGTCTTACCAGAGGATGGTCTACCACATGTACCGCCACGGTGGCCTCCTTGATCAATATGTTATTTGTTATTTATTATTAAGCTTCTCAAAGTCAAAACTTCGTGTTTTTATAGTCCACAAACCTGTTGGTCAAGATTTTTCTAAATTATTTTTCGCATAAAGTCATCAATGCTTGGCATATCACAGAATAAACCATACTCAGTTTTAACCGTTTCTAGCAAACCACAACTCACAATCGGATAATTGCATGTACAATAATGAAAGTAATGAAGACAAAGATATAAACCAGACTTGGTCCAGAACAGCCGGATACAGCGAACGAAACACCAGATTGGACAAGTTTTGGGGAACCGAACTTGAGCAGGAAGGCATCTCCAGAGGTAAAGCAAAAGACTGGATAAAAGCCGGACTTGCCGAAGTTAATGGTGTCACATGCAAAAAAGCAAATTACAAAATAATTGGCGATGAAGAACTTACGCTCAGGGGCGAAGCTGAGGCAAGCTCTCTCATACCTGAAGATAAACCGCTGGATATAATATATAATGATGGCAAAATTGCTATCGTTAATAAACCGGCAGGACTCACTACTCATCCCGCACCAAGCTGTCCCACTGACACATTTGTGCACAGACTCATTCACCATTTCCCAGAAATTATTGGCATGGATGAATGGCGTCCGGGAATTGTACATAGACTTGATAAATTCACATCCGGCCTGATTGCGGTAGCTCTGAATGAACATGACAGACTGGCACTATCCGCATCTTTTGCTGAACGTGAAGTGGACAAAACTTATTTAGCGATAGTTCACGGCGTACCTGAAAAAGATTTCGACGAAATCAATATGCCAATCGGCAGACACCCTACTCATAAGATTAAAATGGCCGTTGTTCTTAAAGGCGGGCGTGATGCTAGATCAAGCTACGAAGTAATCTGGACTGATCCAGCTCAGCGCGCTTCACTTGTCAGGGTTAAAATTTACACAGGCAGAACTCACCAGATCAGAGTTCATATGGCTCACATCGGTCACCCGCTTGTGGGAGATCTGGTTTATGGCTCACAGCAGCATGCCAATTGGATAACTCAAGGCAAGCCTCTTTCAAAGATGGCTCAGAGACAAATGCTACACGCATACAGTCTTTCATTTACTCATCCTGGCACTGATGAAAAAATGGACTTCACTCTGACTCCTCCAGATGATTTCATCGATCTTCTACGAACTTTGAATAGATCTGTTCAGCGCGTCGGACTGATTGGTATGCCATGTAGTGGCAAATCAACTGTTCTCGATATTCTTTCCGAGAAAAAGATTCCTGTTTTCAGCGCAGATGAATCTGTTGCCAAGACATACAGCAAAGATGGCACCGGCTGGGAAATGATTCGTCAGAGATTCGGTAATAAGTTTACCGAAAGCGAAACAGGTAATATTGATAAAAAGAAGATTTTCACAGCCATATGCGCGGACAGCGATGTTCGCCGTGAAGTAATGAACATTGTACATCCTATTGTTAAGCATGACGCCTTTAACTTTTTTAAAGATAACGCAAGCAGCCCGGTTGCCGTAGCTGAGATTCCGTTACTACTGGAAGCCGGATGGCATTCAGATAAATCAGTAGATGCGGTTCTCGGCATTAAGTGCCCTTCTTCCAAGCGAAACGGTGAGCTTAGAGAAAAAAGAGACCTCACTCCCAATACCCTAGCCACATTCGACTCATGGCAGTGGGATGAAAAAGCTAAGCTTGATTGCTGTACAGCCATTATCAACAACGATTCCGGCATTGAAGAGCTTAAAGAGAACACCGAAAAGGCTTTGGTTATTCTAGCTGAAATGCGTAAAGCAAAAGAAATTAAATTTGATAAGTTCCTAGCAGAGCTTTTTAAAGAAGATTCTAAACAATAATTCGATCGATATATCTTGACTTCATCTTTATAGAGGTTATTATTTAGATAAGTCCTGAAGCGATTGGGCAAGAACCATAGCGAGAGAATGAACATATACTATAAGTTAGGGCTTAATGCCCATTTTACATACGAGAATTCTCACCTAGGTTCTAACCGCGCTTTCGGCAACAGGTTATATGTCTCAATACTTTCCCGCCGCATCACGTGTGGCGGGAATTTTCTTTTCGCACTGAGCTACGCATGATTCCAATTCGTGACAATGTCCCCTGCCTTATACGTCCCTATGTTCTATGGGCAATATTAGTAGCAAATGCGCTTGCCTTTTTTGCAGAACAATTGCTTTCACCAACGGGTAAGCTTGCACTCTTCCACCTTCTGGGAGTTGTACCCGCGCGTTACTTCGATCCGCAATGGGCCATTGCCGCAGGATATCCCGATTTCGGAGTTATGCCTTTTTTCACCTACATGTTTCTTCATAGCGGATGGATTCACATTATCCTCAACATGTGGATGCTTTGGATTTTTGCGAACAACATCGAAGATGCCATGGGGCATGTTAGGTTTATACTGTTCTACGCCATTTGCGGAGTGGTTGCCATCGGGGTTCAGATTATGCTTGCACCAACAGTACACACTCCCATAATAGGTGCTTCCGGCGCAGTGGCGGGAATAATGGGGGCATACTTTGTACTCTATCCACACGGACGGGTCTTAACCCTGATCCCCATAGTTATTATTCCGTTATTTTTTAAAATACCAGCCGGCCTGTTCCTCGGGCTTTGGTTCTTCTTACAGATATTTTCAAGCCTCACGAATCATCTTTCAGGAAGCGCCCAAGAAATAGCTTGGGGTGCACATATTGCCGGATTCATTGCGGGTGTGGTGCTCGTCCGGCTCTTTGTAAAAAAGGGTCGCTGTAAATACTGCTACGACCCTGCCAAAAAAGACTACGAACTTGATGAAAATTTCTAATCACATTTTTTTGTTACTTTTTAAAATTTGTCAATTCTACCCCTCAGCGTAGGGATATTAAGCATTCCCGACTGTTTTAAGGCAATGTTAGCCTGATCTGCAACAATCTAAATCCAATCATTCCGCTTGACTTGAGCGTATGGCGATATACTTTGATATGGTGACGCCGTTCTGCTATAAATGGCGAATTATCTAAGGAGTAATGACGAGATGAGTGTAAAATATAAAGATTACTATAAACTTTTAGGAGTTGCCCGCTCCGCCTCGAAAGAGGACATATCCAAAGCGTTCAAAAAGCTGGCGCGTAAGCACCATCCTGACCTGAACCCGGATAACGAGGAATCTGAAAAGAAATTCAAAGAAGCTAACGAAGCTTACGAAGTTCTTAAAGATCCTAAAAAGCGCAAAATGTATGACCAGTACGGCGCTGACTGGGAACACGGCCAGAATTTCAGGCCACCTCCTGGACAAGAGCATATGAACTTCGGCGGCGGTGGATTTGGCGGTGGTGGCGGCGGAGATTTCAGTGATTTCTTCGAAACCATCTTTGGTGGCGGCGGCGGAGGTGGTGCGCAATTCGGTGGTGGTGGCGGAAGATTTCAGCAACGCCCGCAAAAAGGTGCGGATTCTGAAACACTGCTCACTCTGACCCTCGAAGAAGCGTACAAGGGCGGATCAAAGTCTATTTCAGTTCAGGAAAGAGCAACCGGCCCCGGTGGACATCCTATGGTTCAATCAAAGAGCCTAGATGTAAATATTCCGGCTGGAATCAAAGAAGGACAGAAGATTCGTCTTGCGAATCAGGGTTCTCCCGGTCCTAGTGACGGTCCAAAGGGCGATCTTTACCTAAAGATCAGACTTGCACCGCATGCTGTCTACAAAGTGAAAGAGAACAATCTCATCGTAGATCTCGCGCTTGCTCCGTGGGAAGCTGCCCTTGGTGCTAAAGTTAAAGTCCCTACCCTTGACGGTATGATCGAAATGAACATTCCGGCAGGCATGGGAAGCGGCAAAAAAATGAGAGTAAAAGGACGCGGTCTTGGTGCTGGCGCCAAAAAAGGCGATCAGTTTGTCCGTGTGATGATCCAAGTTCCTGCTTCCGATTCAGATGAAGTTAAAAAACTTTGGGAAGAGCTGTCCGAAAAGATAGATTTCACCCCGAGATCATTCTAAGGGAGATTTTGCAAATGGATATCAAAAAAAGAGAAGACGCAACCCCTCCCAGCACTTCGCGCAAAATGTTGTTTGCGCAGATAATTGAAATGACAGGGATGGATGAAGAAGTGGTTCTCGAGCTGATCAGCCTTGAGTGGGTTTCACCTGCATCAACAGCAGATGGACATTACCTATTCGAAGCGCGTGACCTATACCGCTTGCGTAAACTTTCAAGACTCTGCAACGATCTTGAAATTACAGCAGCAGGTGGTTCCATTATCGTAGATTTGATGGAACGTGTAGAACAGCTCGAAGCCCGTATCGAAGAAATGAGCAAGCTGATTTAATCAGTAGAATACCAAAGTAAACCAATACGACTTGCAGTAAATAATCAGGATTCTAACTCCTGCCTCTAAAGCCGGATTTTTCGCTATTTGATGTGAACTAAGCGATGCGTCCGGTACCGTAAACTTGAGCGTTTTTTCGTTCAATATTAGTGAGTTTTGAATCTTTCGGCGAGTCAACAATACCTATATAAGGAGACTCTATATGGACCCGAATAAATTCACAAAAAAAACCAACGACGCAATCGCAGAAGCTCAATCTCTAGCTATATCCAATGGTCAACAGCAAATTGAAGTTGAACACCTGCTTCTAGCCTTAGTTGAGCAGGAAAAAGGCATTGTTAGTAAAATATTAGAAAAAAGCGGGGTCGACCCTGCTTTATATAAGTCCGCTGTACAGAAGGAAGTTAACAAGCTTCCCAGTGTCAGCGGCCCCGGAGCACAGCCCGGTCAGGTCTTTGTAACTCAGAGACTCAACCGCGTTATTGTTGAAGCCGAACAGGCCGCCAAGCGCATGCATGACGAGTTCATAAGTGTTGAACACCTATATCTTGCCATCATGGATGAGCATGGTTCCACTGGCGCAGGCAGAGTCAACGCATCCTTCAAGCTTACAAAAGATAAAGTTCTGGAAGCAATGACCACAATCAGGGGCAATCAGCGTGTAACGACTGATAACCCTGAAGCCACCTATGATGCGCTGAAAAAATATGGCCGTGATCTCGTTGAAGAAGCCCGCAAAGGCAAGCTCGACCCAGTTATAGGACGTGACTCTGAAATCAGGCGCGTTGTCCGTATTCTTTCCAGACGCACAAAGAACAACCCTATTTTGATCGGTGAAGCCGGAGTCGGTAAAACCGCTATTATTGAAGGGCTTGCTCAGCGCATAGTTAAGCAGGATGTACCCGAAGGCCTTAAGGACAAAACGGTCTTCATGTTAGATATGGGCGCACTTATCGCTGGCGCTAAATATCGCGGCGAATTTGAGGAACGCCTCAAAGCTGTATTAAAAGAAGTTCAAGAATCCGAAGGTCAGATTCTCATCTTCATTGATGAAATCCACACCATTGTTGGCGCAGGTAAATCCGAAGGCGCAATGGATGCGGGTAATCTGCTAAAACCGATGCTTGCACGTGGAGAACTCCACTGCATCGGCGCAACTACCACGGATGAATATCGTAAATATATTGAAAAAGACCCCGCTCTTGAAAGACGGTTCCAGACCATCATGGTCGAAGAACCATCGGTCGAGGACACCATATCAATCCTGCGCGGACTCCGCGAAAGGTTTGAGGTTCATCACGGGGTAAGAATCAGTGATGCCGCACTAATCGAGTCAGCAACGCTTTCTCATCGCTACATCACAGACAGACAGCTTCCCGATAAGGCAATTGACCTCATGGATGAAGCTGCTGCCATGATCAGAACTGAGATTGATTCGCAGCCATACGAGCTGGATAAAATCAACAGGCAGATCTTGCAGGCTGAAATTGAACGTGAAGCACTTAGACGTGAAGAAGATCAAGCTTCTCGCGAACGCTTATCCAAGCTCGAAGATTCGCTAACTGAAATGAAAATTACTCAGTCTGAGCTTCTTGAGCAGTGGGAAAAGGAGAAAGCTTCTATCGACGCCGTTCAGAGTCTGAAAACTCAAATTGAACAAACAAAGATTAATATTGATAAAGCTGAAAGAGCGCACGAATTAAACAAAGCGGCTGAGCTTAAATACTCAGTGCTTCTGGAACTTGAAAAGAAACTTAAAGCCATTGAAGAAGACATTCAAGGTGGCGATGATGTTTCAACCAACAAGACCAGAATGCTTAAAGAATTCGTAGGACCTGATGATATCGCCGGGATCATATCCCGCTGGACAGGTATTCCTGTAACCAGACTGATTGAGGGCGAAAGAGAAAAGCTCCTTCGTCTGGAAGAGATTCTGCACGCCAGAGTTATCGGACAGGACAATGCTGTTCGCGCTGTATCTGACGCTGTAATCAGAGCGCGTGCGGGACTTAAAGATCCGTCGCGGCCCATCGGTTCATTCATATTCCTCGGCCCTACCGGAGTGGGTAAAACCGAACTCTGTAAGGCTCTAGCGGAATCGCTCTTCGATACCGAAGACAACATCGTGCGCCTTGATATGTCCGAGTACATGGAAAAGCACGCGGTCGCGCGTCTCATCGGAGCGCCTCCGGGATATATTGGATATGACGAAGGTGGACAGCTGACCGAAGCAATCAGAAGAAAGCCCTACTCTGTTGTCCTCTTTGATGAGATCGAAAAAGCACATCCTGATGTGTTCAACGTACTGCTTCAAATATTAGATGACGGACGTTTAACTGACAGTCAGGGTCGAACCGTAGACTGCAAGAACACGCTGATCATCATGACTTCTAATCTGGGTTCGCATATCCTACTAGAAGGAATTGAACAGAACGGTGATTTCAAAGACGGCGTTGAGGAAGGCGTAATGAACGTATTGCGCGGTCATTTCAGACCAGAATTCCTGAACAGGGTTGATGAAACAGTACTCTTTAAGCCTCTACTAGAAGAAGACTTGAAGTTGATTGTAGACATACAACTGGGCGGGCTAAGAGCGCGTCTAGGTGTAAACAAGATGGGAATGGAAGTGACGGATAAGGCAAAGGCTTTCATAGCACACGCTTCCTACGATCCGGTATACGGAGCAAGACCACTGCGCCGCTATATCCAGACCCATCTCGAAACTCCGCTGGCGAAAGAGATTATCAGCGGAAGGTTGCAAGAGGATCATTCTGTATCAGTTGATGCTAATGAGGATGGGCTTACTTTGCAGAATAATTAATCTGTAGTTAAATAGTATAATCAGCATTCTAGGGCCGCAGACTTCATTATGGAGTTTGCGGCCTTTTTTTATGCAATATTAGACAAGTCTACAGTAAAAGATCGCGGCTTTGGGCTATATGAAGATCATATTTGCCCTCAATGTGAGAAGGCTTTTCTAAAAGGTGAAAACCCAGATAAGCATATGTGCCCTGATTGCAAAGTCGAATTAGAAGCTCTTGAGGTCTTCTATAATCGTCATCCTGAATTGAAAGATGTTGTAGAAGAGCTTCCTGAAAAGATAGAAGACATTAAGTAATATAACCAGCCCCGACTTCGGCCGGGGCTATTTCACACATCCCACCAAAAAGCCCCGCACTGCAACCAGTACGGGGCTTTCCAATTCAATAAAATCAACTAAACCTAACCTACCAACCTTAATAACCCAAGAACGTCCCAACCTGATAAATCAACACTGATAGCGAATAACCGAATCCGAGTGAACCGAACACGGAGAACAATCCCCATTTCCAGTTAGTCTCTCTTACGATAACCGCAACCGTGACCATACATGGCACGTATACCAGCATAAATATAAACACGGACCAGATTGCTGCGGGCGTCCATTCAGGATCAGCCGCTATTTTCTCGCTCAGGCTTGTTGCATTTTCAGGATCTTCGTCACCTAATGAATATGCTGTGGACATGGTGGAAACAAACACCTCTTTCGCGGCAAATCCGCCGATGAAGGCAATATTAGCTTGCCATGGAAATCCGGCATAATCAGTCACGGGAGCAATGGCTTCACTCATACGCCCTGCGTACGAAGTTTTAAGCCCTTCCTCACCTTCAGCGTAGCTGATAATATTAAGCTTTTTACCAAGCTCAGCTTGCCTCAGATCATCCGAGCCATCCCATGATTTACTTTCAGCTGTAACCTGCGTGCGCTGTGCTTCATAGGAAGCCACTCGCTCAGCAGGAAGCTGTGGAAAGGTCATTAGAGCCCACATAAGTATTGAAATGGCGAGAATAACTGTTCCCGCTTTCTTGATGTACTGCCAGACTCTATCCCATGTGTGAATTGCCACGCCATGCAGAGTTGGAAGCCTGTATGGAGGTAGTTCCATTACAAATGGAGTGGACTCGCCTCTCAGCGCAGTCCAGCGTAAAAGTCTACCAACGCAAAGAGCAAGTACCCACGAAATAATAACTAGAAAGAACATCATCGAAGTCGCAGATTCAGGATAGAACGCACTTACCAACATAATATATGCTGTGGCTTTCGCACCGCAGATCATGAATGGAGCTGTTAAAATTGTCGCAATTCTTTCTTTAGGACTCCGCAACGTACGGCAGGTCATAACAGCCGGAACAGCGCAACCTCCTGGCAAACCACCTGCCATAATGAATGGCATGATAGACATACCATGCAAGCCGAACATACGGAAAACCCGGTCCACCATGTATGCCACACGGGCCATATAGCCGAGGTCCTCGAGAAAAACGAGCATTGCGAACATGATGAGGATAAGCGGCGTGAATCCCATAACAGCGCCAACGCCGTCAATTACACCGGACACAAGCATGGATTTAAAGAGTCCATCCGGCAAAATGGATGATAAAGTCGACGACAACCATCCAAATCCATCCTCAACCCAACCCTGCGGATAAGCCCCGAAGGTAAATGTCACGTAAAACATCGCATACATGACTGCTAACATAATAATCGGACCCAAAAATCTATGGGTCAGAACATTATCTATTTTGTCGGAAACATCAAAACGCAGATTATCTTCGCGACTAATCACGCCCTGCTTTAAAATAGAGTTAATAAAACCATAACGGTAATCAGCGAGAATCGCTTCAGGATAAGTATTAAGAGTCTTATTTACGTGGTCTGAAACATTTTTAACTATTGCTTCAAGCTTAGCTGACAGATCTCCAGCCAAACGACCATTTTTAATAACAATTTCATCTTCCTCAAGATACTTAACAGCCAACCAGTGAGGATCATAACGGTCAGTCATGAATTCACTTTCTGTGATCATGGCGGTCATTTCATCAATTGCCGGATCAAGATCGTGGCCGTATGAAATATTTACAGGAGTCCACTTTCCTTTAGTTTCGTCCTTAACCTGCTTAACAGCCTGCATCAACTCGTCAGCACCAACTCCGCGACGGGCAATGCACTCAATAACAGGTACGCCCATGAGCTTAGAAAGTTTTGCAGAATCAATGCGAATGCCCTTCTTCTTAACCTCATCCATCATGTTCAATCCGAGAACAACGGGAACGCCGATCTCCATAAATTGAACAGCTAAATAAAGGCTACGCTCAAGGGATGTAGCATCAAGCATATTGATAACAACATCAGGTTTTTCATCCACTATGACATCACGGGCGACAACTTCTTCCATAGAATAAGAGGTCAAAGAATAAGTACCAGGCAAGTCAACTAAATGAGCCTCAAACCCTTTTTTATCGTAATACCCTTCAGTTCTGTCAACAGTGATTCCGGGATAGTTACCAACGCGCGCAGTTGATCCAGTCAGAGCGTTAAACATGGTGCTCTTTCCGCAGTTTGGCTGTCCCGAAACAGCTACAAAAAATTTATCACTCATCCCTTATTCCTCAATCTCTACAGTAATGAAATCAGCTTCATTATTACGAAGTGTAAGAGTAAAACCTTTCATACGCAGTGCAACGGGATCTTTTAATGGAGCACGTCCAACTATCCTGAACTCAGTGCCCGGAATAAGTCCCATATCTCTAATTCTGCGCCCGAGCTCTCCTCTGACATTCACAGAGACAACAACACCCCTCTGATCTTTGCGCATTGATCGAAGCGATACAGACATAACCTTCCCTCGCAATACATTCGACATTGAAATTCATTTTCAACTTTAAAAAGCTCGCCACTTTTCCTTACAGAAAACCCTTTTTGCCCCTATCCAGATCGAAAGTCAATCTGAGACAAACAATTTCTATAATTAAAACAGCAAATTCAAACATATTTATAGTAAGTTTATATCAATATCCATGATAACAACTTAAATTATCCGTTTTTATGGTGGATTACATTAACCAAAACATCTAAACTAATCACTTCCATCAGTTTCAATTAACTATCTACACAAAACACATCATGACAAAAATATTTCCATACGAAGATTTGCGCCAGTACTCAAAAGTACTGCTATGGGCTCTCGAAAAGCAACTTAACGCGAAATTCAAAAACCGCGACATTATAATCATTAAGTATGACAATCTTGCTGCGCCATTAGCTGAAACTCTGTTTGCTCTTTTAATTGAGAAACACCTCCACCCTGTCTTGGAAACTTCCCTTACTCCTGCCATGAAGGCAGAACTTTATATAAATTCTAGTTACGGGCAATTAACATTCTTCCCGCCCGGAAAAGCTGAGCTTTACGGAAAAGCTCAAGGGGTAGTCAGAATCCACGCCCCCGAAGAAATTGGAGCTATGGAGGAGGTTGATCCCCTTTCAATCATGGCTAACAAAAAATCTATGAATCAATTCCGACAGCGCATAGAAAAAAGAAAAATTCACAGCTCTATTGCGTGGACCGAATGCGCCTACCCAACACAGGCTTTGGCGGACAGCGCAGGACTATCTCTTGAGGACTACACAACAAGATTAATGAGGGCCTGCTATCTAAACATGCCCTATCCAGATAAAGAATGGCAGAAAATAGCGGACAAGACTGCTGAAATTGCAGACTGGCTCACCGCGATGGATATCAAAACAATACGAATGAAGTCTGAACTTTGTGACCTATACTTCTCGCCCGGGCCCAATAGAAAATGGCTGGGAGCAACCGGTGATAATATCCCCGGCTACGAAGTTTACATATCGCCGGACTGCCGCACTGTTAACGGATATTATTATGCAGACCTGCCATCATTATATATGGACCGTATGATTTACGGAGTCCGCTTAGAATTTGCGGATGGAATAGCTGTGGGAGCAAATGCCATGGGCGGGGAAAAGTTCCTACTGGATCACCTGCGAGTTGATGGAGGAGCAAGACGAGTCGGCGAGTTTTCGCTTACTGATGCCAGTATTTCACGAGTAGATCATTTCATGGCCCAGACAATCATTGATGAAAACTTTGGCGGCGAAAGCGGAAGTTGCCATATAGCTTTGGGCCAATCGCTACTTGGGACTTTCTCAGGACCGCCGGAAATGCTGGACAAACTATTCATGGAGTCACTCGGTTTCAACACATCAGAAGTACACTGGGACTTAGTAAACACAGAAGAGAAGAAAGTTGTTGCAACACTCGCAGATGGAAGCGTTAAAACAATTTATGAAAATGGAAAGTTTACAATATAATTATACTCAATGTTAAAAAAAAATGCATTTGATCATGCTAGGATGTTGACAAGCTTATCGGGATGCTTATTTCTGTAATTACGCGGCTTGACAGACCTTTTTGGGAGGGTCAGTAAGCCGCTAATTCATGTCACTGGAGAATCCATGTCTGAAAAGAAAGATAACTCGGAAATGAACGAAGAAGAAAATTCAGCACCTGAAGCTGAAAAAGCTGCGGAGAACGAAGTGACCCTCAGCGAAGATGAACTTAAAGCTCTTTGCCGGGAACATGTCTGCCCTTCATGCGATGTAATGGAAGAGGCTAAAGACGAACGTTTAAGAGCGCTCGCTGACAGCGAAAATTTAAAGAAAAGACTCACCCGCGAAACTAACGAATTGAAAAAGTTCGCGTCGGAAAGTGTTTTATCTGACTTACTTCCCATTGTAGATAATCTTGACCTTGCTTTGAGTCATGCAAAAGACCTCGACGCATGTAAGGATTTCGTTATGGGCGTAGATATGACCAGAAAATTATTTTTGGAGACTTTAGCCAGACACGGCTTGGAAGCGGTTGGAAAAATCGGTGAAGAATTTGACCCGAACTTCCATGAAGCAATGGGTATGGCTCAAGTTGCTGAACTGACTGACGGCTGTGTTGCTCAGGTAATGCAGAGAGGATACGTACTGAAAGGCAGAATTATCCGTCCCGCGAAAGTCATGGTTAACAAATTAGACTAATTAATGCACTTGGACCTTTACAAGTAAATTTCCGGCATTAATTCATAAAGCAAACTAAATGTATTTTAATCAGAAGGAGCTTATATATGGGCAAAATTATAGGAATTGACTTAGGTACAACAAACTCATGTGTATACGTAATGGAAGGGAAAGACCCTAAATGCGTAACAAACCCAGAAGGCGGACGTACAACACCTTCTATAGTAGGTTTTACTGACAAAGAACGTCTCGTAGGTGAAATTGCGAAACGTCAGTCTGTAACCAACCCTGAAAAAACTGTTTTCGCTATCAAACGTCTCATGGGACGTCAGGTAAATTCTCCTGAAGTGAAACAGTGGGCTAAACATTGCCCTTACGAACTAGTAGACGGTAAAGGCGGAGACGCATGGGTTGAAATCGGCGGCAAAAAATACAGCCCGTCTGAAATTTCAGCTATTATCCTTCAGCAGCTCAAAAAAGATGCTGAAACTTACCTCGGCGAAGAAGTAACTGAAGCAGTTATTACCGTTCCAGCTTACTTTAACGATTCTCAGCGCCAGGCAACAAAAGATGCCGGACGTATTGCAGGACTCGAAGTTAAGCGTATTATCAACGAACCTACTGCTGCTTCCCTCGCTTACGGATTTGATAAAAAAGCTAACGAAAAAATTGCTGTTTTCGACCTCGGTGGTGGTACATTTGATATCTCTATCCTTGAAGTCGGCGACAACGTTGTTGAAGTTCGCGCAACTAACGGGGACACATTCCTCGGCGGCGAAGACTTTGACCATAATATCATTGAATATCTTGTAGCAGAGTTCAAACGTGAAAACGGCATTGACCTTTCTCAGGATCGCATGGCCTTACAGCGTCTCAAAGAAGCTGGCGAAAAAGCTAAAAAAGAGCTTTCCACTTCTACTGAAACTGAAGTTAACCTGCCATTCATCACAGCTGACCAGAACGGCCCTAAACACCTTATGGTTAAGATTTCCCGCGCTAAGCTGGAAAAACTTGTTGAAGACCTCGTTAACCGCACCAAAGAGCCTTGCATGAAAGCTCTTAAAGATGCTGGCCTTAAAGCATCTGATATCGACGAAGTTATCCTCGTCGGTGGTATGACCCGTATGCCTCTCGTTCAGCAGAAAGTTCAGGAACTTTTCGGCAAAGAGCCTAACCGTTCTGTGAACCCTGATGAAGTTGTTGCAATGGGTGCATCCATTCAGGGTGGTATCCTCGCTGGTGACGTCACTGACGTTCTCCTGCTTGACGTTACTCCTCTGTCTCTCGGTATCGAAACAATGGGCGGAGTTCTCACTCAGCTCATCGAAAGAAACACAACTATCCCGAGTCGTAAAAGTCAGGTTTTCACAACTGCTGCTGAAAACCAGCCTTCTGTCTCCATCCATGTACTACAGGGTGAACGCCCAATGGCTGCAGATAATATGACTCTCGGACGCTTCGAACTGACTGGTCTTCCAGCAGCTCCACGCGGTGTTCCTCAGATCGAAGTAACATTCGACATCGATGCTAACGGTATCGTAAAAGTTGCAGCAAAAGATATGGGTACTGGCAAAGAACAGTCTATCCAGATCACAGCTTCCAGCGGACTATCTGAAGAAGAAATCGATAAGATGGTCAAAGACGCTGAATCTCACGCTGATGATGATAAGAAAAAGCAGGGCCTCATTGAAGCCCGCAATCAGGCTGACTCTTTAATCTACACAACCGAAAAATCATTACGTGAAGTCGGTGACAATGTAGACGCAGAGCTTAAAACTGACATCGAAGCAAAAGCTGAAGCCCTTAAAGGCCTCCTCGATAGCGATGATGAAGAAGCAATCAAGGCAGCTACTGAAGAGCTTTCACAGGCTTCACATAAGCTTGCAGAACAGCTCTACGCTAATCAGGGTCAGGCAGATGCCGGCGCTGAAGGCGCAGCAGATGCTGGCGCAGCCGGCCCAGCTGGTGAAAAAGCTGACGACGATGTTGTCGACGCTGACTACACCGAAGTTAAAAACTAGTATTGCTTAAGGCGGGAGTCTGCTTAAAACCGACATAGGTTAAAAATTCAGTAATCCTGCACTTGCAATGACTATCCACTCAGTATAGTTTAATCCGGCCTTCTCCTTAAAAAGAGTTGGCCGGATTTTTTTTAAATAGACCATGATAAGTCCAAATCCATTGACGTATTGACTTACATGGGCCACAAACTGTGCATGGAAAAATCAATGAATCAAGAGAAATCCTCTCGGCTTTTCTCCAATATATTTGCTATTGTTCTGGTCGCCACACTACTGGGCGCAACTACAAGTTGTATATCACTCCAAAAGCAACCTGTTGGATCAACTATTTCTACTCAAATGCTTTCTACGAAAGATTTAGTAAAAACAGCTGATCAAGCTTGGTTGAAAAGGGATTATATCGCCAGTGAACTTTACTATACGCGCCTGATTGAACGTGCCGACATCCCTAAGGATGCTACTCTGGTAGCACTCGAAAGGCTTTCTATCAGCTCGTATAATTCTGGGCACTATCATGAAGCGGAAGCCAGACTTGCAGAGTGGAAGAATCTTTCCCCAGAAGCACTCAATTCTGAAATATGGCAGAAATATTACTTTGACTCACTACTTGCCACTAAAAAATTCACACAACTGAGCGCACACCTGACTCAGACAATGGAAGATACTAACCTACCTTGGGACATTCGTTCCGAAGCTGGTAAAAATCTTTCAACTCTGGACCAGAGCGAAGAATCCATGGCTGCACTGGAAAGACTATATACAATTGCACCCAATGATGATGACAGAAAAGATTTGGAACGATGGTTCATTGCAGGTCTTAGCGATAAGTCCGAGCAAGTCCTTGAAAAAAATTCTTCCTTTATATCAGCAAAAAATAATTTAAAATTCCCATACGAACTCATTCTTTTTGAAAAAGCGGCGAGACAATCCTCAGCTAAAGAATACTGGCCTATGGCATGGCGGACCATGTCAGGTATTGTTCAGCGCGGGCAGATCATCGACAAACCGGGGTTTAATAAAATAATTGCTGATCTTGAAGCACAATATGGAATTCCACGCGTTGGAATTGCACTTGTACTTCCTATTTCAGGACGCTTTCAGGATTACGGTTGGAAAATTATTCGCGGAGCAGGTGCTGCTCAGTGGGAACTGACCAAAGCCGGACTTGATGTTGATGTTCAGGTAATTAATACCGAAGACGCTGACTGGATCGAGCGAGTTCAGAACTTACCACCATGGTATACAGTTCTCGGCGGACCTATAAACGTTAAAGCGTTTAAAGAGCTGGAGCTGGCCGAAACCTACACTGAAAAAGTTACCTTCTCGTTTCTAGCTAAGCCCGGAAATTTAGAAGAAGGAAGACAGGCTTGGAGATTTTTCTCAAGCCCTGAAGATCAAATCAGAGCGTCCCTTGATTTGGCGATTAATGATATGGGAATTAAAGATTTTGCAATTCTATATCCGCAGGAAAAGTTTGGACGACAGATGTCTCAAATTTTCTGGGACATGGCTAAAGAGCGCGGCGCCAAAATTACAGGTATGGAATCATACCCGCCTAACGATTTCCCCAAATGGGGCAAAGTTGTCGGTAAGCTTGTAAGAGCTCCGCAAAAAAAGGCTGAAAATAAAGCTGATGGACTCGGCGAAGACGCACCACTCCCTGAAACAGATTTCGGAGCGGTGTTCATTCCGGATACTTGGCATCAGGCCCAGCTTCTTATCCCTCACTTCTTCTTTCACGAAGCTGACACACTTCTATTTCTCGGACCGGAACTGTGGAGTCAGGCTCTTAATTCAGCCAGAGATGTTGAGGCTCAGAACCTTAAGCTGACTATTGCTCCAGGAGCTTGGTGGTCTGCCAGTGATGGAGCTGGACGCTTAAAAGAAGTTATGAATCGCGAAGGACTAGGTAAGCCAGACTTCTGGGTTGCACTTGGTTATGACTTCATTAAGTTTTCAAGCAAACTCGGAACTTTTTCACCGGGCTGGACTCCAGAACAGGTTAACGCAAGAATTGCTGAAGCACAGCACATCGATTTCAGCCTAGCCCCTATCAGCTGGACTGCTGACGGTAAGGCACATCAGCAACTGTTCTTGTTCCGCCCTGAGACAAACGGAAAAACGAAGATCGACGCTTCTACTGTTAAAAAGACGCTTGCAAATGCTAAGACTAAAAGATCTCGCCGCGTAAGTGCTTGGAAGAAGACTCAAGAAGAACTTGAGAAAGCAAACACAGCCAAAGCTGAATCAAAACAATAGGCTTTTTCACCCTCAATAATTTCCTGCAAGAAATTGCGGATAGAATTATTTAATTGAGAATTACAGCCACAAATCGATATATTAATAAGGAGACTTCAATGAGTGATGTTAAACTCAGTACAGACGAAGTTGCGAAGGTAGCAAGTCTGGCGCGTCTGGATTTATCTGAAGAGAAAAAAGAATTATTCGCAGGACAGCTAAATAATATTCTTTCCTACATGGATAAGCTTAACGAAATCGACACTAAAGATGTTGAGCCTATGTTCAGCCCTGTTGAGCATACAACTGTGCTCAGAAAAGATGTTGTGACGAAAGAACACACTCGGGACGAGATCCTTGCCAACGCCCCTGATTCTGACGGTCAATATTTCGTTGTTCCAAGAATTGTATAGCGCATACTCAAAATATTTAGTTGCCCTTTTTCTCAAACATAAAGACTGCACGGATTAAATAAATGTCCTCACTAATAGAAAAATCGCTCACGGAAATACACTCTCTATTAATTGCGGGTGAAGTTACTGCTGTTGAAGCGGTAAAAGCATGCCTAGATCAAATTGAAAAAACCGAACCTAAAATTAAAGCTCTGCTTGCTAAAGATGGCGAAAACGCACTCAAGCTAGCGGAAGAAATGGACAAGCAAGGCCCGGACGCATCCAAGCCTCTTTGGGGCGTGCCTGTAGTAATTAAAGATGTCCTTGCCACCAAAGACATCACGACTACTTGCGGTTCTAAAATTCTAGAAAATTTCGTTCCTTTTTATGATGCGACTTCTGTTGCCAAGTTAAAAGAAGCAGGCGCCATCATCATAGCTAAAGCTAACATGGATGAATTCGCCATGGGTTCCACAACTGAGAACTCAGCTTATCAGACCACATGCAACCCCTGCGACCTCAGCAGAGTCCCCGGTGGCTCAAGCGGTGGATCAGGGGCTACGATCGCAGCAGGACAGTGTTTTGCGGCTCTGGGTACTGACACGGGCGGTTCCATCAGACTTCCTGCATCCTTTTGCGGATGTGTTGGTGTAAAGCCTACCTACGGAAGAGTCTCCCGCTACGGAATGATCGCATACGGTTCATCCCTTGATCAAATCGGGCCTATGACACGCACTGTCGAAGACTCCGCAAGAATCCTTAACGTCATTGCAGGCCACGACAAACGTGATTCTACATCCGTTAACTGCGAAGTTCCGAACTACATCGAAGCACTTGCTGAACGCACAGACCTTTCAGGACTGACCATCGGCTTGCCGGAAGAGTACTGGGGCGAAGGGCTTTCCGAGGAAGTTTCTGAAGCGTGTAAAAACGCCATCAAAAAGGCAGAAGAACTCGGCGCTAAAACCGTACCTGTCAAACTTTCCATGACAGAGTACGCCATCGCTACCTACTACATAATCGCAATGGCCGAAGCCAGCTCGAACCTTTCACGCTTTGACGGCATTCGCTACGGACACAGATCCAAGGACGCAGACGAGCTGATTGATCTGTACACAAAGTCCCGTACCGAAGCATTCGGTGACGAAGTACAGCGACGTATCATCATCGGAACATACGTTCTTTCAGCTGGTTACTACGATGCATATTACTGCAAAGCGGCCCAGATTCGCCGCTTGATGCGTAATGATTTTGAAAAAGCGTTCGAGTCATGTGACCTCATTGCCGGACCAGCCTGCCCTACCACTGCTTTCCCAGTTGGCGAACTGACAGCTGATCCGTTGCAGATGTACTTGATGGACATATTCACCATTTCTTTAAACCTTGTAGGAATGCCCGGAATGAGCCTGCCAGTAGGAATCGGTAAAGACACCAACATGCCAGTAGGACTCCAGCTAATGGCACCTGCATTTGGCGAAACTACAATGCTCCAAGCTGCGAATGTACTTGAAAAAAATCTGCCTGACTTTTCCAAACCGCAGAAGTTCTAATTTAGCTCGTAAGTTATTAAAACTAAATCCCCCGCAAAGTTAATTTGCGGGGGATTTTTTTTGCTTTAAAAAAGCACGGACATGTTAGATCTTCAGGTTCAATTCTTTCCATAAAAAAAGCCCGTATTCCTTAAGAAATACGGGCTTTAAAATTAGCAATAAATCAAACTTACTTAACAGCACCAGGTTCGAAACCAATCTTGGAAATTACGTCCTTGATTTTAGCTTCATCAACAGAAACATCTTCGTCAAAAGTTGCTTCTGCTTTTTCAAGGTTTACGCTGATATTCTTGAGACCTTCGATAGAGTTTAAAGCTTTGTCTACAGAACCGACACAATGCTGACAACTCATACCTTTAATTTCAATAGTCTTCATAGCGGCTCCTAATTGTTATCAATCCATTCAATGGCTTCAACAAGATTTAGAGAACCAGTGTAAATAGCCTTACCTGAAATTGCGCCTTCAAGCCCTTTAGAAGCAAGAGGATACAAATTAATGATATCTTCCAAGGTTGCAACTCCGCCTGCCGCAATAACGGGAAGCTTGGTCTTAGAGCAAAGCTCAGCAAGCCCTGCGGTGTTTACACCTACCTCCATGCCGTCTCTGCTGATATCAGTATAAATGATAAATGCAGCTCCAGCCGCTTCAATGCGAGGAATAATATCATAAATAGAGATACCTGCGTCTTCAACCCAACCGCGAGACTTTAGCTTACCGTCTACAGCATCAAGAGACACACCTATCTGACCGGGGAAACGCGCACAAAGTTCTGCAAACATTGCTTCTTCTTCAAGAGCCATTGTTCCGATAATTAATCTCTTAACTCCGGCTTCAATGTATTTTGCTGCAGTTTCAATATCTCTAATTCCGCCGCCAAGCTGAACAGGAATGCTAAGCTCAGAACAGATAGATTTAATCAATTCGAAATTCTTAGGAACGCCACTGAAAGCGCCATCAAGGTCGATAACATGAAGGTAACGAGCGCCCTGATTCTCCCAGTAATTTGCCTGAGCTACTGGGTCATTTGAAAAAACGGTGACAGCATCAGCCTGTCCCTGAGCAAGACGAACACAAACACCATCTTTAATATCTACAGCTGGAAAAATAATCATAAACCAAGCTCCATAAGTCCATTCTCAAGGGCTTCATCAGCAAGTTCAATTCCTGTCACCCATTTACCGCCACGTTCGAAAAACTTTCCTGCATTAAGCAGATTTTCGGACAAGGGCTCCTGAGTTTCATCATAATGAAATCGTCTGACAATGCGCTTGTTGTTAACATCGATAAGAAAAAGATCAATAACCACAGAAGCAGGCTGAATATTCAAATCGGCCTGTTTCATACCTCGTAGATCCTGCCAAAACAAAATCTGCGGAACGAGAATATAATCAGAAGTCATGCACTCGCCAACCTTCACCCAATAGCTAAAAGCGGCTTCACGTCTTGAGCCCATGTTCTCAAAAACTTCAATTTCCTGACACTGACGAGTAATAGCCGGACGAGCAAAACCAGTAACATCATGCTTCCCAAGTATTTCGACCATTTTAGCATCAAGTTTCTCTAAAACTTTTTTATCAATAGGGTTTCCTTCCTGAGGAAGGTAGCCTGCTAAAAGTTCCCAGTTAAACACTGGATTTGTAAAACCTGCAATGGCAACAGTACCGACTGGACGTGGAAGCTTGACGACTTCACTTTTGCTCTGGCAGCCGATCAATGCTGGCATAACTAGAAAGCAAATCAAAAAAAGAGGGATAAACCGTTTCATTAATCAAGACTCCCTTTAGTACTAGTTACACCTTGCCGTTCTACAGCCAATGCTTGCCTGAAGGCCAAGCCGAGAGCCTTAAATGCGCCCTCAAGAAGATGATGACCATTCCGGCCATATTCAAACTTTATATGCAAATTCATCCCAGCTTTAAAAGCCAGTGATTTAAAAAACTCACGCCATACATCCCGCTCATCACCGGCAATAATCTCAGGCAGGATATCATCGTCATACACCAGATATGCTCTTCCGGAAAGGTCAATAACGACTTCTACGAGAGCTTCATCCATAGGCACCTTGGCAAAACCATAACGATTAATGCCCTTTTTATCACCCATAGCTTCAGTCAGAGCCTGTCCGAAAACAAGCGCTATATCTTCCAGTGTATGGTGGCTGTCAATTTCGAGGTCGCCCTTACATTTCAGGTCAAGGTCGAACCCGGCCCAAAAGCTCATGAGGGTAAGCATATGATCAGCAAATCCCACACCAGTAGAAATATCAGTCCGGCCTTCACCGTCAATATTTAATGAGAGGGCTATATCTGTTTCTTTCGTGGTCCGGGCAATTGATGCAGATCTTTTAAGCATAACCATCCTCTCCTGAGAGTGGTGACCAAAGGGGTCACCGTTACATTTCGATCATATCTTCGTCGTAATCAGACTTACTTTTTTTAGTATCAGGCTTTTCTTTTTTTGCAGCATCGGCTTTTTCTTCAGCAGGCTTTTCAGCCTTTGCATCAGATGAATCTGAATCAGCAACAGTTTCTCCTGCAGCTCCACCGCCGTCGGGACCGGAATCATCAGGATCATTATCGCCGTTTTCAGCAGCAGCCTTAGCTTTAGCTTTTTCTTCTAGACGCCCGCCTCTTTTGCCGAAGAAATATGATATCCAAATACCAATTTCATACAAAATAACTAGCGGCCCAGCCATCAAAGTCTGAGTAATGACATCCGGAGGAGTCAAAACGGCAGAACATATAAAACAGATCAGAATTGCATACTTACGTTTTGCGCGGAGCCAAGTATGAGTCACAACTCCGAGGCGTGCCAAGAAAAAGATAAAAAGTGGCATTTCAAAAATTACACCGAAGGCAAATAAGAGCTTCAATGAGAATGACAAATACTCTCGAAGCGTAGGCATAGGACGAATAAATTCGTCAGCAAAGCCCATGAAAAATTCACAACCGAAAGGAAATACTACATAATAGCCGAATAAAGCTCCACCAACAAAGAAACATGCTGACAGGAATGCAAGAGGAATCATCCACTTACGTTCATGTTCATAAAGTCCCGGAGCGATAAAGCCCCAGATCTGAGCAAAAATATACGGTGAAACAACAAAAAATCCAGCCACAAAGGAAACTTTAAGATAAGTGACAAATCCTTCGGGCAGAGAGGTAAAGATAAGAGTAGAATCTGGCGGCAAAGTAGCTACAAGCGGAGCCATTAATAATCCAAAAAGAGGCTTCGCGAATGAGTAACAAGCTAAGAAACCGATACCACATGCAATGAAGATGCGAACGAAACGTCTACGCAACTCTTCCATATGCTGGAGGAAAGTCTGTGCAGGTTCTTCTTCATCCTCATCTAAATCCACATCTTCTTCGTCCGCCACATTTTCAGCGGAATCGGATGAGTCTTTCTCGTTATCAGATGGTTCGTCAGTGCTTGCGTCAGACGACTCAAGATCTTCGTTGCCTTCTAGATCTTCCTGTCCTGCTTCACGCGAGTCTTTTTCAGCCCCACTCATGCCTTTCCACCTTCAGAACCGGACTCGGCAGGAGCTTCAGCTACAGTTTCAGCCTTATCTTCAGCTTTAAGATTTTCAGCTTTAAGCTTATCAGCTTCAAGCTCTTCAGCTTCTGCTGCACGAGCTTTATCCATAGCTTCTACTTCAGCTTTTCTGCGAGCTTCTTCTTTCTCGCGTGCTTCTTTAGCTTCTCTTTCATTATCCGCAGCAGAGACTTCTGCATCTAAAGTACTTTTGACGTCATTAGACATCTTTTTAACTTCAGATAAACCTTTACCAAGGTTTTTAATGAGTTCGGGAAGTTTTTTAGGTCCGATGATAATCAGAGCTACAACCAAAATGACGATAAGTTCCGTTGTACCGATTCCGAACATATTATTTCCTTAAATTCGTTATGGCAAAAAAACCACGAATACGCTGTAAGCCTATATGGGATTCAAACAGTGAATCCCATATAGGCTTTTTCATGAATTGTTGTGCTCTTGTACCTGATTTCCAAAACTTTTTCTACGCCTTAAGAGGAAGTAAATTTACTCCCACTCAATTGTGGCTGGTGGTTTGGAGGAGATATCAAGAACAACTCTATTAACACCCTTAACCTCGTTAATAATCCTGTTGGACATACGAGCAAGAATATCATTAGGAATGCGGCTCCAATCAGCTGTCATAGCATCAAGGCTGTCAACCATACGCAAAGCAATTACGTGCTCATACGTGCGGTTATCACCCATAACACCAACAGTCTTGAGAGGAAGCAAAACTGCAAATCCCTGCCAGATCTTACGATACCAGCCGGTAGCATGAAGTTCATGCTGAACGATTTTGTCTGCTTGGCGCAATATTTCAAGTCTTTCGTCAGTAATTTCACCAAGAATACGGATAGCAAGCCCCGGACCAGGGAAAGGCTGACGCCAAGTGATATGATCAGGAAGACCAAGTTCTACAGCAACTTTACGGACTTCGTCTTTGAATAGTTCGCGGAGCGGCTCAACAAGTTCAAGATCCATATCATCAGGAAGTCCGCCAACATTGTGGTGAGACTTAATTACAGCTGAAGGGCCTTTAAATGATTCTGATTCAATAACATCAGGGTACAAAGTTCCCTGTGCAAGGAATTTTACATTCTTAAGAGCTGTTGCTTCTTCATCGAAAACATCAATGAAAGTATAGCCGATAAGCTTGCGTTTCTTTTCAGGATCTTCAACACCTTTAAGCTGATCAAGGAAACGTCTTGCAGAGTCAACGCACTTAACGTTGAGGTCAAAATGCTCTTCGAGGAAACCGATAACTTCTTCACGCTCATGCATGCGAAGCAATCCGTTATCAACAAAAATACAATGCAATCTTTTTCCGATAGCTCTGTGAAGAAGAACAGCAACAACAGTTGAATCAATGCCGCCGGAAAGGCCGAGTACAACCTGTGCATCACCGATCTGTTTGCGCATTTCTTCAATGCTGTTTTCAACGAATGAAGACATGGACCAGTCCGCTTTGAGTCCTGCAATTTTAAATACGAAATTGGAAATCATTGTATTTCCGCTTTCAGTATGAGCAACTTCAGGATGGAACTGCATCGCGTATATTTTGCGCTTTTCGTCAGCCATTGCTGCGAAAGGAATACTTTCTGTTGTTCCGCAAACTTCGAATCCCTCAGGAATGGACTGTACACGGTCTCCGTGACTCATCCAGACGGTGAGATCATCCAGCCCTTCGATTCCCTGAAAAAGAGAACACTCGCCGCTACCGTTGAACTGAGCGCGTCCATATTCTCTATCTTCAGAAGATACAACTTTTCCGCCCATGTAGTGGGTAAGAAGCTGCATTCCGTAGCATACACCTAAAACAGGCACGCCCATTTCGAGATATGCAGGATCAAGCTGAGGAGAATCAGCTTCGAGCACGGAGGAAGGACCGCCGGAGAGAATCAATGCTCCGGGATTCAGAGCTTTAATCTTTTCAGGATCAACATTACACGGATGAATTTCGGAATATACACCCACTTCGCGTATTCTGCGAGCGATGAGCTGAGTAAACTGAGACCCGAAGTCCAGAATAATTACTTTATTTTCATGTTTCATGACGACTCCTAACTTAAATTAGTAAGAATCAACCCGATAGTTGGGAGCTTCTTTTGTGATGATTACATCGTGAACGTGGCTTTCTTTAAAACCGGCTGGAGACATCTGAGTGAACTGAGCTTTTTCCTGCAATTCCTGAACAGATCCACAACCGACATATCCCATACCGGAACGAAGGCCACCAATAATCTGGTAAATGCTTTCGGATACAGGCCCTTTGTAAGGGACGCGTCCGACAATACCTTCAGGTACAAGCTTATTTGTGCTCTTCTGAAAGTAACGATCAGAGCTACCCTGCTTCATTGCGTCAATGGAACCCATTCCGCGATAAAGTTTGTAACTACGACCTTGATAGAGAACTTTTTCGCCGGGACTTTCATCGGTTCCAGCAAACATTGAACCCATCATAACGGTGTTTGCACCAGCGGCAAGCGCCTTAACAACATCACCTGAATATTTAATACCACCATCAGCAATGACGCAAACCCCGCGATCCTGACAAGCTCTTACAGCTTCCATGATTGCAGAGATCTGAGGCACACCAACACCGGCGACTACGCGAGTTGTACAAATTGAACCAGGTCCAATTCCTACCTTGACGGCATTAGCTCCAGCTTCAGCAAGAGCCATAGCAGCATCATAAGTTGCTATGTTCCCTGCTACAATCTGAACATCCGGGAAACAGGAGCGTAGTTCTCTAACACTATCAATAATATTTTTAGAATGACCGTGCGCAGAATCGAGAGCAAGAAAGTCAACGCCAGCATCAACAAGAGCGGAACTACGTTCCATAAAGTCGCGACCTACTCCGATAGCTGCGCCAACACGCAATCTACCTTGTGAGTCTTTTGCTGCAGACGGATACTGCTTAACTTTATCAATATCTTTGATGGTAATAAGCCCGGTAAGTCTATTATCTTCGTCAACAACCAAAAGTTTTTCAATACGATTCTGATGAAGATGACGTTTAGCTTCTTCAGAAGGTATTCCAGGAGGCACGGTGATAAGGTTACGGCTTGTCATAACTTCAGAAACAAGTGTGTTTCTGTCTTTGACAAAGCGTACATCACGGTTAGTGATGATACCTGCAAGGTGCTCACCTTTTACAACAGGAAAACCTGAAATTTTAAATTCAGCCATCAGATCAAGAGCTTTGCCGACAGTATCTTCAGGATGAACAGTAATCGGGTCAGTGACCATACCACTTTCTGATTTTTTTACTTTTTCGACTTCACGAACCTGATCTCTAACGCTCATATTTTTATGTACAACACCGACACCACCATGACGAGCCATTGAAATTGCCATTTCAGACTCAGTAACGGTATCCATTGCAGCACTGATAAGAGGTATTCCGAGAGTAATCTCTTCCGTTAGTTTGGCGGATACATTCGCCTTATCGGGAAGTACTTCCGAATAGGCAGGCAAAAGGAGAACATCGTCAAAAGTCAAAGACTGACCAACTACCTTTTCCATCTTTCCCTCGCATATGATTTTGGACTACTATCTAAAAGAAAAGAGAAATCATTACAATATGATTCCTCTCAAGGCTCCAGCCTCCCCATCCACAGGGTGATACAACAGGAGCACCATAAGTAGCAAATGTTAAAAGTGGGCTTCCGCCCAACCTGAATTTCAAAAGCAGATGGCCCCGCGTATCCGCAGGGCCATCTTTTGTCAACTTTAAAGTCCTAAATAGGCTTTTTTCACGTCCTCGTTTGCCAGCAATTTTTCACTGGTATCAGAGAGTATTATCTCCCCGTTTTCCATGACATAACCGCGATGGGCTGTCTTTAAAGCGAGGTTGGCATTTTGCTCAACAAGAAAAACAGTTGTACCGCTCTCCTTATTGATTTTCTTAACTATTTCAAAAATCTGCCTAATAATTAGCGGAGCCAGCCCAAGTGAGGGTTCATCGAGAAGAAGTAGCTTCGGACGAGCCATTAAAGCTCTGGAGATTGCGAGCATTTGCTGCTCACCTCCAGACAGATTTCCGCCCAGCTGTTTTCTGCGTTCATAAAGAATAGGGAAAAGCTCAAAAGCATGTTCCATATCTTCTTTAATCCCCGCAGAATCATTTCTAAGAAAAGCTCCCATGTCGAGATTTTCCATGATTGTTAGATCAGGAAAAATAAGGCGACCTTCAGGAACCTGAGAAATTCCCATTTTAACTATTTTATCAGGACTCTTTTTATGGATGGGTTCACCATCATATATAACTTCTCCGGTTCGCGGAGGCACAACTCCGCTAATGGTCATAAGAGTTGTTGTCTTCCCGGCACCATTAGCACCGATCAGAGTGATGATTTCACCCTTTGCGACTTCGATATTAATATTTCTGAGAGCCTGAATATTTCCGTAGAACGTATTGACGTTTTTAAGCTTAAGCATCTAGATCTTCTCCGAGATAAGCCTTGATTACAGCGGGATTTTCGCTAACTTCCTGCGGAGTGCCGTGAGCAATCTCGCGACCATATTCAAGAACAAATATACGGTCTGAAAGGCTCATTACCATTTTCATATCATGCTCAATGAGTAGAACCGAAATATTGTGTTTCTCTTTTATGGAAACAATCAATCCCTCAAGAGCCAAAGTTTCCTGCGGATTCATACCGGCGGCAGGCTCATCAAGCAAAAGTAGAAACGGGTCAGTAGCTAAAGCTCTTGCAATTTCGAGACGACGCTGAGCTCCGTAAGGGAGATTACAGGCAAGCTCATCTGCAAATTGTTCAAGGCCAAGTTCTTTAAGGAGTTCATAACTTTTGATTATGGTTTCCTGCTCTTCCTTTTTAGTGCGAGGGTCACGGAAAATAGCTCCGAGAAAACTTGCTTTAGTACGGCAGTGACAACCTATCATAACATTTTCAATGACACTCATGGATGGGAACAAGCGAATATTCTGAAATGTCCTAGCCATACCCATTTCAGTGACATAATTTGTCTTAATGCCGTTAATCCGCTTAAAACCGTCACCTGTAGGATCAATATTAACTTCCCCAAGGGTCGGGGTATAGATTCCGGTAATGCAGTTGAAAAATGTAGTTTTACCAGCTCCGTTAGGACCAATAAGTGCTACAATTTCTCCCTCGCGTACATCGAGATCAACATCATCCAATGCTCTCAGGCCACCGAAATCTTTACAGACTCCTTTAACCTCAAGTACTTTTCTTGCTTCATTACTCATTCGCGCCACCTAAAGCCTTTCTGACAGCAGCAATATCAATTTTTTTCCGTACATCCCTGACTAGTCCCTGTGGCCTGAAGACCATTACCAAAACCATTGTTGCTCCGAAAACTAGCATGCGATATTCGGAGAAAGCTCTGAGGTATTCAGGAAGAAGCATGAGCACCAAAGCGCCGAGTATAACCCCGAGAATTGATCCCATACCACCTAGAACAACTATTGAAAGAATGATTGCAGATTCAAGGAACGTGAAACTTGCTGGGTTAATGAAAGATGTCTTTGCAGCAAAAACAACTCCAACCAATCCGGCCCAAGTAGCTCCAATCGAGAATGCCATCAATTTAGTTTTAACTTTATCAATACCCATGGCCTGACAAGCAATTTCATCTTCACGAAGAGCCTGCCATGCTCTACCGATACGGGAATTTTTAAGTCTGTTGACGATGAAGATCGTGAATATAACAAGCACAATCATCAAGTAATACATAAAATGTATTGAATTTGAGAGGCCTGTGAAAAGACCGAAAAAGTCTGGACGAGGAATATTTGCTATTCCGCTCGGACCATGTGTGAAGTCTCCCCAGTTCTCGAGAATAAGACGAATAATTTCACCAAATCCAAGAGTAACGATAGCAAGATAGTCACCGCGAAGCCTAAGCACGGGGAAACCGAGTATGATACCGCAAAGAGCACCAAGCAACGCTCCGATCGGTAAAGCAACCCAGAAATTAACACCCCAATATAAATTCATAAGCGCGTAAGAGTAAGCACCTACTGCATAAAAAGCTACGTAACCAAGATCAAGCAGTCCGGCTAACCCGACAACAATATTAAGCCCGAGCCCAAGCACTACATAAATAAGTGCTGAGATCATAATATTGACCTGATACATGGAAAATATTTGTGGAAATAAAAGAGCAAAAACTAAAACACCAGCAAGTAACGGATAATAAAATGATGGGTTGGCTAAAATCTTGCCAAAAGCAGAAATCTGCTCTTCACCCGTTTCTTCATCCCTCTTCGCTCCAGCTTCCTTTTTGCTAATCATAAACCGCCAAAGGAAAGACAAGAAGAAAGTACATATACCTACGTATAATACTCTTTCCAGTCGCCATATGACAACATCATCAATTGTATTCACGAAGACTCCGACAATAGGCAGAGTCAAAAACATGAACCACAATGATACCAGTAAAGATTTTTTCAAGCCTTCCATATTACAAACAATCCATTTTTATCTATTAGATCGGCAGAACGTATAATAACGCCCTGAGCTTAAGAAGCAAATAACTGTTAAACCTTCTGAATCGGAGCCTTACCAAGTAGGCCTGATGGTCTGAAAATCAGAATGATTACGAGTAGTGCGAAAGCGAATACATCTTCGTAGTCACTGGAGACATACCCGGTACAGAAACTTTCAGTCCAACCAAGGATAAGTCCACCAAGCATTGCGCCCGGAACAGACCCGATACCGCCAAGGACTGCAGCTGTGAAAGCTTTGATACCTGCGATAAATCCGATGAAAAAGTTGATCTGACCAATGTGTGAGGCGATAAGTACGCCACCAACTGCGGCCAATGATGAACCAACAATAAAGGTCACAGAAATGACCTGATCGACGTTAACACCAACCAGCATAGCCATTTTGCGATTCTGTGCTGTCGCACGCATGGCTTTGCCCATTCTGGTGAACTTGATAAACAGAGTAAGTGCAACCATCATGATGGCCGCTACTACGATTATCAAGAAATCCGAAGTTCCGATTGTTGATGAGTATTTATCTAAGAACGCGAACTCAGGAGTAAGGGATGGGAAAGATATGAAGTCTGAGGTCTGAGCAAGCATTACATAGTTCTGTAGGAAAATAGACATACCGATTGCGGAAATCAGGGGAGAAAGTCTAGGTGCACTTCGAAGAGGACGGTAGGCAATCTTTTCAAGAGTATAACCGTATGCAGCCGCATATACGATAGCAGCCATTGAGGCCAATACCATAATAGACATGGCCGGAAAACCGAAACTGGTAAGTACACCAGCAACAGTCAGCCCGACAAAAGCGCCGATCATATAAATTTCGCCATGAGCAAAGTTAATAAGCTCAATGATACCGTAAACCATTGTGTATCCTAGAGCGATAAGCGCGTAGATACTTCCCCGGGTAAGTCCGCTGAAAAATAGTTCCCAAAAATAATCCATTTGGTTTCCTGCTGAATCACGATTCAAGGGGACAGACTTAAGCCTGCCCCCTGAACCGATTTTTATTTATTATAAACTGTAAAAGCTATAATTATTTAACTTCAACGTATTTGCCGTCTTTAACCTGGTACATAGAGAAACCAACACCGATAGCATCGCCCTTTGAGTCAAACTTGATCTTCCCTACAGGAGTCTCAACTTCTTCATTGCGAAGAGCATATACAATCTTATCGTAGTCAGTTGATCCTGCGTGTTCAACAGCTTTCAAAAGAGCCTGAGCTGCTGAGTAAGCTTCAAAGAAGAAAGCTCCAGGCTCGCCGTCATGGCTTGCTTTGAACTGTTCCATTGCAACTTTGTACATTGGGTTAGCTGTAATATCGCGTGGGCCTGTAGCGTATACGCCTTCAGCAGATTTACCAGCAACATTAATGAAAGTCTGATCTTTAACACCATCATCAGAGATGAATGGAATCATGATTTTCTTTTTACGGAGCTGAGTAATGATTTTAGATGCTTCAGGGTGGTAACCACCGTAGATTACGCCATCTGCGCCGGAACCTTTAATTTTCTGAACAACAGCTGAGTAATCTACTGCGCCAGGAGTTACACCTTCGAAAAGGATAACTTTAGCTTTAGTGCCTTCTTCAATGTATTTTTTGGCGAACCCAGCAAAACCTTTACCGTAATCACCCTTATCGTGGATTATAGCGATAGTCTTAAGGCCTAGTGTATCCATTGCGAAATCTGTAGCGAGTGCAGCCTGAGCATCATCAGAAGCAATTGTTCTGAAGAAGTTAGGGTAGTCGCCGCTCTGAGTCAGAGGAGGATTTGTTGCGGAAGGAGACATACAAACAAGGTTTGATTCTTTGTAGATAGGAAGAGCCGCTTTGGTAGCACCAGAGCAGATGTGACCAAGAACAATGTTTGCTTTGTCAGAAACAAGCTTGAATGCTGCGTTTGTAGCAAATTCAGGCTTACACTGATCATCTTCTGTAAGGATTTCAACCTGAGCACCGTTGATACCACCAGCAGCATTAACAGCTGCAGCAACGAGCTTAGCAGCTTCAACTGTAGGTAAACCGTAAGATGCAAGGTCTCCGCTGTGTGCGCCTGCAACTCCAAGAATAATTTTTCCGGTGGAAGCTGGAGCAGCTTTCTCAGATGTTTCTTGTTTAGCAGGGGCATCTGTTTTTTTCTCTTCACTACAACCGACGAGACCGATGGTCAGCATCATTACGCATGCAAGAGCCAGCAATGAACGTTTCATATACACTCCTTGACTGAAATTTTACGGGCTAAGCGCCCAGATTACCAAATTCGCACATTATCAGATAAGCTTAAGCTACTTAAGATACTTAGCGAACATCCATACCATAGCTCAGTTAGGCTGAGCAGCCCTGAAATTCCAAAACCATAAAACTATTATCGGAAACATACATCCCTTCCGGCAAGATAGGAATAGTTTCTTGAAAGATAAAAGCCAAATTTTGAAAATATAAATTAGCTAACATTCCACAGACATGTCAATATTACTCTCCTTCTCGCGAATATAATTTAGCAAACTAGCCACAAAAGCCCAGCCAAGCACTAAATATTAGCTAAAAATCAATATAAAATACTGTCAACATCCGTGAGCAGTCACCTACACAAGAACAGAAATATGGTCAAAGAAAAAAAGGGAATCCGCTTTAAAAGCGAACTCCCTTTATCTTATTTAGTCTTCATGTGCCTTTTTCTTCAGCTCTTCTTCGGCATGAGCCCTCATGTCCTCAGAAGCTTCCGGGTTGGCTATAATCTTTTTAAAATGTTCATCAGCATCTTCGTGCGCATGCAGATAATACTTTTTAATAATTCCAGTATTAAAGTGAGCCATGGAATCATCAGGGTCTATGACTAGAATTTTATCAAACACCCCAGCGGCCTTCTCAAACTGCTCAGCCTGATAATAACACATTCCAAGCCCCATAAGCGCGGAGATATTTGTCGGCTCATTAGCAATTACCTTTTCAAAGAATCCCTGCGCGCGATCATATGCACGGATCATCATGAATGCATTTGCAAGCTCAAGCTGAACTGCCATATCTTCGGGATTGTCACGCATGCTATCCATGAGCTTACGGATTTCCGTCATGCCTTCGCCCATAGCTTCCTGACTCATTCCCTGACTTGGGGCTTCCTGCTGCTGCTGAAATTCAACTTTGTTACCGGGATGATTCAAGCGGTACGCAAGCGAAGTTATAAAAATAACTAATAAAGCAACACCGAGTAATGCAACTACGAGTTTCTGCCCCCCGCCAAGAGAAAATTTACTTCCGGCAGAACCGGCATCATTATTATTTGTCATTATCCAACATCTCCATCTGGGTAATGCGGCGTTCCATCGCAGCCCCTTTGGAAGCTATAAATGCGAGATAACCTGCTATTCCGACCCAAACTGCAATATTAGCAATCAATAAATAAGTTTCATTAGTCATATATTTTTTCTCCGGATATTTTATTCATTATCCCAGACAAGCCGGGCATCAAGCTTTCCAGCCAAACGTGTTTGACGAAAACGGACGGTCAACAGAATCAACCATAGGAGCCCAAATGCACAAACATTGACTATCAACGTGGTGAGCATTTCAGGTTCCATACCGCCACCTTTGGCACCAAGCACAGCAGGATGTACACTTCTCCAAAGCCGCGCTGAATAGAAAACAAGCGGAACATCGACAAATGCGACAATTCCTAAAACAGCACAGACCAGAGATCTGCGTTCAGCAGACATCGGTGAAGTTCTGAGCACGAGATAAGCAGCATAAACAAACCACATAATAAGAGTCGTGGTCAGCCGCGGATCCCATGTCCACCATACATTCCATGCAGCCCGTCCCCATAAGGAACCGGTAATAAGAGCAAGTCCACTGAAGACAACACCGATTTCAGCAGCAGCTCCGGCAATATAATCAAATTTAATATCTCTTTTAATAAGATATAATGCACTGAAAACAAACACCACGAAAAAACTGAGCATAGCCCATACAGCCATAGGCATGTGGATGTAGAAAATTTTCTGAACCAACCCCATGACCTGCTCGACTGGAGCGTATATCCAGATGAAGTACTGCCCGACACAAATAGCAAGACCTGTGATCAGAGCCGCAATTGCAAGACTCATTTAATGCTCCGTAGTACAGTTATATTTTTACAGGTGAACATCTTACTGCTCACCGCTATATACAAAAGGAAAAAGTATAAGACCGGCTCCGCTAAACAAAGCGGATGAGGAAAGAATTATTCCCATCCACGATGATTGATCTAGAACCGTAACCCCGGAAAATACCGAAGTCATCAATTGAATCGCGCCAAGTAGAATAGGAAGGAGCAAAGGGAAAAGAATCACTGACAAAAGAGATTCCCTTGCAGCCTGCCCCTGAGATATTGCTCCGAGCAGCGCACCGAGAGAAACAAGTCCCCAGTCAGCAGCCAGCACAGTAATAGCAAATATCCCGAAAGATCCTTTTAAATCCTGCCCTAAAAACACGACCGTAGCAGGTAGAAAGACTAATTGCGAACAAAGAAGCAAGACGAATCCAGCCAAACCTTTGCCGAACCAGACAGCATGAAGCGGAACAGGAGAAGACAAAAGACCAAGCCTTGCTTCGTTTGCCTCTTCCATTGAAAACAAAGTATTGAAAACCAGCACGAGTCCAAATGACGATGCAAGCCAGAATATAGTTGATGCGGCCTGAGCTTCGACAAGTTGCCCTGCCGGACGCGAAAGGCTGAAAACAAAGATTAGCAGAAGTCCCAAAAGAACGGCCTGTGTCAATCCCTGTCCGCCCCCAAGAGAAAGCTTAAGATCCTTCGATGCAATGGTGAGTCCTCGTTTTAACATGACGACCCTCCGAGAACGGCATCCTGATCAAAATCAGCGGCAGTTCCGAGATATTCCATCTTATTATTTGCTATTCCGAGAATTCTATCAGCAAGGGTCATATCATGATTCACATCATGACTGATCCAGACAATAGCAGCTCCCCTATCGCGCAAAGTAACAACTTCATCGCGAAGCAATTTCAGAGACGATTTATCAAGCCCAGTTCCCGGTTCATCAAGAAAGAGAAGATCTGGATCAATCAAAAACACCCGCGCCAAATTAAGACGCTGAGCCATTCCGCGTGAAAAAGATCCTGCAAGTTCTTCAGCTGCCCTTTCAAGACCTACTCGTTTAAGTAACCCCATAAGGTCATCACGAGAAGGAGAAAGGTCGTACATTGAAGCCCAGAAGGACAAATTATTTAAAGCTGTAAGACCGGGATAAATGAACGTTGAATGTCCTAGATATGCAGTCTTTTCGGGTTTAGTAAGAATATCCGCTGTGCCGGCAGAAGCCCTTGAAAGGCCCGCCATAATTTTTAGCAAAGTAGTCTTTCCAGCACCGTTACGACCTACCACAAGAAGGATCTCCCCCCTGCGCACGTCACAGCTAACGTTCTTGAATATCAGCCTCGTTCCAAAAAACTTGGCAGCTTTACGCACCTTAAGGGCGATACTATCATTACTATCCACTTAAGGCCGCCTTAGCTTAAACGAGTCTTCCTGAATGCCATCAGCCCGAAGAGGCACATGAGCGTTCCACCGATCCACATCCAGTTGATCAAAGGGTTCACACTGATTTTAAGTGTGACAGCACCGGCATTATCAACCCCGAGTAATACTCCGTATATTTCATCTCCCAATCCAGGGATGACAGAAACCTCAGCAAATGGCTGCGGGAAATTACGGTATATTCTACGTTCAGGATTCAAAAGGCCAACCTGCTTTCCGTCTTTAGTAACCTCAACAAGTGCAGCTATTTTAGCAATTGCAGGAGTCTGACTTTCGGAGAATTCTTTATAAGTAAGAGTGTAATCTCCGATCTGAGCAGTTTCGCCCTTTGCAAGTACAAACTCGCCGACAATCTGATTCGGGCCGGACCATGCCACCCCGAGAAAGACAAGAGCAACACCGAAGTGAAGTCCATAAATTCCCATGGTAGAAGTAACCTTGCGAACCTCAGGAAGGAAAATAAATACTCCGACAATCCCAACCAGAGCGGCTATGGATGCGGCAGAGGTAATAAGTCCGAGCGGATGATGTAAACCTGCCATCCAGCTGATACCGAGACCAGCCAAGAACGCGACAAGAACAAGCACAAGTCCGCGCTTATCTCTGATTCCTTCTTTCCAGCTGAACCAAGGGCAGACAGCAAAAATAATGATCAGCAGTGAGAACAACGGCAGACATACGCGGTTGTAAAAATTAGCTTCAAGCCCAACAGGGTTTGTACTCCACATTTTACTGATGACAGGCCACATTGTGCCAAGTCCTACAATAAGTCCGAGAGCAAGAAGCGCCCATGCAGCAACAACAAGAAGTCCTTGCCTACTATCTAGTCCGGCAATGCTTTTTGAATCAATGCGTTTACCAATGACCAGAACCATAGCGGTCAAAACTAGAGCTGCCAGCATAAACATTGCAAGCGGAAGACCTACGCCCCCTTCACCAAAAGCGTGAAGCGACTGAATGACTCCACTACGAACCAGATATGTTCCGAAAATACAAAGCAAAAAGGTCAAGCTCATCAGCAAAACATTGGTTTTCTGTAAAGCCTTTCTCTTAAGCTCAATAATTGCGGTATGCATGAAAGCAGTCGCGCTGAGCCACGGAATGAGTGAAGCATTTTCTACTGGATCCCATGCCCAGTAACCGCCCCATCCAAGTTCCATGTAAGACCACCAGCCGCCGAGAATGATTCCAGCTGTAAGAAAAACCCATGAAAGGATATTCCAGTTACGACAAAATTTGACCCACGATTTTGCTTCGCCGCAAATAAAAGCAGCAAGAGCAAGCATGGCAGGGCTAGTGAAACCGGCATACCCCAAGAAAAGGAGTGGCGGATGAAAAATCATGCCTGGATTTCTAAGCAGTGGATTAAGCCCTCTCCCATCAAGCGGAACAGGTACTAGCTCCATAAAAGGGCTGGACCAGCAAGTGACAAGTAAAAGGAAAAACGCCTGTACGAGCATGTAAAAGAGCCAGTAATATAAGCGTGTTTTTTCAGAAAATTCTTTGAAGAGGCTAAACCTTGAAAAAATAACACCCATAATGGAAATTGATAAAATCCAGAAAAGCAAAGAGCCTTCAGCTCCAGCCCAAAAGGATGTAATTGTATAGAAAAGTGGCAAAGTATTATCTACATGTTCGTAGACATACATATAAGAATAATCGCGACTAAGAAGAGCCACTGTCAAGATTACACTTGCGAGCGTTATAAGCCCTGCAACAACGAAATTAGACCGGTCCAATAGAACAAGCACATTGCGCCTGCCTGTCAAGAGAGACAAACAAGCATACGCACCAGCACCGAGGGCGGCTAAAAGTGCAAGCAAAAGCATCAGATTGGCAACAATTTGCATTTTATATCAACTCCATAAACGGCCAGATTAATTCAAAATTTAGACATGAAAAGTCCTGCACAGATTTTAAAAACCTGGCAGGATCATTTCACAAATATCGCTAGCCTTCGCGGCTTTCCTTTTCATATTTTGATGGACACTTAGTAATCAGAGAATTGGCTTTAAAGGACTTATTACCGTCCACAAATACGCCTTCAAGGATGACTTCCACGTCTGCTTTAAAGGTATCAGGAACCGCCCCGCGATAACTGACACGAATAGTCTGGGAAGGATCTTTCTGATCTGCAAGATCAAAAGTAACTCCAAGTCCGCCATCAATGATCTGAATATTCTGCGGCCCGACTTTACCAAATAGTCTTGATTGACTGAGCTGACTTTCATCCATAGCAAGAGCTTCAGACACATTCAGAAAGTATACACTATCCTGAGAAAGTCCTGAATATATAAGCCATCCTAATCCACCCAGAAAAAGGAACAAGGCAGCAATATATACGCCCTTTCCGCTTTTTTTGGCCATTTTAATTCTCCATAATATTTCAAACGCCAGCGCTCTTTTTATCACGCTTAACGACAAGTTCTTCACGTCTCAGGCGAGCAAGTTCACGCATATCAACGACCTGATCGGTCTCATCCACGATCTCGCTGCCGAGTATTTCTTCCATCACATCTTCAAGAGTAACAACACCGGACATTCCTCCGTATTCATCGAGCACCACAAAAAGGTGCATGCGACTTTCAAGGAATCTTACTAGCAACTTGTCCAAGGTTATGTTCTCAAGAACAAACCTTACAGGTTTCATCAAGCTTGAAAGCTTAACGTCATGCTGGTCATCTGCAAGCGCTTCAAAAACAAAACGCCTATAAATAACACCAACAATTTCTTCCGTATCATCACCTGCGTAAACGGGTATACGACTGTGCGGCCATGCGCTGTATTTGGCATGAGCCTCAGCAACCGTCATATCAACCGGTAGCGAAAACACGACTGTCCGGGGAGTCATAATTTGCTCAACAATCTTATCGTCCAACGATAAAATGTTAGCAATTGAGAGGGCTTCGTAAGGTTTAATAGCCCCGGATTGTCTAGTTAAGCTAACCATTGCGCTGATATCTTCTTCCGTCACCTGAGGGCCTTTGCTCCCTCTGCTAACGAGACGGGCAAGAAAACCACAGACCCAGATTACTGGGAAAAACACCCAAACCATAATCTCGAGAGGACGCGCAAGCGCCTTCCCTAAAGTATCGCTGTAAACAACACCTAAGGTTTTGGGAAGTATTTCAGAAAATATTAAGATTATAAGAGTGAAACCAGCAACAAACCACGGCAAAGAATCTATTCCATACACATTAGACCACGCGGCACCTGCTACAGATGCCCCGGCAGTATTTGCGACGGTATTAAGAGTAAGTATGGCTGTTATGGGTTTCTCTACATTCGAGCGAAGGTTATGCAGGATTTGTCCTGACTTATGACCTTCTTTACGAAGCCTTTCAATTCGACTCCATGGAAAAGAGTAGAATACAGCTTCACTAATAGAACAGTAAGCAGATATTAGGGTAGCTAACCCCACGGCAAGTATTAATTCCAGCATTAAGTTTTTTGTTAAAGTTATAAAAAGCAGTGATCATCAACAAATCTGATGAATCTAAAGTATCAGAAGGATAATACAGACGCAACAGAAATAGAAAAAGGTAGCACCTGACCTAACCCGTTAATTGAGAAAGCATATAATCCTCTGAACACCCCAAGATATTGGGGTATTATTCTTATATAAAATACAATTTTCCGGATATGCCTATAATTAAGAATCAGCATAATAAAACGACTTAAAAATTTACATTGACCTTTTACACTTCACAACTAAAATAGCGCGATAATGAATCTTAACGAAACACAGCATAAAATAATTTTCAGGCTTAGTGCTCTCGGCGACCTTGTTCTGACTACCGGTATCATGGAATTCTGGGCAGAAAAGTATGGCTGGACCTTCACTGTTATTACGAAAAAGCAATACTCCGCACCTCTTGAGAACAATCCACATATAACCGAGATTATCTCGCTCGAGAAAGATGACCTCGGAGATATTGCCTGGATAGTTAAAGCTGGTGAGATTGCAATGCGTTACGCAGGTTGTGAATTAATCGATCTGCACTCAACCTTGCGCTCGAGAATTCTTGCAATGCGCTGGCGCGGTCCAGTATCGCGCTATAAAAAATTCAGCATTGAACGCAGGCTGTTTAAATTGACCCGCTCAGAATCGCTCGAGAAGAAGCTTGAAAACACGCGGGTCACGGTCCGCTATGCATCCGCGATCGAAAAAGAACTGCCCGAATCTAAAGAGCTTATCCCTCGCATTTATCTAACTGATGCAGAAAAATCAGAAGCTTCATCACTAATGAAAGATCAATATTTGGATAAAAAATTTATCGCGCTCCACCCTTACGCGACACATCCAGACAAATCATGGCCTCGTGTCTACTGGCTGGACCTTATCAAAAAGCTAGATGAAAAAAATATTCAGTGGGCCGTTATAGGCAAGGATGAATTCAATCTTGATGTGGCAAAACCTGAATGGAATTTCACTAACAAGCTATCACTCAGACAAACCTGCGCCCTGCTGCGCGAGGCAAAATTTCTAGTAACTGGTGATTCGGGACCAATGCACCTTTCCTCAGGTGTCGAAACGCCTGTCATCGCCATGTTCGGACCGACTTCAAAGGCGTGGGGGTTTTATCCCGCTGGTGAAAAGGACATAATACTTGAATCAGATATGGATTGCCGCCCCTGCTCACTCCACGGGAAAAGCAATTGCGAAAAGAATCAGGAATGTTTGAAAAAGATAAAAACTGAAGATGTAATGCGGGGAATATTAAACGGGTAGCGAAAAAACAGGTACATACTCAGCCTGATTAAAGCCAATAATTCTTAAGTTCTTCTTCATGATTTTTGATAAAGGCGGCGACAGCGGCAGGAACATCAGAAGTAATATCTTTCCCTGCTTCCCACGTTTCGCGAACGAGTGTAGAGCTGATTCTGAAATCGAAATCGTCGATTATGTAAATTGATTTACCGCCCTTAATTTTCCATTCATTTTCAGAAATATTTTCAATACCTTCAAAAATGGCACCGAGCTGAGATCTCATATCTCCATCCTCTGCTTTAGGACGGCTGACAGCTATAATATTTGCAAGAAGTGGAATCTGCTCCCAGTCTTTCCAGTCGGCAAGAGAAATAAGAGCATCCTGCCCCATAATAAAAAACAGCTCGTCATCAGGATAACGTTTTGCGGCCTCAGTCAGAGTGTGTACGGTATAAGTCGGACCATCGGCAACCATGTCTATATCGCTGACCCCAAGTTCTTCAAAACCGTCTATCGCCTTATGAAGCATTTCGAAACGAAGCTCAGCGGGCAGCATGGTTCCGCGTTGTTTATGGTAAGGATTCCCCGCGGGAACAAACAGCACAAGATCTAGCCCTAGTCGTTTCACCACACCGGATGCAACATCCATGTGAGTATTGTGAACAGGATTAAAACTACCGCCGAACAACCCTATTTTCATAAATTACATCCTTAGAAAAAAATCCCAGCAAGCGCAAAAAGTCTCACCGGGATTTAATATCTTAATCAATTTTAACCGACAAATCGGTTTGCGAAAGAATCATCACTTTAACGACAGTACGATCTAATTTCTTACTTCCCAATTACCAAGAGAAACAAATTTAGTACTTGTCAGCTCTGTCGCGCCCATTGGTCCATATGAATGAAGCTTTGATGTAGATATGCCTATCTCAGCACCAAGTCCAAGCTGACCGCCATCATTGAATCTTGTGGAGCAGTTCACTCCGACCATAGAAGCATCGACTTCGCGCACAAAACGCATGGCGCGTTCATGGTCTTTAGTCAAAATAACTTCAGTATGGTTTGATCCGTAACGGGCCATATAGTCCTGAGCTTCATCCTGACTTGAAACAACCTTCACGGTAAGAATCAAATCAAGAAACTCATATCCATAATCATCAATGGTAGCAGCTATGGCACTCTTTCCAAGCAAAGACATGGAGCGAGGACACGCCCTGAACTGAACAGTCGGCCCTAGGATAGTTGCCATGGCAGGCAGAAAATCTTTTGCAATATCTTCGTGAACCAGCACACCCTCAAGAGCGTTACAAACTCCGGGCTTCTGAGTCTTGGAATTCTTTACGACATCAACAGCCTTTGCAACATCAGCATATTTATCAACGAAAATATGACATACACCTTTGTAATGTTTGAGAACAGGCATGGTAGCCTGATCAACAACAGCGCGAATAAGCCCTTCTCCGCCACGCGGAATGACAACATCAATATATTCATCAAGTTTAAGCAATGCGCTAACAGCCTCGCGATCTGTAACTGCAACAACCTGAGCCGCCGCTGAAGGCAGATTCTGGCTTTCAAGAGCTTTATGTATGAGAGACGCTAGCGCCAAATTAGAATGAATCGCTTCTGAACCGCCCCTGAGAATAATTGAGTTACCTGCTTTCATACAAAGCACAGCGGCATCAACAGTTACATTAGGACGAGATTCGAAAATCATCATAATAACGCCGAGCGGAATTCTCATTTTACCAACTAAAATACCGTTGGGACGTCTTTCCATCTTCTCAATTTCGCCGACAGGATCAGTCTGCGCTGCAACTTCGTTACATCCCTGAATCATATAATTAAGGACTGCAGGAGAAATTTCAAGGCGCTGCATACGAGCGCTATCTAAGCCGCGCGCTTTGGCGGCATCTAAATCTTTACGATTTTCCGCAAAGATGAATTCTTTTTCCTCATCTAACAAAGAAGCAAGTTTTAATATAACGCCGTTTCTTGTAGAGCCATCCGCGCATGAAATTTTGCGCGCTGCCTTTTTAGCCTTAGTGGCTACTTCTTTCATATCTTCTGACAAACTCATTTTAAATCACCTTCATTCAATATATATTTGCTAAAATTGCTTATTATCCACTAATTGATCAATTTGGCTACTAAGGATATTGCAAAAAAGTCAACTACCAATTACCTATGTATTGCTTTTTTGGGCATATACACTGTGAAATATACATAATATTTTTTCCTTTTTTTGTAATCTTTTTCAGGCACTTTAAAATTTTATCTATTTTTACAGCACCTTAACTTTAAAATTCGCTTTTGACCTTTTTGTCAGACTACTTTATAAAGCGCACTTAACTTTGTGCAAAATCCATCAATATCTTGGAGGCTCTTCTTTAATATGGAAGATAACAAACAGACCACACACGACATTCTAGACCAGGTGCAGGAAGCTGCCCCCGAAAGCATTCACCCTCTTCTCGACTTTCTCATTTCTAATGGAAAGATGATCTTGATTGGGATTGTAGCAATTCTTGTAATTGCAGCTGGGGCATCAGGTTACCAGTACATGCAGCAACAGAAAGAATTAAAAGCTCAAAGTGAACTGGGAGCAATTTTAATCAAGTATAGCGGCACTAAAAAGGCCGAAGAACTTGCGACATTCTTAGTTACTGCTCCTGCTGAGATGAAACCAGCTGTGGAATTGGCTCTTGCCAAAGCATGGATGGATGATTCTAAATTTATGAAGGCAGAAGCTGTCTGGGCTGAAATTGCAAAAGGCAACGATGCTATGGCTCCTGTTGCATCTATCGGTCAGGCAAAATGTCTTATTCTTGCTGACAAACCAAAAGAAGCTGTAAAAATCTTACAAGCACTCAAAAACACTTCCGGTGACACTTTTGGAAGTACCATTGACAGATTACTTGCTCAGGCTGCTGACAAATCTGGCAATACCCAACTTGCAATACAGGCTTACCAGGGTTTGCTAAGCAACAATCCTGCACAGAAGCTCTATTTCGAGAGCAGAATCAAAGAACTTAAGGCTAAGCTTTAATAATTAAGGGGCGCATTAATGGCTCAACCACTTCTCGCAGATAATCCAGGCCTGAAAAAGCTGCTGCTCGGCAATGAAGCTATTGTCAGAGGAGCACTCGAGGCTGGAGTTCAGGTTGTGACTTGTTATCCGGGTACACCTTCATCGGAAGTACCTGATACGTTCTTTCGTCTTTCCAAAGAGGGTGACTTTTCATTTGAATATTCAGTAAATGAAAAAGTCGCACTCGAAGTTGGAGGCGGAGCAACTCTTGCCGGAGCTATGACTCTGACAACCATGAAGCACGTTGGAGTCAATGTAGCGGCAGATCCGCTCATGACCCTCGCTTACATTGGTACCCCCGGTGGCCTGGTTCTGCTTTCCGCAGACGATCCGGGCTGTCATTCAAGTCAGAATGAACAGGACAACCGCTACTACGCACGCTTAGCAGGAATGCCCTGTTTTGAGCCATCCTCTGCGCAGGAAGCAAAAGACATGACTCGCGACGCTCTTAATATGTCTCGCGAAACGTCTACTCCTATTCTGCTCAGAACAACCACAAGAGTTAACCACCTGCGCGGACCAGTAGAATTCGGCCCTATCGCAAAGCTTGCTCCTGCGGCTGGATTCAAGAAGAATCCATCTAAATTTGTTCCGATTCCTGCATTTGCCCGCCCAATGCATGTTGCCCTGCTCAAGAAGCTGGAAGAACTGCGCGAGCTTGCTGAGAAATCAGAATACAATAAAGTTACTGGAAACGGTAAAGTAGGTATCGTCGCAGCAGGAATATGTAGAGCATATCTAAGTGATGCGCTTGCAGATTCAGGCTTAGCAGATAAATTCAAAGTTCTTGAACTTGGATTCTCTTACCCGCTACCTGAAAAGCTGGTTACTGACTTTATTTCATCTGTCGATAAAGTTCTCATCATTGAAGAACTTGAGCCATTCATTGAAAATGAAATTAGGATTCTAGCTCAGAAGAATTCTATTACGATTGAAGTAATTGGCAAAGATAATGTAAATCTGCCCCTGAACGGAGAGTACTCCACAGGTAATGTTTCTGCAGTGATGCATGAAGTTCTGGGACTGAAACAAGATAAAGTTACACTTTGCGAAGCTGAAGAAGGTCTACCAATGAGACCTCCGAACCTTTGTGCAGGTTGCCCTCACCGTGCGGCGTACTATGCAGCTAAAAAGGTATTCGGACCTGACGCTATATGCTCATCTGATATCGGGTGTTACACACTTGGAATTCTGCCTCCGCTTAATGCTGCAGACTTTCTGCTTTGCATGGGATCTTCCATTTCCGCAGGATCTGGGATTTCTAAAGCAGCAGGACAGACAACACTTGGATTCATCGGCGATTCTACATTCTTCCACTCCGGTATCACCGGACTAGTTAATGCGGTATTCAACCAGCATGACATCCTGCTCGTTATCCTTGATAACAGCACAACTGCCATGACAGGTCACCAGCCTAATCCCGGTGTTGAAACAACACTTATCGGCTCTAATCCAGCTCAGGTAAGCATTGAAGCAATCGTTAAAGGTTGCGGCGTAAATGATGTTCGCACTGTAAGCCCTCTGAATCAGAAGGCTATGACTAAGGCTCTTGAAGAACTTAAAGCTATTAAGGGCGTAAGAGTCTTGATTGCTAAAGATCCTTGCCCGCTGTTTGCAAAAAGAGCGCTCGGCAAGAAGCCCGGTCAGACTGCATACGTTGCCAACCAGAGCGACGATGTTATCCGCTGTATGGAAGAAATTGCATGTCCTGCATTTGAAAAATGTGAGGACGGCGTCAAGATTAATGAAATCCTTTGTTCCGGATGCATGCTCTGCCTGCAACTGACCAAAGACATTAAAGCCAGAAAGAGGAGCAGCTAATGAGTACACGCTTGCGTATCTTCATGACTGGAGTTGGCGGACAGGGAACCCTGACTGCAACAAACCTCCTCGCACAAGCAATTCTTGACAGCGGAACGGATTTAACCGCCGGAGAAATTCACGGCATGGCACAGCGCGGTGGTGTTGTTGAGTCTGCTATTCTTATAGGAATGGCTTCTCCCAAAATAGCACACGGCGAAGCTGACATCATCCTTGGCTTCGAACCGCTCGAAACTCTTCGCGCACTACCTTACTTGAAACCTAATGGAATTGTTCTTTCAAGTACTGAATACGTTGCACCACTTAGCGTTTCGACTGGTAAAGCTGAGCAAACTCCTTTGGAGCTAATCAAGGACAGAGTCAATGCATGCGCGAGCAAAGCATACTTCGTTCCTTGTCAGCGTTTAGGTCTCGAAGCTGGAGCTATCCAGAGCGGGAACATTGCGCTTCTCGGAGCACTCTGCGCAACGGGTCTCATTCCTCTGAAACCGGAAGAACTTGCAGAAACCATTAAATCTGTAATGAAACCAAAAATCGCGGACATCAACCTTAAAGCCCTGCAATTAGGTGTGGACGCTATCTCAAAATGATTAACATTTCGGCAGCCGCAACTAACCTTGCGGCTGTCGACTTTTCTATAGACTTAAGACAACTGAAAATTTAGGCCGAAACCACGAATAAAAGCCCTTTACTCGGGCGATAATTCGAAAAAGCTGTAAATAAAACCAGCCAGGGCGGCACGAGCAAAAAACATGAGTATTACTGGACAGTCTGACAAAGCGGAAAATATTTATTTATCAACTCTGAATGAAATTCTAGATTCTATTGCTCCACATAATGATCTTGAGCCGAGCCTGAACGCTATTCTAAAAGTTCTAGCTAAAGACCTCCACTTCGAACGTGCATTTCTGGCCATTATGGACCCGAAATCAGAAAGACTGAAACTATCGATAACTCACAGTCCGGCAAAGATTGATCATGTGACTTACTCCCCCGGTAAAGGGGTAGTCGGAAGAGTTTATGAAACAGGCAAGGCTGTCATAATTCCACGCATGTCTGACAATAGCGATTTTTTAAATAAAGCTTTCGGGCGATCAGATGATGAATTAAAATCTCTTTCTTTCATCTGTGTGCCAATTATTAAGACAAGTGCAGACAACGAAAAACATGTCCTTGGAACAATCAGTGTAGACTCACCGATACAGCCGATGGACAACCTTCTTGAGCACACACAGTTTCTTGAAGTTGTAGCAGCTTTAATCTCCAATCAAGTCCTACGCCTTCAAGAAGAAATGGCCCTTCAAGCTCAAATGCTGAGTCAGGGCTCATTTCTCAGTGGTGGACAGGAAGTACCTCCCCCAGCTAATTTTGTTGCTACTTCTAAAAGCATCAGACAAGTCCTAAGGCAAGCCAGACAAGTTGGACCGAGCAGAGCTACAGCCCTTCTTCGCGGTGAATCTGGAACTGGTAAAGAACTCTTAGCTGAAGCGATCCATGCATGCAGCCCACGCAGAGAAAAACCTCTTGTTAAGCTCAACTGTGCGGCTCTTCCCGCTGAACTTGTTGAAAGTGAACTTTTCGGACACCAGAAAGGAGCCTTCACAGGTGCTTACCAAAATAAGCGCGGCCTGTTTGAAGTAGCCAACAACGGCACCTTATTTCTAGATGAAATCGGCGAACTTTCAATGGATGCTCAGGCCAAAGTGCTTAGAGCTATTCAGGAAAAAGAAATTCAGAGGGTTGGGTCTGAACAGCCTATAACAGTTGATGTTCGCCTTATTTGCGCGACTCACCAGCCTCTTGAAAAATTATTACGCGAAGGCAAGTTCAGGGAAGACTTATTTTACAGAGTCAATGTATTCCCTATATTCATTCCTGCTCTTCGTGAAAGACGTGAAGACATTTTACCTCTCGCAGAACAGTTCCTTGAAAGTTTTTCCAAAGAATATGAGAAAAATATTAAAAGAATTTCAAGTCCGGCCATCGACCTTTTCACTCAGTACCACTGGCCTGGAAACGTTCGTGAGCTAAAAAACTGCCTTGAAAGGGCGGTGCTCATTTGTGAAGAAGAAGTAATACGTACTTATCATCTTCCTCCGACTTTGCAGACTGCTGAAAGCACTGCAACAGACACATCTTTGTCGTTCGGGGAAGCTGTCGCCAAGTTTGAACAGGAGCTTCTTGTAGACTCCCTTAAAAAGGCTCGCGGTAATATGCTGCAGGCTGCTAGGGATCTCAGAGTTAGCTACCGCATAGTTAACTACAAAGTTAAAAAGTATAATATTGACGTAAAAAAATATGCCGGTGGCAAAAAGACTAAATAAATGAGCTTAAAAATCCGCAGACAGACAGGGTCATCCCCTCTCTTTACAGCCATGCTTGGTGTTCTGCTTATTATTGCATTTGGGGGCTGTTCTGGGAAAAAAAATCCAGGGCAGCCCTTTATTGTTCCATTCGATTCCAAGTATATTACAACTGAGAATAAGATCTCTGTTGCTCCTTCCTTAGAATACGATAGCAGCAGAGAACGGAGCTTTCTCTCCATCACTCAGCATAGATACTTATTTGGAAACAGCAATGGAACAGCTGTAATTACTGTCCTTCTTAATCGTAAATCAAATGTAGTAACCCCGGAAATAGGGGAATGGAATGCAGTCTCGGTCGGAGATTGTTTAAGCGATTCGGATGAAGTGCAGTGTTTTACAGCCCACGTAGATTGCCACCTAGTTAGAACGACATTCATTACGCTGGGTGAACGCAGTATTGCTGTCATTAAAGCAAGGGATAGAGCAAGAGAGCCACAAGAGCTATGCGAAAGATGGGATCTCCTAAATCTAACAGATATTCAGCGTGAAGGAGTTGAAGAATTTAATAGAGTTGCAGATTCTCTATTTACTTTCGACATACCAGTTCCTGAAGTTGCTATTCAGCCAGTAAGTGAAAGCAAAAAGAAAAGCAGTAAGAGGAAAAGAGTAAGGCCTTCCGATTTAAAATAATCGAAAGGCCTTTAATAATAGACATTTCTGACGGCTAAATTGAATCACCCTCGTCTTCTTCAACAACGACGCAATTCGCTTTCCACAATTCTTCAGGCTCACCAAAATTCTTCTTTGCTTCCTTGTAGCCAAGATTAAATGCTTTCACATTGATCTCAACAATTTTTGCTGGAAGAATTTCTTCAAGATTCTTGCGGATAATCTTTTGCTGAGCAAAAGGGAGAAGATAAGTCGCCGCACCAAGAACAATTGTGTTCATAGCCTGTACGAGACCAATTTTATTTTTCGCAAGAGAAGTAAAAGGCAACCCCAGATAATTATTTACTGGAGGCTGTTTTACAAGCTCACTCTCAATCAAAAGTAATCCGCCCGGCTTCAGGTTACGGTAATACATATTACACGCTTCCTGACTCAGTGCGATAAGCAAATCCACAGACTCTGCTTTAGGATAACTGATCTTTTCAGAACTTATCACTAAATCAGAACGACTTGCTCCGCCGCGAGCTTCCGGTCCATAACTCTGAGTCTGGGTTACATTGTATCCCTGACCAAGCGCAAGGCCCGAGCCCATAACTTTACCAAGAGTCAAAATTCCCTGACCGCCAAGACCAGAAAGACGTATTTCAAATCTATCTAAGTGCTGATTTTTCATTACGATCCTCCCTGACACCGTGCAGCCATTTCATAGAATTTCTCTTCCAACCCGGGGGTGTCCTTTTTGACAAAGACTCCTGATGGAACCTTCTCGCCACGCTCCTCTTCAGGAATGGCATCAAAACGATCACTTTGAATCACATTCTTCTTTAATGCGTGGAACATATCAACAGGGCTCTTAAACCCGTTTTTACGGCCATACTGAGTGAAGCACGGAGTCATAATTTCAACAACTCCGAACCCGGGATTCATAATACCTTCCATAATCATGGAATCTAATCTCTTCACATGGAAAACGCTTCCCCGCGCAACATAGTTAGCTCCTGCAGCAGTACAAAGCTTTGCACAATCGAAGCTTTGTTCCATCTGCCCCATAGGAGTTGTCTGTGTATTTGCGCCAGCAGGAGTAGTTGGAGAACACTGCCCCCCGGTCATTCCGTAGATATTATTATTCAATATAAGAGCAGTAACTCCAATATTTCTGCGAGCAGCATGGATAAGGTGATTACCGCCAATAGCCATGGAATCGCCATCGCCCATAACCACTATAACATGCATTCCCGGCTTAGCCATCTTAATGCCTGTGGCAAAAGTAAGCGCTCTGCCGTGGCAGGTATGAACTGTGTTAAAATCAACATAGGCTGCAAGTCTTCCTGAACACCCGATACCGGCTACGATACAGACGTCATCTTTAGAAAGACCGAGTCCATGAATACTTCTGATTAGCGAGCCAAGTACGATTCCATGTCCGCAGCCAGAGCAGAAAACATGGGGAAACTTCTTGTTATGCCTCAGATACTCGTGAATAAGTTGTGTTCCTTTAATATCTGCCATGGCTATACCCGTGTTAAGACTTTGAGGATTTCAGCGGGAGTAATGATCTGCCCGTCAACTTTATTAATGGTCCGTACACTTACCTGACCATTATTTACTCTTTTCACTTCTCTGGAAATCTGTCCCATATTCATTTCAGGAACGATGATGGTCTTCGCCCTGTACATAAGCTTTTCAGTAGCCTTACGAGGATAAGGAAAGAGTGTTTTAAGCTTCAAAAGTCCAGCTTTAACGCCCAGATCGCGAGCTTGCTTAACCGCAAGTTCCGCTGAACGGGCCACAGTTCCGTATGCAATTACAGCAACCTCGGCATCCTCGGTATCAATTTCTTCAACGATCTGAACATCATGTAAAAATTGATCAATTTTACGGAACAACCGCTCATTAAGTTCACGAACTTCATCAGGACGTGAAGTCGGAAATCCGTTTACATCATGAGTAAGTCCAGTCACATGAAATCTGTAACCGGAACCAATGGCAGGCATAGGTGGCACTCCCCTTACGGTTTCTTCGTAAGGCTTGTACCATTCCGGAGGCATGGTAGGAAGAGTTCTATTGAACACCTCAAACTCATCTTCGTTCGGAATTGTTATTTTCTCGCGAGTGTGTGCGGTTATTTCATCGATAAGAAGAATTACCGGGGTACGATACTTTTCAGCGAGGTTAAAAGCTTCAATTGTCATTTCAAGACATTCCTGAACATTAGAAGCCGATAAAACTATTATTGAGTGATCGCCGTGGGTGCCCCATCTAGCCTGCTGAACATCACCTTGGGCAGGAGAAGTCGGAAGGCCTGTACTTGGACCACCACGCATAACATTAACAATAACGAGCGGTGTTTCAGTAATACACCCATACCCGATATGCTCCTGCATAAGTGAGAATCCGGGACCGGAAGTGGCTGTAAGAGCTTTACGCCCGGCAAGTGATGCCCCGATTACAGCGCCAAGACCACCGATTTCATCTTCCATCTGGACAAATGAACCATTTGGGATCTTTGGCAACCTTTGAGCCATTATTTCCATTATTTCCGATGAAGGAGTAATGGGATAACCGGCGTAAAAATCACACCCGGCCAAAAGAGCTCCTTCGACAACAGCTTCATTACCTAGGGCAAAAATTTCTTTGTTTTTTTTCTTTTTGGGTCTGGCCATGGATTACACCTTATCCCTTTTCCTTAATGGATTTTTCACTTTCCACAGAACCGGTAGGAGAAGCATTGACCTGCCCACTCTTAGATCCTGCTGGGATTTCACTATCCACTTTAGGTTGAACCATTATCGCGAAATCAGGGCAATGAAGCTCACAAAATCCGCAATTAATACATTCTTCCTCTCTGACCACGACCGCCTTGCCCTGATCATTCAGTTCCATGACCTTTGCCGGACAAAACGCAGCGCAAATTCCGCAGCCTTTGCACCAGTCCGGAAAAATCGTAACTCTGCTTTTTCCCTTACTTTTGGCACTCATAACCTGATCCGGGTTCGGGGTAAATTTTCCATATGCCTCACTCTCACGAGAGACAAACGATCCTCTAAACAACTACGTCCTGAATTTTACAATAAAACAAGTCGTAAATTCGGCCTAGCACGGCAGAACCGCACATGCAACAGCAATCGATACTTTTAGTGCAATATTATAAACATTCGCACTGAAGTCATAATGAACATACATCAGCTTTTAAAAAAAATATATACATTATACATATTTGGCATAACATTTTATTGATCATGTAATCAGCTTTTTTGCAAAAAAAAAGAGCCAATTCTCAAAGGCTCTTTTAGTAATCAACTAATTTATATCATCAAAAATTATTGCGGAAAAAATCAATACCATCCTTTATAAACCCAAAAAAGTATCACCATTTAAAAAAGATTCAACTTGAGAGATTCTCATCGGTTTTGAAAAAAGATATCCTTGGCCAAATTCACAGCCCATATCTCTAAGCAAAGTTTCCTGATGCTCATTCTCTACCCCCTCAGCTACAACATATAACCCAAGATTGTGCGCCAAGTTAATAATAGCTTTAACGATCTCAACATTCTCAGGAGACTGACTCATTTTCTGGACAAAACTGAGATCTATCTTCAACTGATCAAGCGGGAACTCCTGAAGATTGCTCATGGAAGAATATCCCGTTCCAAAATCATCAATCGATACGAAAACTCCTGCCGACTGCAAGTGAGTAAGCATTTTAACAGCCTGATTAGCCCTTTCCATAATAGCTGTTTCCGTGATCTCAATCTTAATATTCTTTGGAGGAAGCTCGTACTTCTCAAGAGTTGAAAGAATATTATCAACAAGCGACACCTGTGAAAATTGCCGCCCGGAAATATTAATTGAAATCACAAGATCGGCGGCACTTTCATACCTGTTAATCCAACCTTTAACTTCACGGCACGCCTCATTGATAACCCAACGACCTAGTTCAAAAATTAATCCAGACTCTTCCGCCATCGGTATAAATTCGCCAGGCATAACCAATCCGCGCTCGGGGTGATTCCACCGCACCAAAGCCTCAAAACCCATGACTTCTTTACTTTCAAGAGAGTAAATTGGCTGATAATCAAGATACAGCTCATTATTAATTATACCGGCACGAAGATCTCTTTCGAGGCTCATAGCATTCATAGCCTTATCAAGCATGCTACGATTAAAAACTTTCATCTTATCACGGCCACTTTCTTTCGCCTGATGCATAGCCACATTAGCATTTTGAATCAGTTCTTCTGGCTTATCATAAGGGGTCGGACTGAGTATTATGCCATAGCTCGCAGCGATACTAATCTTATGCCCATCAACGAGCATGGGCTTACTGAGACTTTCTTTAATACGTCTGGCAATTCGTATTGCTTCGCGAGGCTTATCCAACTCTTCAAGTACAACAATAAATTCATCTCCGCCAAATCTGGATACAGTATCTAGATCACGAACAGCTTGTAGTAAGCGTTTGGAAACTTTAACCAAAAGCTTATCACCAATATTATGTCCAAGACTGTCGTTGATAACTTTAAAGCGATCAAGATCCATGAAAATGACTGCGTAGTAATATCCATCTCGTCTGCGTGAACGCTCAACAGATTTTAGGATTCTATCGCAACACAATGTTCGGTTAGCAAGACCCGTTAAAGGATCATGAAGAGCTTCATATTGGAGCTGTTTCTCCATGAACTTGCGTTTAGTAATATCTCGCAATGAAATTCGAACACCTAAGGAAGAACCGTCATCCGCGAGTACTTGATGGCCACTGAGCGAGACCCAGCGCATCAATCCATCCTTCCTAAACATCCTTAGATCAGTCCCATCGTTAGACTGAAATTTACCAACTAGTGCATCGTTCCAATGCCCTCTATCGTTTTTATGGAGCAGCATCTCGACCTTTCCTGCCCCTTCAACAAAATAATCTTTGGGAAAACCGGAAATTCTTTCACACGAAGGACTTACATATTTCACTATGCCGGTGGGACCAATCCACATCTCCCAGTCAAATGTGTAGTCAGCGATGGTACGATATTCTTCTTCGGAAGAACGAAGTGCTTTCTCCATACTCTTATAACTGGAAATATCGGTAACAAACGCAAAGATGATCTTTGCAAAATCATTTTCATACAGATTGCTGGCATGGATATAAATATCAATGTCGCGCCCTACATGGTTTGTAAAACTAAGCTCAAATCTATGATCTCCAACACTCTTCTCGTCGAGCTTATCTGATGCAAACTGCCCTAAAATACTTACTAGATTGGAGCCGAGAACCTCCTCACGAGGAAGCCCAATTAAACGGCAAAAAGCCGGGTTTACGTCAAGTAAAACCTGATTTTCATCAACCATTAAAAAGCCTTCCGAGGTAGTTTCTACCAACGCCCGATATCTTTTCTCACTCTTAATACTAGAAGCTGCGGCTTTTTCACGTTTGTATACCTCGCCCTTAAGAACCTCATTTATCTCTTCCAGCCGCTTTTCCCGGCTCGCTATTTCATCTGTCATGCGATTAAAACGAGAACCAATTTCGAGGAGTTCAGTGTACCTAAATTCAGCAAAATGATAAGAAAAGTCACCCATCGCAACTTTATCCATACCTTTGCGAAGTCTTCGCAACGGACGGCGGATAAAATAATCCAATAATAATCCAGTGATCACGTAGATGACAGCAACGGATGTCAAAAATGTAAGACTAGAAACAAAGAGAATCCAATCTAAATTACGAAGGTAGGCCTTATTGGAGAGTTCGAAATTAACAGATCCAATCCTTTCTTTACCAATATATAAATCTCGTGATCTGGAAATTGGATCTTCGTTATCTTCGCCAACTCGAACAAAATTGAAGAGAATATCACCATTAAGATCATCAATACGAAGTTTAGAAAACTGGTCATTTTGAGTATAAGCACTGCAAACATGTTGCAAGGAGACCATATCAAAGTTCCATATGGGAAAAGTAACCGATTTGGTAAGCTGCTCAATATAGATATCAGCCTTGTCCTCAACTTCCTGACGAAGCATATGAGATCGCCCAAAATATTCGTAAGCGGTAACAACTCCGATAATTATGGCAAGGGCAAAGACAAGACATGCTGAAAGATCTCTAGAAATTGATCTTTCACCTTTTCTAAATCTGAAATAAGATTTCTTCGAAGACGTATTATGCCCGGACATATTTTATTGCACCAAGCCAAAAATAAAATTGTTACTTAAATAAAATAAGCCCACTTTACATATGATTTGAAAACTAAATCACATAATACAAGCTACCTATCATAACATTTATTAACAAGTAGAATATGAGTCTATACTCGATCTTACCTAAATAAATAAGCATCATAAAACAAACATATTACAAATTACGCTCCTATATAGCGCCAGTAAACCACAACATTAAAAATAATTAGAATTTAATAGCTAGCTTAAATGCATTCAGAGGAAAGTTTCTTTTCTGCCAAAACTACTTCAGCCAAAGCATTAATCACGCACGCCGCAAGTGCTGAACCGCCCTTTCTTCCTTCGACCGAAATATAAGGCAAATTCCCACAATCCATTAGCATAGCTTTGGACTCAGCAGCATTCACAAACCCGACAGGCATGCCTACTATTAGAGCAGGAACTTCCATTTTACCAGATTCAATCAACCGGACAAGACGGATTAAAGCAGTAGGAGCATTACCAATAACGTGGATAGCGGGCTTGATTTTATCAGCAGCAAGCTCGAGAGCTGCGTGTGCTCGCGTGGTTGAATTTGTTTTTGCAGTCGCAATCACTTCAGGATCATTGATTAAACAACGAACTTCACAAGCAAGCGGGACCATTCTACGAACAGGTATTCCGCATTTAGCCATCTCGGTATCGGTAACAATAGTGCAACCGGATCTAATAGATTCGAGACCATTTTCTATAGCTTTCGGATGAAAACGAACAAGATCAATCAGTTCAAAATCAGCAGTAGTGTGAACCATTCTTCTTGCAATCTGCCACTCAACACCCTGGAATTTGCGAGGTTCTGGAACCTCAGAATCAATAATTTCAAAAGATTTTTTTTCTATATCACTAGGTTTTGCAACAGCAAGAAGATTATGTTTATCAGCCACCAATTGACTCCTTAATTAAATTTAGAGAAGAAGAAGTTCCCAAACGTGAAGCTCCGGCTTCAATTAGCTCGACAGCTTGGGAATAATTTTTAATGCCGCCACTAGCTTTAACGCCTACTGAATTTCCAACAACTGAACGCATAAGAGCAATATCTGATGCAGTTGCAGCCCCGCAGCTAAATCCAGTGCACGTTTTTACGAACGAAGCACCAGCTTTAACAGCCAGTTCGCATGCCTGCTTTTTTTGTTCATCAGAAAGAAGTCCCGTTTCAATAATGGCCTTTACAGGAACACCGTCAGCACCTTCAACCGTCAAAAGTATATCATTTAAAAAACTATTGATGTCTCCAGACTTCAGAGCCCCTACATTGACAACCATATCCAATTCATCTGCGCCTTTTTCAATTGCGCGCATTGCTTCGATCATTTTGACCTCAGCAAGGGTCGCTCCCGAAGGGAATCCTATAACAGAGCAGACTTTTGGCTTTTCAAATTTCAAAAGATGCGAAGCCTGAGCAATATGGCAAGGATGAATACATACCGAAGCAAATCCATATTCAACAGCTTCTCTGCAAAGCAGTTCAATATCAGATGGAACCGCAGAAATATCAAGAAGAGTGTGGTCAATATAAGAAGCTAAATCACTAAGTTTTGTCATGTCCGCCTCCACATTAAAAGTTTACCTGCTATTAATCTTAAATAATGAAACATTTATCAAATGGTACATTATTAAAATCAGCAAAATAAAGATCACAAATCTTTCATTAAAGCGACAGTAAGCCAATAAAGGCAAAGGGTCAAAAGAAGATCACTTTTAAAGCAGTTATTCAACTATTTATTAAGCAAAAAAAAAGCCTCGAACATTCGAGGCCTTTTAAAAAACAAAGTAAATCTATCTTGTAAGTCTAACGATCGCGCGCCTGATAGCGTGCAAGGTGCTTTTCCATCCTACGGCTAGTGTAGGTTAAGACATAACAAACTATGAAATAGAGTACGGCAATGGCAATAAAAATCTCAGTAGGAGCTGATAAAGTTCTGTTATTTACCTGAGTTGCAGTACGAGTTAGCTCGTTTACACCGATAATATAAGCCAGAGAAGTATCCTTTGTAAGTGATACAAACTGGTTAACAAACGATGGAATCATGTTTCTTAGAGCCTGTGGGAGAATTACAAACCGCATAGCTTGGTAGTGTGAAAGTCCACTCCCTCTAGCTGCTTCCATCTGCCCGCTCGGTAAAGCTGTGACACCAGCCTTTACAATTTCTGCGATGTAAGCACCGGTAAAAACTATAAACGCGATAAGCGCACAGTGAAATTCAGGTAAAGGGGAACCAAATATTATTGGAACTAAAAAATAGAACCAGAAAATAAGCATCAGCAAAGGTATGCCGCGGATAACTTCGATGTAGAAAACCGCAGTTAATTTAACTAGTTTATTGCGCGATAAACGCATCAAACCAGCAGCAAGGCCTATCCAGAATGCACCAAAGATACCGAGTACAGCCAGAATAATACTGACTGCAAGCCCACCTAAAGGTCCATTGGGAAATGCGCCCCAAAGAAAATAATCAAAGTTGTTCCAAACTACATCCCATTGCACGAGAGGCCACCCCTAATATTTTATCTGGATTAGATAATGCTTATTGTACATATTAATTGAGAAGGACACTATTAGCGAAATTACCAAGTAAATAAGTGTCGCGACTGTGAAAGCCTCAAATCCGTGGAAAGAATATGACTCAACCTGTCTCGCCATGTAAGTAAGATCCATAACGCCGATAGTCATAACCAGCGAGGAGTTCTTAATAAGGTTTAGAGACTGTGAAATAAGTGGTGGAATAATAATTCTGAAAGCCTGCGGTAGAATTACAAACCTATAAGCCTGCATGAACGAAAGTCCAGTAGCACGCGAAGCTTCAAGCTGATTTTTGGGTATCGAGTTAATACCGGCTCTGATCTCTTCAGCTATAAACGCGGCAGTATAAAATGTAAGGGAGATAACCCCGGCCGCAAATTCAAAATCGTGATCATAAAGCCAAGTGTTAACTGAATCCGGCAGAATGGAATAGGAACCAAAATACCAGAAAAATATCTGAATCAGCAGAGGCGTATTTCTAAAAAACTCAACAAATGCAAAGCTAAACCACTCAAAAGGTTTAAACTTCGACATACGCATCACAGCTATAATGGTACCGAGCAACAATGTAAAACCAATGGATACCAAAGATATCTGAAGGGTTGTAACAAGCCCCTCAACAATCCATTGCCCATACTGACCGCTTAAAACTAGATTCCAATCAAACTGATAATTCAAGGCGTTTATCCGTTGTTTTCGAAAGGACCGTACTAAGTACGGTCCTTTCGTTTCTAATCAATATAACCTAAGCCACTAATCGACTAAGGCCAAATTTCCATCTGCCAAGTCAAAGGCAGTGCATTCTTTGTATTAGGTCCGAACCATTTGTCGTACATTTTCTGGTAATCGCCGCTCTTCCACATTTCGATGAGAGCAACGTTTACAGCATCACGGAAGTTGGATTCATTTTCAGGAAGACCGATTCCGTAAGGCTCAGGAGAAATGATGTCACCAACGATTTCCCAATCAGATGGGTTAGGATCGGAGTTTTTGAGTCCAAGAAGAATAGTAGAGTCAGTTGTTACAGCTTTAACTTTACCCTGCTTAAGAGCAAGGAAAGCCTGTGGGTAACCTTCGAAAGAAAGAACCTTACAATCAGGCTGTACTTTCAGGATGTTCTGCTCAGAAGTAGAACCTTTAGCTGTACCAACTTTCTGACCTTTAAGGTCAGCTGCGGAAGTAATGCCGGAACCTTTCTTAACGAGAAGCTTCTGGCCGTCCATGAAGTATGTGATACTGAAATCAATGGTATCGTCACGAGCGATCTTGTGAGTCATTGTAGCTGCAGAAAGATCGATTGATCCCTGAACGAGCATAGCAATACGTGTGGATGATGTTACTGGTTTGAATTCAGCTTTAACGCCGATTTTGCCAGCAATGTAGTTACAGATATCGATGTCCATACCAACAAGTTTCTTTGTGGTTTCATCAATGTAACCGAAAGGAACAACTGCATCTTTAACACCGCAGATAAGAACTCCGCGATCTTTTACTTCCTGCAATTTATCAGCAAAAGCGGTAGAAGCACAAAGTGCCAACGCTAGTACCATTGCAACCATGATTGAAAGTCTTTTCATAGATCCTCCTGAAACAATTTTAAAGTTTTCTGCCCAAGCCGCTAAATAGTAAACGACTACAATATCTCCTTCAAAAATAACTTAGTTCTTTCGTGACGTGGGTTTTTGAAGAACTCTTCAGGCGGAGCCTGTTCGATAACTTCACCCTGATCCATAAATATAACTCGATCAGCAACTTCGCGGGCAAATCCCATTTCATGCGTAACGCAGAGCATGGTCATTCCTTCGCGTGCCAGATCTTTCATAACATTCAGAACTTCGTTGATCATCTCCGGGTCAAGCGCAGAAGTAGGCTCATCGAAAAGCATTACTTTCGGCTTCATTGCTAACGCTCTTGCAATAGCAACACGCTGCTGCTGTCCACCGGACAACTCAGCAGGGTACTTATGAGCCTGATCGTGAATACCCACTCTTTCAAGTAATTTAAGTGCAACCTCTTCTGCTTCTGCGCGAGGAACATTACGAACCTTCTGCGGGGCCAGAGTTACATTATTTAATACTGTAAGATGAGGGTAAAGGTTGAACTGCTGGAAAACTATGCCAATTTCGGCACGCAGTTCATTTAGGTTAACGCTCTTGTCGAGAATGTCTTTCCCATCAAAAGTGACGGTTCCTTTCTGGAAATCTTCAAGCCTGTTAATACAGCGAATAAAAGTGCTCTTTCCTGAACCACTCGGCCCACAAATAACAAGCACTTCACCTTTATTTACATGGTCATTAAGACCCTTAAGGACATGAAAATCGCCGTACCATTTGTGGAGATTCTTAATTTCAATCATCGGCATATCGCTTAACTCCAACTCCTGTACCGATTATCAATTCAGGACAGGCTACTATAATATAGTGGAAAAATTTAACTGTCAGCAACCTTTTAATGAATCCTAAGTTCTAACTTCAAGAATTCAAGAAAGAACAATAGTCATAGCCTAAAATTGCGAAAAGTCAAGAATACCTCATTCTTTTCCATTTATGTATAATCAATTTCATAGTCTTCCTTTTTTGATAAATAACAATAATTTTAGGTTAGCGGTACAACTTTCTGATTCCCTTGATCCGAATAACTGCAACGCCCAAGAAAGGGATTAATCAAATAGTATCGTCATTTACTTTATTATAAAAGATATACAAAAAAGGTAATTTAATAATTAACAAGAAATTTTTATCAACTTTTTTTCACTAAAACTTATTTAAACCAAAAAAAATCCGACATATGAACACTCCATAAAGTGCCAAACATCGGATTATGATTCAAAATCTGATTTAACCTGTGAACAGGATATAGCAAACTAAGCCATTTTAATCGTCTGCGATAAAAGCAACTGCGCACGCTCCCGGCCCACTATGTAAACCAAGCACAGGGGAAGCTTCAGTTACAAACTCAGGCTCAACGCCAAACTCATCCTTAATGATACGTGCGAACCTCTCAGCAGTACCCAGTGCATCAGCATGCGAAACAGCAAAGCGCAAATTACTTTTGCCCCACGTATTTTCCCGTACAAGCTTAATAAGTGCGCTTTCTTGTCGTTTGATTCCAAAAGCTTTGGCTACAGTAACAGGCTGCCCCTCGTTTCTAAACTCTAAAATGGGCTTTATGTTTAAGAATTTGGCAATCATTCCCTGCCCTTTGCTAACCCTGCCGCCCTTCACTGCGTAATCTAATGTATCAATAGTTACGAAAATCTTCGCATTTGCAATGGCTTTTTGAGCAACTCCTACTACCTCTTCAACCGTTCCGCCACTCTGTGCAGCCCTTGCCGCTTCCAAAACAGAAAGCCCCAACCCAACGCTCAGTTTTTTTGCATCAAGGGTTTGTAGATTTTCAAGACCAGAACTGACCGCTACCGCGCTCTGATAAGTACCACTAAGCACCTTAGCCATATGCAATGAAACCACGTTTTCGTAATCACTGCACGCGCACTCATAGATCTTTTTAATATCACCCGGTGAAGGCTGAGAAGTCTGAGCTTTCAAAGACTTAGGTAGCATTTCATAAAACTTGGCAGAATCAATATTGACCTGATCAATATATTCTTGCCCGTCAATTGTAAGACGCAAAGGAGCAACTCTGATGTCATATTGTAATCTTAGCTCAGCAGGAATATCGCAAGAACTGTCTGTAACAATCCCAACTTTTCTTCCATCGGAAATCAAACGCTTATGCTGCACCAGCATGTCATCAACCTTGCGTTTATCTACAGTTGCAAAGGCTGAAACAATCTCTTCAACTTTATCAGGATCATTAGTGTGAATATGGATTTTTATGCAATGTGGAAGACCTGCCACGATAAGACTATCTCCCATACCTGAGACAGATTCGCGTATCGAGTTCTTATCAATTCCAGATCCTTTCAGCAAAAATTCTGTACAATATCTAAATTCGAGACTTTTAACGGCAACCTTCGAAGCCTCATTTGGGGGATTCCCTACATTATATAATGGAGCTGAATCAGGTAAAATTGCTTTTTCAATTTTTCCATTCTCTAAAAAATCAACAATACCCTCTAGTAAATATACAAATCCCAAAGCGCCAGCATCAACAACACCTGCGCTTTTAAGTTCTGCAAGCTTTTCGGTTGTAGCTTTCACCGAAGCCTGAGCATTCAATAAAGAATCAGATAGAAGCACATGAAAATCACGATATTCATGTGCTTTAGAGCTAAGGTGCGTGGCCCAATCCTTAATTACACTAACGATGGTTCCATCTTTGGGATCAGCAATAGCTTCGCAGGAACGACGGGCTGCAAGGGAAGCAACCCGTGCAAAATCAGCCGGTGAGATTCTAGGCATATCCTTTACGCCTTCCGCAAAACCGCACAGGAATTGCGCGAGAATGGCGCCGGAATTACCTTTTGCCCCGTTAAGTGCAGACTCAGCAATGAGCGCGCTCATTTTTTCTATGGACTTTTCAAGAGAATCCCCGGTGGAACGTACAATGCTGCGCATAGTACCCGCCATATTCGCCCCAGTGTCACCATCCGGAACAGGAAAAACATTAATAGCGTCTAGATGAGGAGCATTTTCGATAAGTCTCCCGGCAGCAGCAACAACACCACGCCTAAATCTTACGCCATCAACATACTGAATTCGTATACTATTTGATTCTTGCATTATATATTTATCTTTATTTATTAGGGTGTTACATCTAAATACTACTGTTTATAAACTAAAAAGTAATCATGTTCTTGCATGTAAATCTACCAGCCCTCAAGTTATTAAAGAAATAAATTCACACCTGTTTTTTAACCCCTTTCTTAAACTAATACCCTTTTAAATTTGGAGTATTTAAGGTATTGAGAGTGATAAATAAAACCTGCGCAAGGAGCTTGCTCTAATGATTTCAATTTCCTCCATCAAATCAAGAAGATATTTCATATCTTGCATATACACTGCGATTCTAATCATTGCGATGTTGTCATTTCAAGGATGCGGAGGAGATAAAGAAGCCCCTCACCAAATCCCAGCGGCTCCAGTTACAACAGGTGAGGCAATCAAAAAACCAACGCCTTACTATATAACAGCAATTGGCACAGTTAAGGCCATTGACACAATCACAGTACGTTCAAGGGTAACGGGATATTTAAGCAAAATTGCCATTAAAAATGGAGATATAGTTAAAGCTGGGCAACAATTATTCACGATGGACCCGGCTCCTTTCGAAGCAAGCATACGCCAGCTGAGAGCAGAACTTGCTTCAGACAACACAAAGTATGAACAAGCTAAAAGGGATTACAACCGCTATCGCGATCTTGTGAGACGTAAAGTTGTTAGTGCTGAGCAGTTCGAACAAAAGCGGCTTGAAATGAAGACCGCAAGTGACCTAATCGCCGTAACTCAGGCCAAGCTTGTTAACGCTAAAAATGACCTTAATTACTGTTTCATCAAATCACCGATTAATGGCCTGACTGGGTACATCTTCCCAACTGCGGGAAATCTAATTGAAGAGAACAAAGATGAACTCGTAGTGATCAATCAAATTTCTCCGATAGCCGTTAATTTTTATCTTCCCCAAAAATACTTGGCTAAGGTTCAAAAATACTCCGCCAATGCAACCCTCGAAGTTCTAGCTATTTCCGAAGGGCAAGGTTCCCGTGATGCAGGCAAGCTTACTTTTATTGATAACAATGTTGATACAAAAAGCGGCACAGTCTGGATGCAGGCGACCTTCACGAATGCCAATCGTTCTCTATGGCCCGGTAATTATGTAGAAGTTATGCTCAAACTTTTTGAAGAAGATGTTGTGCAAATACCTATGCAGGCCACATGCGATGGACCGGAGGGAAAATTTGTATGGGTGATGCACCAGAATAAAACAGTTGATATGCGGCCCATCGAGATTGACCGCAGGTCCGGCAAAATGGATATCGTTACGGCAGGACTCACAGGTGAAGAAGAAATAATCACCGACGGACAGCTGAGACTGTTTCCCGGTGCTGTAGTCAAAGTGAAAGGCGACAAAACAAACTCGACAGGCAGGGCACCCTCATCAGGTAAATCAGCAGATAACTCGAAGAGCAAAACTGCCGGAGCCGGTGAATAGCCATGAATGTAACAGAGGTATTTATTAAACGACCAGTTATGACCACTCTTGTGGTTATAGCAATGGTATTTTTCGGTATCGTCGGCTATTTTAAACTGCCTGTAAGTTACCTTCCGGCTGTTGAATTCCCGACGCTTCAGGTCACGGCGACTCTCCCCGGTGGTAGTCCGTCTACAATGGCGTCATCTGTTGCCACGCCACTTGAAAAAGAATTTACGTCCATGCCGGGACTACGCACAATGAGTTCCGTAAACTCACTTGGGCAGACTCTCGTAACCTTACAGTTCGATCTGGACCGTAACATTGACGGGGCCGCGTCTGACACTCAGGCAGCTATCTCCCGTGCTAGCGGAAATCTGCCTTCCGACCTCCCGCAACCGCCCTACTATGAAAAGGTAAACCCTGCTGACGACCCTGTTCTATACATGGCGCTTTGGTCTGACTCTATGCCTATCTACAAGGTTAATGAGTACGTCACGACATTTCTTACCGACTCCATCTCTATGGTCAGCGGTGTTTCAAAAGTTGTCGTATATGGTGAATCCAAGCTTGCGGTAAGGGTTCGTGTTAACCCCGAAAAACTTGCAGCATGTGGCATTGATATTGACACCGTCCGTCAGGCTGTCGCGGAACAGAATGTTAAAGAGCCTGTAGGTACTCTGGATAACAAGCTGCAATCTGTTACCATTGAAGCTACCGGCCAGCTCAAAACAGCTGAGCAGTTTCTACCGATGATTTTCGAATCTGAAGATGGTAGGACAGTGCGCCTATCTGACATTGGAACAGTCGAAAACTCAATTAAAGCCGACAAAACAGGATCATGGGTCAACGGTAAACGCGCAGTTATCATCGCAATTCAAAAACAGCCGGGTTCCAATACAATTGCGGTTTGTGAAACAATCCTCAGTATGCTCCCGACTATCCGTCAGCAAATTCCTGCCGGAATCGATATGAACGTTTTATATGACCGTTCAATCCCAATTAAGGAAGCCGTTGATGATGTGCAGGAAACCCTGCTCCTTGCTGTCTTCTTTGTTATATGTGTTATCTTTTTCTTCCTGAAAAATATTTCCGCAACTCTCATTGCCGCAATTGCGGTTCCGGTCTCGATTATTTTCACCTTCGCCATTATGTTTGTGCTGGGTTATTCTCTGGACACCCTTTCGCTACTGGCCTTGACCCTTTCGGTCGGATTCGTGGTGGATGATGCCGTTGTTATGATCGAGAACGTCGTGCGCCATCTGGAAATGGGTAAAAAACCTTATGAGGCGGCTCTCGAGGGCGCAAAAGAAATTACCTTCACCATTGTTTCCATGACGTTGTCATTGTCGGTTGTTTTCATCCCGCTGATGTATATGTCCGGTATCATCGGACGCATTCTGCATGAATTCGCCATGACGATCACAGTCGCCATTCTTGCATCTGGAGTGGTGTCACTAACACTGACTCCCATGCTCGCAAGCCGTCTTCTGAAACCGGGAAGCAAGATTAACGAGCCTGATAAATTTAACGATTTTCTACTACGCAACTACGAACGCTCACTCCATTTTGTAATGCGTCATCGCCGGATGACCATGGGCGTAGCGGGACTGATTCTACTTGCAACCATCCATTTCTTTATGGTTATTCCTAAAGGATTCCTGCCAACCGATGACATGAGTTACTGTCAGGGTTTTGCGCAGGCCAAGCAGGGAATTTCCTACGAGTCCATGAAAAAGCATATTAGAGCTTTGGAGCCTATTCTTGCTGTTGATGAAAATATTAAGCATGTGATTATTGTCGCAGGTGTGCCAGTGCTCAATCAGGGTTTTATTTTCCCTATGCTTGTGCCACCAAAAGAGCGCGAAATGACCGCGGACGAAGTTGCTAGATCTTTGATGCAAAAGCTTAATAATGATCCGGGAATTGTTACATGGATTCAAAATCCGCCCATGATCAGGCTCACAGCTAAAACGTCTAAGAACCTTTATCAGTATACAATTCAAGCACCTGATCAAATGGAGCTGTTCGCCATTGCGCCAAAGTTTGAGCAGGCTCTTCACTCTATTCCATTTTTGACGGGTGTAAACTCAGATCTACTTGATAACAATCCTGAGCTTTGGGTCAAAATTGATAGAGACAAAGCTTCCTATTACGGGGTCACAGCTCACGACATAGAGAACACCCTGAACTCTGCATATTCGGAGCGTAAGGTCTCAACCATTTATGGAGATACGGATCAGTACTGGGTTATTCTCGAAGTGCTTCCATTCCATAAAAAAGATCCGCGCAATCTGATGAAGCTGCATGTTAAAAGCAAAAATGGAAAGCTTGTCCGACTTGATAACATTGCGTCTTTTGAAGAAAAACCCGGCCCTTTGCAGGTTAACCACACAGGCATGCTGCCTTCGGTTACCTACTCATTTAATATAGCCCCCGGTTTTTCATTAAGTGATGCAACAACGGCCATCAATGGGCTGGCATTAGAACTTCTGCCGGATACAGTTGTTTCAAACTTCGAAGGAACTGCCGACGAATTCCAGAAATCCATGAGCAGCGTTTTCTTCCTGCTCATGATTGCGATATTTATCATCTTCATTATTCTCGGTATTCTGTATGAAAGTTGGATTCAGCCGATTACCATTATCTCAGGACTTCCATCAGCTGCAATCGGCGGGCTCTTAACCCTGACCTTATTCGGTAAGGATCTAGATCTTTTCGGAGTGGTAGGGGTTATCATGCTGATTGGTATCGTTAAGAAGAACGCAATCATGGTCGTTGACTTCGCACTGGAAGCTGAGGAAAAAGACAATCTCACACCTGAACAGGCGGCAATTAAAGGATCTCTCGAAAGGTTCAGGCCTATCATGATGACCACAATTGCAGCCATCGCAGGTGCAATGCCGATTGCTCTAGGACTCGGAGCAGGGGCGCAGGCAAGACAGCCAATGGGTCTTGCAATCGTGGGTGGACTTATCCTCTCACAAGTTGTAACGCTTTACCTGACCCCTGTGTTCTACACATACATGGATACCTTCCAGAAGTTCCTCTACGAAAGAGGCAGAGCAAAACGCGATCTTCTCGGAATCCCACATAAGCACGATAGATAAAAAAAGGGGAAAGCCTAATAAGCTTTCCCCTTTTTAATGCCCTACACTTTCCGTTCATAATTTCCTGCTATTCACAATCTTTCAGCAAGCAATATTCACTGCTCCCCTTTACCGGCAGAACAACTCCCTGCGAACTTCTACCGTCTACTTTAATACCTAAAGGAGCCGGTAATCTTATGTGATTCACATACTCTCCCTCTTCCACGACAGGCTGCTCGGAAAACCATTCCCAATCCATTTTGTTGTCGGCTTTATCCGACACCATGAAATAGTTGATACCAAGTGTCGTTATATTATGGAAAAAGTGTGACCCCTGAGAAGGCTCAACCTTTAGACTTTCAACCGAAGTTTCGACTATGGCTGAAACGCCAGAAATGTCGGGCCACTCAACTGGAATTCCAAGCCAATGATCAGCAGAACCCCAGCGCCCCGGTCCAGCTAAAAGATATTTGCGGTCATTCTTCATCAGCTTGCCATTAAATTTAGCTATCTCAAGCGCTATTTCCCGGGACTTTGCTATATCAAAAACATCCGGCCTTACTATAAGGACATCCTCAACATCATTCTTCTCAGAATTACCAAGGGCATGGCTTGAAATGCAAACAGCCCGTTTCAAATCATCATCAGTGATATTCACATGATTCAAATCTGCTCGCGCACTCATGGGCCGGACTTGCAGCAGGTTAAATTCAGGCTTACGCCCATCATCATACATATTAACGCAAAATTCGATTTCAACAGGTCCGCCCATACCGTTTTCGGCAAGCAGGAGAACATCCTTCAAAACGGACGAAAGCGGAATGGATTTGTGTTTTAGCACTGGCGCGAACAAGATTACCTTCGGCCCCGGTACAGAGGCTGTATCTCTGATGCGTCCTTCCTGCACATCGTAAGTTGATGCAAGCATCTGAACAGGCGGGATCTCTTCAAAATCTGCGATATTCAGCTTCTCTAGATTAGCACCATCATGCAAAGTCCTTATTTCACTGCCATCCATTTTAAGGCCATAAAATGTAGTTTGCGCATTTTTCAGAGAGTCAGCAATTGTCGGACATTGCGGTAGAACTTTAGGGTAGCGCGGAGAAAATCTTAAGCATTGCTCACCATCAACAACAGACTTACCAATCCCCAAGGCGATTGATGCAACGCCATGTTCCGGCTTCATTTTCCCGAATGGATAATAATTGTAGGACTGACCTACACCTGAAATGGCAGGGAAAAAGTAATCACCATATTGCTGCCCTGCTACCTTCTGAATAATTACAGCCATTTTTTCTTCATCAGTTCGCTGATTCACTCGCTGAGAAAATGATTTGGGAGCTTTATAATATGTGGATGCCCATACAAGTTTGATTGCATCCACAAGCTGCGAAAGCCTTTTTTCGAGATCAGGATGATCATTTGAAATCATGTATGTGCTATATAACCCAGCGTAAGCCTGATACTGGGCATCTTCGAGAAGACTGGAAGAGCGAACTGACAACGGATATTTAACTTCATGTAAATATGCCCAGAGCTGAGCTTCGATCCAGCCGGGAAAGAATGCATCTGAAAAGATTTGCGCAACCTCTTTATCGTCCACATCAGCGGACGCAAGGTAGGAGAGGTTATTCATTTCCATGAAATCATCAAAGCCGGATGTTCCAATGGTCAAAGTCGTTGGAGCAAATATTTTCATTTCCGAATGCTTTTCATGCATCCACGGATTCCGGTTGAGCATTGAGCAAATAAAAGCCAACCCACGAGCCTTACCGCCAAGAGATCCCGAACCGATTTTTAAAAATTCTGTCTGCGGATCAAAGTCCTTTGGATTAAACGAAACAAGAACGCCCTGCTGCCTGCGTCTGCGCCTTGCAGCAATGAGCTTTAGTAAATATTGGCGGTGCGTTTCAACGTCAGGGAAATCCGCATCTTTCAAAGGACGTATTTTATTCGCCAGCCTAATCTCCGTTCTTGCATAAAACCAGCGCGAAAAATCATTCTTTTCACAGTGTCGTTTAAAAATATCTTGTGGAATATTACGAAGAATTTTCTCTAATGAGTACAAGCTTGATGCTCTGGATATTTCATTTTCATCCAAATCGCGGAAGACAAAATCCCCGAACCCAAGATGTTCTGTAACGAAACTTCGAACTTCCGACATCAAGTCAGGTGAGTTTTTATCAACAAAATACGCTGGAATTAGTACAGCCCGCTCAGCATTATCAGGCTCGTTGCTGGCTAGCAGCAATGGAATATCTTTCCTTTGAGCTTTAATTTCCTTCAAAAGCTCTATTCCAGAACGTCCGTAAAGCTTGCCTTCTTTGGGGAATCTGACGTCAGAAATAACGCCAAGAATATATGGTTCATACTTTTTGAACAGCTCTAAAGCATGCTCGTATGTGCTTGCAGTCAGGATTTTAGGGCGCGCACGCATGGTCAAAAGCCTGTGCTCAGAGTTTAGCCCCTCCTCAAGTAATGCCTGAGTCTGCCGGACAAGTTCCTTATAAAGGATAGGTAAAAAGGAGGCCAGATATCTAGGCGAATCCTCAACAACAATAATTACTCTAATTCCAACAGCTTCAGTATCATGCTCAACATTCAGCATATCTTCTAAATTCTTAACCATTGCGACCAGCAGTTCAGCATCACCGGACCAAACGAATTCACGATCAACCCCATGCATATGCTCAATATCAGATGCCCCGACCTGACGATGACTGAGCATTGCAACCGGAAGCCCCGGAACTTTTTCTTTGATCCTTCTGCCCATATCAAAACAATTCATATTAGATAGATGTGGCATGATGATTACGAGGTCGAAGCAATTACAGCCTAAAACTTCAAGAGCCTCATCAATATTCGAAACCCACGTCAGCCGTGGGGGGCTACTTAGGTTAAGCCCTCGATACTCACTGACAATCCTTTCTGAAATTTTACTATCTTCTTCCATAACCCAGGCATCATAAGGACTGGATATCAAAAGTATCTCTCTAACCTTAACCTGCATAAGGTCATGATAGAGACTGAATTTACGAGTCTGCTTTCCAGTAAACATATACTTAGTATCCATAACCTTTCCGCCCGAATTAAAATTTATTCCACAAAAAAGGGCGAAAAGCGAAAAACGCAATCCGCCCTTTGGGTGTGATTATTATGAAGAAACTTTTTATACAATACCCTGATCAAGCATTGCCTGAGCAACTTTTACAAAACCGGCTATATTTGCGCCGTTTACGTAATTAAACGGGGTTCCGTATTGGTCTGCAGTTTCCATGCAGGTTTTGTGAATATTTTTCATGATGACTTTAAGTCTCTGGTCAACTTCCTCTCTAGGCCATCCAAGGCGCATACTGTTCTGGCTCATTTCTAAGCCCGAAACTGAAACACCACCGGCATTGGCAGCCTTACCGGGACCGTAAAGCAACCCGTTATCAAGGAATATATTAACACCATCAGGAGTTGTCGGCATATTCGCGCCTTCAGAAAGGGCTGTCACACCGTTTGCAACAAGATTAGCTGCATCCTTAGCATTAATTTCATTCTGTGTCGCACAAGGGAAAGCACAGTCAGCTTTATGATCCCATAGTGGATTGTGGTCCGAATCGTGATCGATAGGAACATATACTGCTTCAGAGTATTTATCCGCGTATTCACTGACGCGCCCACGACGAACATTTTTGAGATTCATGAGATAATCAAGCTTTTCGCGATCAACGCCCTTTTCATCATATATATAACCAGATGAATCAGAAAAAGTGACAGGCTTACTGCCAAGCTCAATCAATTTTTCCATTGCAAATTGGGCAACATTACCAGCTCCAGAAACAAGGCTGGTTGTACCTTCAAAAGTTTTACCCTTTGTTGCGAGCATTTCCGCAGCAAAATACACAGCTCCATAACCCGTAGCCTCAGGGCGAATTAAACTTCCTCCCCAATTTAACCCCTTACCGGTAAGAACTCCGGTAAACTCATTGCGAACCTTTTTATACATTCCAAACAGGTAACCAATTTCACGGGCGCCAACGCCAATATCACCAGCAGGAATATCCGTATTAGGTCCGATATGACGTGAAAGCTCGAGCATGAAACTCTGGCAAAAACGCATAACTTCGTTATCAGACTTACCCTTAGGGTCAAAGTCAGAACCACCCTTACCGCCTCCCATAGGGAGTGAAGTAAGCGCGTTCTTAAATACCTGTTCAAAAGCGAGAAATTTTAAAATACCTAGATTTACAGATGGATGAAAACGAAGTCCGCCCTTATATGGACCGATTGCACTATTCATCTCGACTCTGAATCCGCGGTTAACGAAGACATCACCCTCATCATCAACCCAGGGAACACGGAACATTATAACACGCTCCGGCTCAACAATGCGCTCTAGAATACTTGCACTACGATACTCAGGATTACGATCAAGCACAGGCTTGATAGAATCGTAAACCTCGCTCACAGCCTGATGAAATTCCCTTTCGTTAGGGTCTCTATTAGTTACCAGCTCCAATATATCCATCCTAAAGCCTCCTCATCCCATTGAACCGTTGATTAATAAAGAAATTTGAATGTCATAAAGTATAAATCGTTTAATTATTTATTCCATCCCTAACACACTAAGTCCATACATCTTTTATAAAAAACAGGTAATTATCATCAGTTTTACTTTTTCCATTTATGTAATTCTCTAAAACAGTAACCATCTGCAAAAAAAGTTGCACTATTACAGAATCTTATTCACTCATACCCCTTTATTTGCCTTATAAAGTATCAAAATTACAACCCAAAATATACTTTTATACGGATACATACTTCCTGAAGCTTACACATTTGAAATTTTTTAGACATTTAATGAAAGAACTACCTTTAATATTGACAATAAGTAAATGCTCATTTACAAATTTACTCAATGAACACCAATAGCCCAATATTTTTCTTTTTTAGCTATTTTATATTTACCAGCCCTGTGGCTTGGTGGTGTTCGCTCGCGTAAATGCAAATTGAAAGAGTTTTCACCTAAGGCCGCAGGCTCTAAGCTCGCGGCCTTTTTTTATGCCGTCATCCCTACTTGAGCCTGTCGACAGAAAATGAAACTTTATTCAAAACAATCTGTTTTTTAAAAAAATAACATTTTGGGGGTATCATCATGATGTTAGGCTTAGGAAGCGTTGAGATCGCAATGGTCTTCTGGTTGTGCCTATTTGCTTCACTTGGATGTGTTGCTTACGGCATTCTCAACTGGAACAAAAAAGGTAAACCAGATGCAACGGCAGTAACTATTGATGTCAAGAAAGGAGACAAATAGATGGTTACTAAAATTGTCATTATCACCATTTACCTCGCAGTAATTTTCTACCTTGGTTTTAAGGGATGGCAGTCCACCAAGAAATCCACCGACTACATGCTTGCTGGCAGGCAGATGAACCCATTCATCATGGCAATGTCATACGGTGCAACTTTCGTATCTACTTCAGCGATCATCGGTTTCGGCGGCGCAGCCGGACTTTTCGGCTTCCCACTTCTATGGCTCACCCTTGCCACAATCGTAGTCGGTGTTTTCATCGCAATGGTTTTCTTTGGAAAAAGAACCAGGCGCATGGGACTAGCACTAGAAAGTCATACCTTCCCCGAGCTTCTCGGCAGACGTTATGATTCTAGATTCATTCAGGGTTTTGCGGGCGGAATCATATTCCTGTTCATCCCAATCTATGCGGCAGCAGTTCTTATCGGAATTTCTCGCATGATGGAAATTTCTTTCGGTATTCCTTACGGTACAGCTCTAATCATCATTAGTTTGATTCTCGCGGTTTACGTTATAACAGGCGGCATGAAAGCTGTTATGTATACCGATGCATTTCAGGGATTGATCATGGCAGTCATGATGATAATCCTCCTTATAGGTACATACGTAATGCTTGGAGGCGTAACAGAAGCTCATCAGACCTTAACGGACATGATGAATCTAATGCCGGAAAAACTCCAAAAAGGTGGAATGATAGGCTGGACGCAAGGAGCACGTTTCGGAACTCCTCTCTGGCTCGTCATATACACAACCATCGTTTACGGTGTTGGTGTCGGGGTTCTCGCTCAGCCACAGCTAGCAGTTAGATTCATGACAGTACCTTCAGACCGCGAACTTAACCGCGCCGTTCTATATGGTGGAATATTCATCCCGCTCATGACTGGTGTAGCTTTCACAGTCGGTGCGCTTTCTAACGCTGTTTTCTATAAGTCACTCGGTAAGATATCCATCGCAGTAGCTGGCGGAAACATGGATAAGATTATCCCCATGTACATTGAGCAGATGATGCCTTCATGGTTCTCATCTCTATTCCTCTTAGCAATGCTCGCAGCTGGTATGTCCACCCTATCTTCACAGTACCATGTAGGTGGAACTGCTCTAGGCAGAGACTTCTTCGAAAGATTCGTAAAAGTTTCCAGCGAAAAATCAGTTAAGATCACCCGCATAGGTGTAGCAATAACACTTCTTGCAGCCATTGCATGGGCATGGGTTCTTCCTCCGTCCATCATAGCGCGCGCAACGGCATTCTTCTTCGGACTATGTGCCGCGTCATTCCTTCCCATCTACGTTCTCGGACTGTACTGGAAAGGCATGACAAAGCTAGCTGCTAAAATTTCGCTGGTCGGCGGATTCAGTGCTTCCATGTTCTGGCTCCTCTTCGTTCATGCGAAGGAAGCAAAGGTCATCGGGCTTTGTAAAATTCTTACAGGTCAGGATACACTCGTTACCAACGCGACCAAAGGATCATGGGTATGGTTACTACAGTGGGTTGACCCGAACGTAGTGGCTCTGCCAGTATCCCTTTTACTTGCAATCGGAGTTGCGTTTGTAACAGCTAAAATGGACAAAGAGCATCTCAAACTGTGCTGGTCTAACATTTAAGCTTGAAGCACATAGATACTTATCCAAATAAAAAGGTCCGAAATTTTGCTAATGCAGAATTTCGGACCTTTTATTTTTCAATTCGTAACTACTATTTAGTAATCAAAAGCTTTTAATAATGAGCTTTTGTTTCAAATAATGATCAGGATTACTATTTTTTCATTTTCAATCTATTTTCAGTCTTAGGCATTCTTTTTAGCTCTATCTTATTAATAGGAGGCAAGGAGCAGGAATCGCTGCAACATGTGCCCTGCAAAAAACCCGTATATGTGTAGAAAATACGTTCTATCTTAGTTCGTCGTTCAGCAGGCAGTGGTTCTCTTTTATAATCCGCTACCATATGAAGAAGATCCTTATAATCGGGAATAGATCTCATTCCATGAGCAATAGTCTTTCCTGAAATAGCATCAAGCAGAAACGCATCCATAGAATCAGTAATAACAACATATGGAACGGGGCCACCCTGAAAAAGCTTACCTGCGCATACCGCTTCGCGCTCATAACTTCCCACATCGCCAGCACAGAACATAACGAGAAGAATGGGAAGACCCGCCGTATCGGAAATGACCAGGTCGATCATACGGCACATTTCTGCACCATCAATATCAAAACAAAGATCAACTTTCGCCTTTAGTGATTCTTTAGGATAACCGTGTTCTTCCACAAGAAGCTTAGCTAAAACCTGACGAAATTCTTCATACGTAGTTTCATCCATTTCTTCGCCGCTCAGGTAATCTCTTAGAGTTCCGCCCATGCTAACTTCGTGCATTCAAATCTCCATAATATATTTTCACATCTAAATTAAGTTCACGTTACTAAGATATAAGCACATTAAATTCTAATGCAACCATCCCCTCCTAAAAATATCATTAAATGCAATAGTAAATGTAAATCAAGAATCGTAGTGCACTTCAAGAAAAAATGTCATTCATGCTACAATACTGACAATCAACACTCCAACTTGACAACTTACATTCCAAAATGACATATAAGTTGAAACAAACAACATCAACCAAGAAGGTTACAATGAAAAATCAAACAACACACAACGTCATCAAAAAGGATTCTGCTGGTGTGCAAATTATGCCACCATCTGTTTTCCTCAGTTGTTTAGCAATTAGCATCTTCCTTGAGCTACTTTTTCCATGGCCAATTATCGTTGGAAACGAATTAACACTATTCATCATAGGAATAATTATCCTCGCAATGGGTATTACCTTCATGATGTGGGGACATGGACGCTTTCGGTCACTGGGTGTTAACGTGCCTACGAACATGCCAGTATCACGACTGGTAACAGACGGAGCGCATAAATACAGTCGCAACCCTATGTACATAGGCTTAATTTCGATTATTTTGGGACTGGGGGTTGCAGTAGACAGCGTATGGATACTAATCTCCGTCTTGCCAATGACCTTATATATTTCATACTATGTCATTCCCAAAGAAGAAGCGTATCTTGTCAGAACGTTTGGTGAAGATTATAAAAAATATCGCAACAACGTACGGAAATGGCTTTAATTATGAAAAAAAACAATTCATCAGGTGCTGAGTTACATACTTTATTCAAAGAAATAATTCGTATGGAAGCTATATTATCAGAAATAATAGATGAAGTTCATGAAAAAGCGGGAATGCGCACCTCTCAAATCAGACTGGCAAACACTCTACTAGAACTTGGGCAGACAACTGTCCCAGACATTGCTTATACTATGAAGGCTTCACGCCAATTCGTACAGACTGTAGTCAATGAACTGAAAAAAAAAGACATAATAAAATTCTTAGATAATCCACGTCACAAACGGTCCAAACTAGTTAAACTAACAGACAATGGTCAAAACATTCTGAATCAGGTTCGCAAAAATGAAGAAGCCATAATCCTACGAATATTACCTGATATAGATGCGACCAGAGTCAAGTCTGCCTATGAATTGCTCGCTAGCATTCGGAGAAAAATAACACCAGAAGACACATGATAGAATTAAGCAATAGTCAAAATATACAAGGAAACTATTCTAAATCTTCTAGGTTCATACCGCTTGTTTCGATTCGGAAGAACCACGTAACTACAGCTCCCAAGAGAGAGCAAACTACTAGGAAATAGAGAATTGCCTCCGTTCCGAAATCCTTTAGCAGAAACGGGAAAAAGAAAGCTGTTGCGACAGCGCCTATCTTTGCAAAAGAAGCTGCAAAACCTGCCCCCTTACCACGTATTTTCGTTGGAAAAACTTCACCTGCGATGAGATACGTAATCGCATTTGGACCAACATTCGTCATAAAACTAAACAGCATAAAACCGCTAAATAGGTACGCCATTTTCATTTCAGGACTTGCTCCCATCGACAGTGTAGCAAGGAATAATCCAGCAGCACAGCCAATAAAACCAAAGACCTGTAATTTAATACGACCAACCTTATCAGCTAGTATAACAGCACAAAGCACTCCTACTATTAGGAGGACATCAATAAAAGCTGCCCCCTTTGCCGCAATCATATCATTTTGAATAAGGTCAGCCACGTTGCGGGCATGAACAGCTTTCGCTCCGAGAACAGAGCCAAGAATAGTAGGTGTAAAAATTCCAATTCCGTAAGTACTGAGATCCTGAATAAACCACGGAACCGAAGCAAGGATCGTAGCTTTGATGTTCTTTGGTTTGAATAAATCCGCATAACTCCCAGCTTTGATCTCATCGCCATTACTATCTTTAGTTTCGGGGATGGCTATTTTTATATGGGTCGGATATTTGGGTTCACGGTGAAGCAACCTTCTTAATGCGTCTTCCGCCTCTTCAATACGCCCCTTTGAAACCAGCCAGTGCCCACTGTCAGGAATAAAAAATCGTCCGATAACCACAAGCACTGCGGGAATAATTGCTGTTCCGTACATCCAGCGCCAGGCTGTAAGTTCCGGGTTTTTGTATAAAATAAGATAACCAATAGCAGTACCGAACAATGCGCCAACCGCCTGAAATGCGAATGCACTAAGCACAAGCCTTCCGCGATCCACACTCGGGATACTTTCCGAAATAATCATATGGGCTGTGGGGTAATCGCAACCGAGAGCAAGGCCTACTCCGAAAAGAAAGATCACCAGCATTGTGTAGCTGGTGCTTAAAACCAAAAAGATCAAACAGATTGCAAAAAGAATCATCTCCACGATAAACATTTTCTTTCTGCCATAATGATCCGCAAGGCCGCCAAGAACAGATGCGCCAACCAGAATACCAAATAAAGAGGCCGCACTGACCGCCCCTTTCTCAAATGCTCCAAGATTAAACTCGCGCACAATAAGCGGTAGAGCTACTCCAGTCATAAAAACGACAAGCCCTTCGAAAAATTTACCCGCTGAAGCTAAAAACCAGATTCTCCACTGCATAGCAGTCATAGGTGATGAAGGAGCAACAGTCCCGTCCGCCCAATACGGAGTTTCATCTATATAGTCTTGAACTGTTCTAGCTTCAACTGAATCCGGCACACCAACTTTAGACATATACTTTAGCTCCACACGGGTTAGTTAGACTTATGTCCTTTCCATAACATGTAGATATGTAATTGTCTCGAAATCTTATCCACTTATAATACACTCATCCCGAGATTTTGAGGGACTCATTGCTCTTTCTAAGAGAGATCTTGAATCGGTATAGCACCCAATTTACGCTTATATAGATTTAAGATGAAGCATGAAATATGTTTATTAACTAGAACTAAGTGTTAAGCATAATTGGCCAGACAAACTACAATAGTAGCATATCAGTCATAAAACATTGCAAATCATACAATCAAATTTATTTATTATTTTTAGTTGACCCTATTTATCTTCTCAGCTAGAAAGAAATTGATTTTGACTTTCAACACCAACAAAGGTCGTTCCATTTGGAATGTCTATAATCGAGAATGGTGACAAGCTGCTTGACTAAAAAAGTTAGTATCTTGTCACCTCTGTAAATATTTTTGTCTTTGGAATTAAGATACATTGCTTAATTGAGAATGACTTTCACACTCATTCTTTTGCTAAGCAAAGAACAAAACAGATTTAACATGCGGTGCAAACTGACAGCTGCAGTGGAGACTAAAATGACTAAAAATATAAATCTTTCAGAAATTTGTACAGGCAAGGAGTACTGCGTGATCGGTTTCGAAATTGAATCATCGGAGTATGCGCAAAAATTAAACAAGATGGGTTTTGTAGCCGGAACTCCAATAGCACTAGCGCCCATTAAAATTTCGGACCCCATGGTTTTCCAGATTCGCGGAAGCCGAGTAGCACTAAGAAAACATGAAGCCAAAGAAGTTAAGGTAAAGGAGCTTTAATATGCATATTTTTGAAAAAATCGCCATTGCCGGTGTTCCAAATAGCGGTAAGACCACTCTCTTCAACGCACTTACAGGTTCCAGCCAAAAAGTTGGTAACTGGCCAGGAGTTACTGTAGAAAAAATTGAAGGAACCTTTCCACTGCAAGGAAGTTCTGTAGAGCTTGTTGACTTACCGGGCACTTACAATCTCAGCCCTGACACCGAAGATCAGAAGGTTGCAGAGCGTGTTATTCGTAAAGGGGAATACGATCTGATTCTTAATGTGGTTGATGCAACCAATATTTCCCGCAATCTATTCCTAACAATGGATCTGAAGGAACACACTGATCAAATAATTGTTCTGCTCAACATGCTGGACGTTGCTGAAAAAGAAGGTCTGGAAATAGACATTGATAAAATGAGTAAGGAGCTCGGACTTCCTGTCATTCCTGTAATTGCTGTGGATAAAGAATCAGTAGAAAATGCTGTGGAAGCAATCGAAGAACAAGCTAAACACTTACCCCCACATGATTACCATGCCACCAAGCAGGATGTCATGAACACGGTGAAAAAGTACGCATTCATTGATTCCATTTACGATAAAATCGTCAAAGAAAAAAAGGATCGTAGTCAGAACTTTACTAACAAAGTTGATAGCATTGTTATGAACCGTTTTGCGGCAATTCCTATCTTCCTTGTCTCAATGTTCATTACTTTCTGGTTTGCAATTGGTTTAGGATCAGTCTTTATTGATTTCTTTGATATTATTGCAGGGCTTATCTTTGTAGATATTCCAACCGCAGCACTAGAGAGCATAAGCGCTCCCGAATGGCTAAACGTAGTCATTGCCGGAGGTATTGGTGCTGGAATACAGACCGTAGCGACCTTTATACCTGTCGTATTCTTCATGTTCCTAGCCTTGGCGATTCTCGAAGACTTTGGCTACATGGCTAGAGTTGGCGTAGTTGCAGACCGTTTCATGCGCAAAATTGGTTTACCCGGTTCTGCATTCATCCCCATGGTTGTAGGCTTCGGTTGTACTGTTCCCGCTGTTATGGCGGCAAGAACCCTTACCTCTAAACGCGACCGTTTCATGACTATTTTCATGGCACCATTTATGTCTTGTGGCGCACGCCTGCCTGTATACGCACTATTTTGTGTAGCACTGTTCGGCTCATACTCGGGACTGGCTGTGTTCCTGATTTATCTGTCCGGATTATTTATGGCAATTTTCACAGGATTCCTGCTTAAGAACACATTGTTCAAAGGCGTTCCATCTCACTTTGTAATGGACCTGCCGCTCTACCATACCCCACGCATTAGCGCGGTATTCAAAAGTGCATGGTTACGTTTGAACGGATTTATCAAACGCGCAGGGATTATCGTTGTCAGCGCAGTGTTTGTTCTCAGCATGTTAAATTCTATCGGTATTGAAAACGGCGAAATTTCATTTGGCAATGAAGATTCACAAGCGTCAGTACTTGCTTACGCAGGTAAGTCTATTTCCCCAATATTTAAACCAATGGGGATATCTGAAGAAAACTGGCCTGCATCGGTTGCTCTTTTCACAGGACTTTTCGCAAAAGAAGCAATCGTCGGAACCGTAAACTCTTTATACTCTTCGCTTGATATGCAGGAAGCAGAAGATGGCGGAGCAGTAGAAGAGGAAGAAACCGGACTCGATTTCAGTGGATCAATTGATGAAGCATTTACTTCAATTAAAGATGGCCTTGTTGGAATAGTAAGTTCTTTTGACTTACTAGGAATAGGACTAGTAACCGCAGATAGCGACACGGTATCTGAAGAAATTGGCGCAAGCTCAACTGTTTACAAACATATTGCAGCAAACTTCACAATATTCTCAGCCTTTGCGTACCTGCTCTTCGTGCTCATGTACTTCCCGTGTTTAGCGGTAATAGGAGCAACTAAACAGGAAATGGGATCGTTCTATTCGGCAGTAATGGCGGTATATTGCACAGGACTTGGCTGGTCGGTAGCAACCCTATTCTACCAGATAACTGAAGGCAGGAACGTTTTCTACATAGCTATAGCGCTCACAATCCTCGCCGGAATATACGGAACACTTAAGTATATCGGACAAAAGGAATCTGAAGCGATTCAGGTATTACGACCTTTAAATTTATAAAAATCCTCATAGCCCATACCGAGGAAAGTCCTCTGCCGATTAATTTCGACAGAGGACTTTTCTATAAAAAATATTTATAGCTTTTGATATATCTGAATGCTCTCGCCCCTATGCGTGTTCTGCCGCCATCATATTTCTAAATTGCAAAACAGTCTCTTCGTTAATCCCAGCGCTTTCCAATATTGCCGCAGTGAAACTAACTGGGGCAGTTGGGGGTGCAGTAATAACTCCTTTGTCAGAAACAGCCGAACAACTTTTACGGAAGGAATCAGTACCAGAATACCCTTTTGCATTCTGACTCAGAAAATCAGCATCATTGGATGTGTGAAGAACATCATTCAGAAGCCCTGCTCGCGCAATGGCTAGCGTCCCTCCGCAAATACCTGCAACGGTTCCCCCATTTGAATGGTAGGACTTAAGCAACTCGCTAATATCAGGAGCTTCCGAAGACATCCAAATATTGCCGCCAACTACGACCACCACCGTTGGTGCCCATTCAGCAATTAGCTCAAACCCCTGATTTACTACAGCAACGAGACCTCCAAACGAACGAACTTCTCCTACTTCTGGTGTAAAAAACTGTACATCAAGACCGTAATAAGGACCGCCGGTCCCTGCAATAAGTGCATACTCCCAGTCCGCAAACCCCTGCGTGAGAATAACTGCCACCTTTGTCATAATTACCACCTGTATATTTATAAATTTTATTAAAATTTCACGTTAGATCGCATTATCTAAGCACAGAAAATAGCTACTCGCGGTTAAAGAATGAGTCAATGCATTTGATTATATTAAAAATAAATCTAATACGAAAACTATAAACCTCATCCCATTTCCCCATTCACATTACCTAGAAAATCTTAGATCGATTAATATTCACACCAAAAAAATCCTCCGCACACCAATAGATGTACGGAGGATAATAAATCCAATATCAATCACTTCCCTTTTTACGGTAGAAGCGATCCTCCTGCGTTAAGAGCCAGATCGAATACACCTGCAGGCATCAGCCCTAAAGCTAATACTAAAACAGATAGCAATCCTGCGCCGACTAAGCTGAATGAAGAAGTATCCGGCATCGGAACATCGTCTTCAGCATCCTTGGTGTACGCATGGCGAACAAGGCCAAGATAGTAGTAGATCGAAATCGCGGTATTAATACCTGCGATGATGATCAGCCAGTTATAACCGTGATTCCAACCTGCGGAGAAGAGGAACAGCTTACCCATAAACCCTGCCATTGGTGGCAAGCCTACGAGAGCAAAAGCGCCTACAGCCAGAGCAAAAGCTAAGACTGGAGCACGTTTGTGCAGTCCATCTAAATCCTTAAGTTTCAAATTACGACCATCAACTGCTACCCTGCTAACTACCCAGAAACAAGTCAGGTTCATTGCCACGTATGCAAGAGCATAAAAGCTCGCAGCGGCCAAACCTTCAGCTGTTCCGGCAACCAAACCGATCATAATATAACCGGCATGGGCGACTGAGGAATAACCTAGAATTCTTTTCACATCAGTCTGTACTAATGCGGCAAGGTTACCAAAAGTCATGGATAGTGCACCAAGCACAGCCAGCATAGTTGTTATGTCATATCCAGGCTTAAACATTGTAGCCAAACGGATAAGAATAACAATTGCGCCTAGCTTAGGCAGTGTTGCAATAAACGCTGCGGTTTCGTTACTTGCGCCCTCATATACATCAGGACACCAGAAGTGAAATGGAAACAGCGCGAGCTTGTAAAACATTCCAGCAAGGAACAACGCCATACCTGTGACAGCCATAGGTGAAGCTGCAAAGCTCCAATCACCCTTGACTAGTTCAGCTAGATACGTGGTGTGCATTCCTGCCAGTATGTATGAGAATCCATATAGAGCAAGAGCCGTAGCCACTGCCCCGAACAGGATATATTTGATACCAGCTTCGGCCGCATCCTTGCTCTTTGCTCGCACAGCGACGAGTGCGTAAAGACTATAGGATGAAAGCTCTAAAGCTAAGTACATAGTAATAAGTTCTACTGCAGAAGCTAAGATCATTAATCCCCACGCACTGAGCGCGAGGAACAGAAAGTAATCTGTGGTCTTTTCTTTATCCAGAGTAGGCTGACGCGATGCATTAAGAACAGTTACAAAAAACCCTATTGCGATAGCGGCCTTAAAAAACTGCGATAAATGGTCAACTTGATAGGATTTCCAGAATACCAGCCCCTGCTGTCCAACGGACACAACCGCAACCACCACGCCTAAAGCACAAGCTATTGGAAGCCATAGCCCTACTTTTTCACGCATCTTGGCGCTGCCTATGCTTTGAATAAAAAGCGCGGCAATAACAAGAAACTGGTAGATTTCAGGTAAAATCAGATTCGGATTGAAAGTCACTTCAGTCTCTCCAGTTGTTTATTTAACAATATTCTTGATAGAGTCCCACGCCATTTCCATTGGATTGCCATCTTCGATGCTGACAAGCTGAGCCTTGGTATGGACATGATTCTGCAACTTCTCGAGTGATGCATCCATGACTCTGAAAGTGAGTCCTGGAGCAAGCCCGATGTAAAAGACGAACACTGCCGGAATGGCAAGGTAAGACCATTCACGCAGATTCAAATCCTTCCAGCCGTTCCATGATGTCGGGCGGCCCCATGCAAGCTTGAGAGAAACTCTGAGCATGTATGCGGCTGCGATCATAGCACCTGGAACAATCGCGGCTCCAACCCATGGGCTGTATTCAAAGGCACCTACGAAAACCAACATCTCGCCTACGAAACTGTTAGTTCCGGGGAAACCGAATGAGGAAAGCGCGAACAGTCCCCAGAATCCCATATATGCAGGCATATATTTACCGAGACCAAGGTTATCGAAGATATCTCTACTGTGACTGCGTTCATATATTGCACCGATCATCATAAAGAGACCACCAGTTACGATACCGTGATTGAGCATCTGGAAAAGCGCTCCCTCAAGACCACGAAAGTTCAGGAGGAAGATACCCAGAGTTACAAATCCCATATGACTCACAGACGAGTAAGCAATAATCTTTTTGATATCATTTTGCCCCAGCGCGACTGCTCCACCATAGATTATAGAAGCTATGGATAATGCAATCATGAACGGAGCAAAATATTCAGTTGCGGCTGGTGTCAGCGGCAAGTTGAATCTAAGGAAACCATATGTTCCCATTTTAAGCAGTACGGAAGCCAGAATGACTGAGCCTGCTGTCGGTGCCTGAACGTGAGCGGCAGGTAACCATGTGTGGAATGGAAACATGGGAACTTTGATCGCGAACGCCAGAGCAAGAGCAAGGAATGCCCAGAACTGGAAACCGAAGGTGAAGGAATGTTCCATGAGTTCAGGAATTGCAAATGTTCCGCCCACTACTCTGAATGCAACGATTGCAACCAGAAGGAGCGCACTACCTGCAAGTGTGTAAAGGAAGAACTTGAGAGATGCGTATCTCTTTTCAGGTCCACCCCATACAGCGATGAGCAGGTACATAGGTACAAGCATCGCTTCCCAGAACACGTAGAATAAAACCAGATCAAGAGCGGTAAAGACTCCCACACAAGCCGCTGTCATAAACAGCAGGCAGAAGTGAAATTCTTTTACCCTTGTTTTTATATAGCTCCATGAACAGAGCACGCATAAGGGAAGAACAGCAATGGTCAGTATAATCATAAGAAAACTGATGCCGTCCGTTCCGAGATAATATTCAATTCCCCAATGTTTCACCCAATCCATTCTTTCCACAAACTGAAACTCAGCTGAGTCCAGTTTAAAATGTGTGAAAAGAGGCAGGGCAAGCATGAGTTCGATTACTGACACAATCAGCGTATAAATCCGTACTACGGAATCTCCTCGGAAGAAAAACAATCCGAAGGCCGCCAGAAGCGGAAAGAATACAAGGCTGGTCAGAACCGGATAAGCTAATTCTTGCATTTAGATATCTCCAATTTAACCAAGGTACCAGACAAGTCCGAAAATACAGAGCGCAATGAATACAGTCAGACCAAGATAATCTTGAAGTCGTCCAGTCTGCATCTTTGCACCGGTCCTGCCGATATCTCGTACCGTGTAAGCAGTTCCGTCCACAACCGTATCAATCCCCTTGCGGTCGAACCATGATGATCCGGCTGCAAAGTCCATTAGTCCCTTAAGGCCTACCACTCTGTAAACAGTGGTCCAGACTGAATCTGCCCATGCGATAGGACGACACACAAAACCGAGTCCTGTTCTTCCGATCAGCCTGTACAGCTTGTCGAAATCGAGGTTTCTGCCATGATGAGGGACAATGATCTTTCTCATAATCCAGAATCCTGCGCCTGTGAATGCAAGCAGCATTGCTGACTGCAACAAGTGCCAAGGAGTATAAGGAGTATATTCTACAGGGAATGGAAGCAGTGAATAAAGCATCTGCGGGTAAACACCCTGTGCGAAACACAGAATAGCTGAGATAGCCATGGCTACGTACATATTCTTAGGGATAGGATTAAGCTTAAGTCCCGTTTTTGCCGGCTTATGAAAGAAGGCAAAGTACGGTAACTTAATACCCACCGAAAGGAACGTACCGACCGCGGCAATTTCAAGCCCGATTGCGATCAGTGTATTGTGAGACTCAGCCGCACCAGTAATGGTCATGGTTTTACTGATAAATCCGTTGAAGAATGGCATTCCTGAGATGGAAACCGCCCCAACCATATACAGTATAACCAGCCATGGAAGTTTTCCGACCAAACCGCCAAGCTTATCAAGATCTGCCGTCCCTACTGCGTAGAGAATTGTTCCGACACTCATGAAGAGCAGTCCTTTATATAGGATATGTGCGTAAGCATGAGCGATAGCCCCGTTCAAACACAATGCGGTACCGATTCCGATACCTGCGACCATATACCCGACCTGAGAGACAATGTGGTAGGATAAAATCCTTCGCGCATTGTTCTCCATGGACGCGTAAAGTACGCCGTAGACCGCCATAAATGTTCCGGCAACAGCCAGAATATATACACCGGAGAATCCGCGAGCCAAAACGTAAACCGCTGTTTTGGTAGTAAACGCACACATAAATACTGCGCCAGGAATGGTAGCTTCAGGATATGCATCCGGTAGCCACGCATGCAGAGGAACAACTGCGGCGTTTACACAGAATCCGATGAGAATCAGCCAATCGTAGTACTGAACTGACGATGGATCGACAGGCAAGAACGCGAAAGTACCGATCTCGTGATATCTAAGCAGCAATCCGCCAAGCAGGAATAGCCCGCCGAGCATGTGAAACAGAAAGTATCTGTAACCAGCTGCGCTTGAAGTTTTAGTGCGATGCAGCCAGACAAGGAATGTCGAAGCTACAGCCATCAGTTCCCAGAAGATAAAGAGAGTCAGGTAATCTCCGGCAAACACACAACCAAATGATCCTGCAACATATAATGCAGCTGAAGCATGATGCGCTTTATCCTTCATATGAAGAGCGTAAATCATACCGATCAGTGATTGGATGGCAAAAACATTCGCAAACACCAGTGAGAGTTTATCTACTCTGCCTAAGATCAAGGTATTTCCAAGATATGGAATAACCCCGAATTCTCCCATTGTGGCGGTAAAAACAACCACAATAGCGATAACAGGCGGAACAAGTAGCAACCATTTCCAGTGTTCACCTCTAAAAAACGGCAGCGCCATAGCCAGAGCTATGAAAGCAACTGCCGGATGAAGAAATCCGTTAATTTCCATCATCTTCCTCCGGTCCCACAAGGAAAGGTTGTACAATAACCTTCATCATAAAAACCATTCCTACTGAGACTACAAGGGCGAATAACGCCCAGAATCCCGTATATTTATCATAAACATACTCAGGGTGGTGTGGATGAATGAAGAAGTTCAATACCACTAACACAACAAGGAAAACGATAAATACGCTCTTCCATGCTGTAAGATTCTTTGTGCGCTGGGTTTCAAACCAGTTTCCTAAACTGCTATTCATGCCTAACGCTCCTTAGAATTTTCCGAAGACGTTAATAAACTGTAAAAACGTCTGGGGATATAGCCCCAACCAGACGGATACAAGAGCCGTAGTACATAGCGGGATAACCATAGAGAGCGGAGCTTCATTATACTGCTCAAGATTAGCGCCCTCTGCGGGAGCTTTAAAGAACGCTCTGTAGATAATAGGAGCAAAATATGCAGCATTCAGCAAAGTACTTGCTAAAAGCGCAATCAAAATACCCCATTCACCAATGGATACAGCACCTTTAGCCAGATACCATTTGGTTGCGAACCCACAAACAGGTGGAACCCCGATCATGGATAGCGCCGCTATGGAGAATGCCCCGAAGGTCCATGGCATTCGTCGACCTAGCCCGTCCATTTTACTGATCTGTTTAAGATGAGTTGCTACGTAAATCGCCCCAGCTCCGAAGAACAATGTGATCTTCGAGAAAGCATGATGGGCAATATGCATTAACCCACCCTGCACAGCTTCAGGCGTAAGCATGGCAACACCGATGATGATGTATGAAAGCTGACTTACTGTTGAATAAGCAAGTCTCGCTTTGATATCATCTTTCGTCAGCGCAATGAGCGAGGCGATCACAATAGTAATCGCCGCAAGATATGCGGTCGGTAACCCGAGTCCCAGACTGTCCATAAGGTCCACACCGAATCCTGAGAGGATAATGCGTGAAACTGAGAACACACCGGCCTTAACAACAGCAACTGCGTGTAGCAAAGCTGATACAGGAGTCGGTGCAACCATCGCAGATGGAAGCCAGTTATGGAATGGCATAAGAGCTGCTTTTGCAAGACCGGCGATGTAAAGTACATAAGTAACCATTACAAGAGTCGGATCTGCATCTGCAGGGAATATACCGTGCTGAATGTCAGTTAAGTTGAAGTCGAGTGTTCCACAAAGCACGTAGGTAAGAACCATTGCGGGAAGGAGGAACAATTTCGATGTACCCATGAGGTAGACCATGTATTTTCTTGCACCGTTAAATGAGGTGTCATCCTGATGATGAGCAACTAACGGGTAAGTAAATACTGAAATGACTTCGTAGAATAAGTAAAGTGTGAAGATATTAGCGGAAAATGCAACCCCGAGCGCGCCAAAGATGGCGACAGCAAAACAGAAGTAATATCTGGTTTGCGCATGCTCGTTTTCAGATCTCATGTAACCGATGTTATAACTGGTAGCGAATATCCACAAAAGTGAAGCTACCAAGGCAAATACGAATGATAATCCATCTGCGGCAAATGAAACGGTAATCCCGGGCATAATGGTGAACAAGGTAAAATACTTGATCGTACCTTCCAGCGCAGCTGGAACCATTGCTAATACCGAAATAAACGTTAAAATACCGGCTATCATCGATACACTTTCACGCCTGTTTTGATCAGATCTAAACAGATATATAAGTATAGGAGCAGCCAGAGTAATTGCCAGAGGGATCAGCACGCTTGTACTGGTGATTATTTCTGTCATACCATCAACCCTTCAGCCTTGAAACAGTATCTGTTTCAGCACTCTTGAAACGTTTAGCAACGACTACAATAATTGCGAGAACCAAAGTGGCCTCAGCAGCAGCCAGTCCCATAACAAAAAGAGTTGCAATCTGCCCCGTGGCACTATCGGCTGCGGTCAACTGCGATGCAGACACAATGGAAAGCCCTGCTCCGTTGAGCATAAGTTCCACTGAAATCAGCATCCCTACCAAACTCTTGCGCCAGACAATGCCGTAGAGGCCAATTGCCAGCAGTCCAAGAGCGACAAGCTGATACATCATGAGCGGACTCATTCAGCGGCCCTCCCTTTTTTATCAAAAGCAAGTAGAACCGCTCCGGCCATTGCCGCCAGCAGAACCACTGAAATTAGTTCAAAGGCAAGTGCGTAGTTATCGAGAAGTCCTTTACCGAGTACCTCGAGAGGAACTTCAAGCGGAATACTAATGCTTTCCGGCTGATAATTAACGATAACCCATCCGATTACAAAAACCGGTGAAATGAATGCCAACGCCGAAAGCAACGCTTTGCCGGGTCTGCGTGATCCTGATTCAACCCCGTGGGCATCAGCTCTGCTGAGCATGATGGCGAAGAACATAAGGATACAGACAGCTCCAACATAAATAAGTATTTGCATAAACGCCATGAACGGCGCAGCCATCAGCATATACATTCCTGCTACACCGAGCAGAGACGTAATAAGCCCGACCATAGCCCTAACCAGACTATGCGCTCCGACTGCAAAACACCCTCCGCCGAGAACCAGCAGCGTGTATACAACGAAAGCGATTTTAGCCATCAATTCCATAATCAGCCTTCCTTCGTTGAGTTTTCAGGTTCTTGGGGAGCCGATTCTGCATTACTTTGTTCCTGCCTCTGACCTTTCTTCTCAAGTCTGAATAATAAATCCATATTGAAAGCATTACGGTCAGTTGAAGCAAAATACACATTATCGGAAAATCTTATCGCGCCAACAGCGCAGTTTTCAACGCAAGATCCGCAAAGAGAACAAAGCGAGAAGTCATACATAAACTTAACAGGTTCCTTAGGAGCCTTCGGTTTAACGACTTTTTCACCGCGTTCTTTAGCCTCATCCATAGCCTGAAGCTCAGCTTCAGTAGGCTTGGGAGCTTTTGCCTTAGTGATGGAAATACATCCACTTGGACAAGCAGACACACACATCATACATGATATACATTTAGGAGATGCGAGTGCTTTCGGTTTCCCTACAAGTTCAAGCGGCCCCCTAAATCCTTCAAGCTGGGAAGCGCTGACAGTCTCTCGCGGATAGTGCAGAGTTACCTGCTTATCCATGAAATTCTTACCCGTAATTTTGAGGCCTACAACGAGGCTCCAAAGTCCGGATACGTTTTCCCATATTTTTTTTATTGCGGTCATTATATCACCACCTGATTCAAGAAAGCTTGGTTACAAAGGCAGTTATCAGCAAGTTCAAAAGAGCAAGAGGCATGAGCCACTTCCAATTAAGATTCAAAAGCTGATCAAAACGAACTCTCGGGAAAGTCCAGCGCAGCCAGATCATTACAAGCAAAAGAACATATACTTTTGCGAGGAACCACCAGGCTCCGTCAAAGAACGGCCCGTTCCAGCCACCTAAGAAAAGAGCAACAGCAACTGAACAGACAACAATCATGTTGGCATATTCAGCAAGAAAGAACATACCGAATCCCATTCCTGAGTACTCAGTATGGAAACCAGCTGTAAGTTCACTTTCAGCCTCAGCAAGGTCAAAAGGAGCGCGGTTCGTTTCACCAAGAGCACTTACAAAAAAGATAATAAATGCTAAAGGCTGAACCATGAAGTTCCACTGCCAAGGCCAGCTGCCCTGTCCCGCCACAACCTCTGAAAGGTTCAGCGAACCTGTCTGGAATGCAATTGCAAGCACCGACAACAACAAGGGAATTTCATAAGCGACAGACTGAGATACAGCTCTGGCCGCCCCCAAAATACCATATTTGTTATTGGATCCCCATCCCGCAAGACAGGTAGCAAGAACATTAAGACCGGAAAAAGCCAGAATCAGTAATAGTCCCAGATTCAGGTTCATTCCAGTTAGTTTCGGTCCAAAAGGTAAAGGCAAAAAGAGCAAGAGTACGGGCATGAATGACAGAATCGGCGCAAGCCAAAATAGGAATCCATCCGCATTTTTAGGAGTGAAAAGCTGCTTACCGATCAATTTTACAGCATCTGCTAGAGGCTGCAAAAGACCGTGCGGACCAACTTCAAAAGGTCCGGGCCTACGTTGGATATGCCCTGCCACCTTACGTTCAAGGTAAACCAGAACAAGTCCGTTAAGCCCTACGAATGCAGCAACAGCCACAAGGGCAATAAGTATTTTAACCAGTTCAACGGGTATTTGAGACATATCGATATTTCCTCGCTCTACCTGTCGATTTCAGGGATTACCATGTCTAGGCTGCCGAGAATGGCAACGGCATCAGCCAACATCGTCCCTTTCGAACATTCAGCGAAAACATTAAGATTTGAAAATCCTGGAGCGCGAAGCTTAACTCTGTAAGGAGTCTTGCTGCCATCACTCACAATATGAATTCCAACCTTCCCGCGAGCACCTTCAGACGCAAAATAAGCTTCACCAGCTGGAGCTTTCCAAGCAGGCTTAGGCCTCTTTTTAATCATAAAGTCGCCGTCAGGGATCATAGCTACAGCCTGCTCAACAATGCGCAGACTCTGCTCGATTTCATCCATACGGACCATATATCTAGCCATTGCATCAGCTTCTTTATAAACAGGGACGTCCCAGTCAAACTTATCGTAAACAGAGTATGGCTCTATAGTACGAGTATCGTGCTTGACCCCGGCTCCACGAATGAGTGGCCCGGTTGCACCGTAGCGCAGACACATATCCTTATCCATGTAACCGACATCTTCGATTCTCTTACGGAGAATCACATTCTCAGTTACCAGGTCTTTATAGAGAGGTAGACGACTGCGCAGGTAAGGTACAAGTTCTGCACAATCTTTTAGAAATCCGTCATCAAGGTCATTCATAACTCCGCCGATGCGGAAAGAACTATACGTGAGCCTTGAACCAGTTGGTTTCTGCATTAGATCCAGAATTCGTTCACGGTCATCGAAAGCATACATGATTGGAGTAAAAGCTCCGAGATCAAGTAGATAAGCTCCCCACCACAACAAATGTGAAGATATTCTGTTTAATTCAGATGTTATAACTCTGATATATTCAGCTCGCTCTGGAACTTCGATCTCGGCCAGTTTTTCAACGGCTCCGACCCACGCATGGTTCCAAGCAAGCGGATGTAGATAATCAACTCTGCCCATGTTGGGCATGAACTGAACCCATGATTTAAACTCTGCCATTTTCTCATGCATACGATGCAGATAGCCGAGTACAGGTTCAGCGCGGACAATATATTCACCATCAAGTTCGAGAATCACCCGCAGTACACCGTGGGTGGAAGGATGCTGAGGACCCATGTTCAAAATCATGGTGTTCTCTTTAGCCCCTTTCTCGAAGTGGTTGGTATAAAAATCGCCTTCAGGAAATGCATTCATGTCGGTGCTTCCTATTTCGGTTCTTTAAGGTCGGCCTGAGCCTCACCAAACGGTGTAAAGCCGTCAGTAGTAAATACAGATTCCCCAAAATCAATCAGATCGCGCAATGATTTGCGAGACTTCTCAGTCTTAAGCAAAACACCCTGCGGAGTCTCAGGATCAAGTAACAAGGGAATTAAATTAGGATGACCGCTGAATTTTATTGCATGAAAATCAGTACACTCACGCTCATGCCAGTCTGCCCCCTGATAAATATCAGAGATAGTCGGAACCACTGGTTCAGCATGTGTTACCATAACCCGATGAGCCACCCGCTCAGAGGATTCAAATCGTGCATAATGATAAGTGATCAAGAAACCTTCAACAACATCTACGGCGTCAATATCTTCGAGATAATATTCCTTTCTGAGCATTTCTTTAGCTGCTGCAGGAATATCATCTGGAGATAAAAACACATTAAAATTAAGGCCTGTTTTATCAAATGAACACTTGGAAACCATCAAAGGAGTAACGGAATCGAGCAATTTTTTTTTCGCTGCCATTAGAATTTCTCCTTTTGAAGAGCTTCAGGAACAGGCCACCAACGCTTACCAGACACCTTCTGCTGAATCTCGAATAACCCCTCGAGTAAAGCTTCAGGGCGTGGCGGACAGCCCGGCACAAAAACATCAACCGGAATCAGCTTATCGACACCTTCAATGATGCCGTACTGATCCTTAAATTTAAAAGGACCACCCGAAATTGCGCAATTACCAAGAGCCATGACCCACTTAGGAGCAGGCATCTGTTCATACAATCTCACAACTGCCGGAGCCATTTTTTTTGTTACAGTACCTGCAACAATCATTAAATCTGCCTGTCTGGCTGATGGGCGAAAAACCTCAGCTCCATAACGAGCCATATCAAACCGAGCCATACCGCAAGCCATCATTTCGATAGCACAGCAAGCCAGTCCGAAGGTCATAGGCCAAAGGGACATGGATCTACATATATCCATTGCATCCTCTGCAAGTTGAAGATGCACAAGGCCCTCTTCAATATGATGCCCACCCGTAGTTAGGATATTTTCCTCGGCCATGTGAATACCCCTTTTCTCCAGAAGTAGATGATTGCAAGAGCCAAAACGCCCATAAAAATTGCCACTTTATAAAAAGCCACCATTCCGTCTGCCTGCGGATACCAAACAGCTACCGGGAAAAGATAAAGAACATCTACGTCGAATGCTAAAAAAAGCAGTGCGTAAACATAATAACTGATCCCGAACTGGTTCCATGCTCGCCCATGGGGTTTCATTCCACACTCGTAAGACATTCCTATGTCACCACCTTTCGCACGCGGAGCAATGATCCAAGATAGGATCAATGGCCCTCCCGCAAAAAGCAGTCCACCAAGCATGAAAAGAAAAATGGCTAACTGAAGCCAGGTAAATACCATTTTTCAACCTCGCTCATTTTTTTGAAATTAGTAACACGCATCACACAACTAAAACCATAAAAATAACGTGTCTTAAAGCTGAAAAAACTAATAAACCCAATAAAAACAAGCCTAATTGGATAAATTCACTAAAGTTTATCTCACCGGAGCATCATAGTGTCAAGGTGTTATAACTGCCATCCCTTTTGAGAAATATGCTAATAATGAGCATTGCATAAATAGATAAAATTTAAAACTAATTAAATCAGACGCTTAAAATGACACCAAAAAATAATTAATGACATTTTAAAAAAACATCTTTTTTGAGATCGTTTTTACGTGTCAACATAATTCATCTTACTTACAAAGTGACACAAATCATTTGCAATACATTTATACTTGTATGTACTTACACTAATAATTAATCTCACACTTAATTATTTTAAGAGAATCACAACACAATAAGGTTATAATTATAATATCAAACCAACACACGGATAATATGTCGTATATCAATTTGACACATCATTAAAATCTATAGATCCCATAACAAAAAAGCCCCTACAATAAGCTGCAGGGGCTTTTTAACAAGCTATCTTAAAAACATATAGATTGGATCAACTTTTACATCATTAATCCTGAGAAGTTAATCCATTATAAAAACAGAAGCGACTACTGGATCCATCTTTAACCTTATACATAGCAGAATCTGCACACTGAACTAAGTCCTTTGCTAGATTTGCATCATCGGGAAAAACACTTATTCCAATTGATGCGCCCACCTTGCAGACAATATCATCAATCTTAAAAGGATCTAGCAAACAGGCTGTAAAATCTTCGGCAACTCTTTGAATATCAGCCTTATCAGTAGGACGCTCTAGAAGAACACAAAATTCATCGCCACCAAGACGAGCAAGAGTATCAGAAGAACGGAGCCTAGACTTCAACCGATTGGCAACTTTTAAAAGCAATGCATCACCGGCGTGATGCCCAAATTGATCATTGACTGATTTAAAATTATCTAAATCAATAAAAAGAAGTGCAAGTTTCTCATCATAGCGACGAGCACGGGCTAAAGAACTTTCTAACCTATCAAAGAAAAGATATCTGTTTGGAACACCTGTTAACTCATCCAGAGTTGCTTTTTCCTGAAGATCAAGTTCGCACATTTTGCGCTGAGTGACATCTTCAACAACACCTTCTATGAAAAATTCCCCATCTTCCTCAAATAGTCTTGAACTTTCTGAAACCCAGACTATAGATCCGTCTTTTCTTTTCACACGCATCTCAAAGTCATTCAAATATTTATCCCGCTTCAACGCTTCGAGATACAAAGGCCTATCTTTCAGATCAACAATATTTGAGCTTGAAATATTATGACTAAGAACATCCTCAGGAGAGTCGAAACCGAGAATACGAGCGAAAGCTGGATTAATTTCTAAAAATTCACCGTCAATAGTTGATCTAAAAATACCTTCCACCGCACGGACAAAAATATTTCGATACTTCTCTTCAGCTATGCGCAAAGCCTTCTCAGTTTTAATACGCTGAGCAATTTCACGCTCTAATAAGTCCTTTTGCCTTTTCAGCTCAAGAAACACCCCGACCTTACTCCGAAGTATAGGCGGATCAATCGGCTGAGTCAGAAAATCAACAGCTCCTGCTTCATAACCCATGCGAGCATAGGCAGGATCTTTGTATATTGCCGTCAGAAAAATTATTGGAACCAATTTGCAGGCTGGAATACATTTAATAGCTTTAGCAGTTTCATAGCCATCCATACCCGGCATTTGCACATCCAAAAGAATGAGAGCAAAATCATTATTTTCGCAAAGAACCACAGTATCTTCACCATTTTCCGCTTTGAAGATTTCAGCTCCTTCATTGCGTAATAGTCTATCATACAGCATTAGATTTACGACATTATCATCTACGATAAGTATTTTGAGTGGATTGTGCATAGCAGTCGCTTAATACATTTTTTAAAAAGATAAAACCCCAGAGCAATTATTTTTGTAATTTAAGATTCTTTTTTTGTTGCTTGTTTTATCAGAACTTTCCAAGTATTTAATTTGATAATAATATTTTGGACTATTTCCCGGAGAAAAAATGAGTAGAATGCAGCACTATACAGTTACTGGCGGAGCCGGATTTTTAGGTTCCAGGCTTTGCGAAAAATTACTGGAACAAGGACATGAAGTTTTATGTGTTGATAATTTTTACACGGGCCAAAAATCAAACATAGTACAAATGCTGGACAGCCCATATTTTGAAATGATGCGGCATGATGTAACTTTCCCGCTATACTTGGAAACAGACAATATATTCAACCTCGCCTGCCCCGCTTCTCCAATTCACTATCAGTTTGACCCTGTGCAAACGACAAAGACATCGGTTCACGGCGCAATTAACATGCTGGGACTAGCAAAAAGAGTTAAAGCTAAAATATTTCAAGCATCCACATCAGAAGTTTACGGCGACCCAACATGCAACCCGCAGCGCGAAGACTACTGGGGAAATGTAAACCCCATTGGACCCAGAGCTTGCTACGATGAAGGTAAACGATGTGCAGAAACGCTATTCTTCGACTACCACAGACAACATAATCTGCGAATAAAAGTTGCCAGAATATTCAATACATACGGCCCACGCATGGCAGTTAATGATGGACGAGTTGTATCCAACTTCATTGTTCAAGCACTGCAAAACCAGCCGATAACTCTTTACGGTGATGGATCACAAACCAGATCATTCTGCTACATTGATGATCTAATCGACGCATTCATAAAAATAATGAACACCGACGATTCCTTCACAGGCCCCGTAAATCTCGGAAACCCTCGTGAATTCACAATTCGTCAGCTCGCTGAAATGATTATAGAGATGACAGGTTCTTCATCAAAAATCGAATTCAAACCGCTCCCAGAAAACGACCCCTGCCAGAGGAGGCCGGATATAACACTGGCACAAGAAACAATAGATTGGACTCCCTCGACTCCTCTGGAAGAAGGTCTAAAACCAACAATAGAATATTTCGAAAACGTCCTTCATAAATAATCACATCCTCCCCCCGATAGGTTTCCAAAGGGATTATCCCTTTGGTCCAGCCGAAGGCGAATCTCCTAATTTTTATCTTATAAAAAAAGCCCCGCTCTGAGTAGTCAGAGCGGGGCTTTTAAATTCTATATCTAGGTTAAGCTAGTCGGCTTGGAATATGCCGGACTTGCCACCTTCTTTGTACACCAACCTGCAATCGGTAATGACAATGTCTTTCTGAACAGCTTTACACATATCATATATGGTAGCAGCAGCAATTTGCACTGCGATAATCGCTTCCATTTCGATTCCGGTTTTACCGGTAGTGCGCACTTCAGATTCAATTTCGATGAGAGTGTTCTCTGCGTCGATATTGAAACGAACATCAACATAACTGATAGCAAGAGGATGACATAATGGGATCAGTCTGTGAGTTTCCTTAGCTCCCATTATTCCGGCAATCTTAGCTGTATTTAAAACATCTCCTTTTGGAAGAGCCTTTTTTTGCAGCAGTTCAAATGTTTCCATATTGAGAAGAACTTTTCCTTTAGCAATCGCTTTACGAAAAGTATCTTTTTTAGGAGAAACGTCTACCATTACGGCATTGCCATCTGTATCTAAGTGGGAGAATTCACTCATTTCTAGTCACCCATCACTTTATTTTTAGCTTTTTTAAAAAGCTTTTTTACTTTTTTCATAGGCTTGTCTTCCTCGAGAGCCGCAAACTGCTCAAGAAGTTCTTCCTGCTTACGACTAATATTCGTAGGAGTTTTAACTTTAACCTCAATAAGAAGATTTCCATTATGGGAACTTCCTAAGTAAGGCAAACCTAACCCTCTAAGCTGGAAAACCTCTCCGCTCTGCGTCCCTTTAGGGATATCCATATCGACAGGTTCATCAAGAGTCTGAACACTCATTTTGTAACCAAGCGCTGCTTGCACAAAAGAGATCTCAGTGCTCAGGACCAAGTCCTGTCCCTGACGTCTGAAAACCTTATCCGGCTGAACGTTTATGACAACATAAAGATCGCCATGAGGCCCACCATTTAGACCAGCTTCCCCTTCACCGCGCAAACGCAGTCTCGAGCCGTTATCTACTCCTGCGGGGATACGTACATTAAGGTTTTTTTCCTTACGCACATAACCAGCACCGCGGCATTCAGAACAAGGATTCGTAATAACCTGTCCACGCCCATTACAAGAAGGACATGGTACTGAAATACGGAAAAAGCCCTGATTCTGTTCAACGGCCCCTCTACCACCACACTGAGAACAAGTCTCAGGAGATGTTCCGGGAGCAGATCCACTTCCATCACATTCTTCGCATGGTTCGGTAACAGGAAGAGTTAGTTCAACCTCAGTTCCCTTAGCCGCATCACGAAATGAAACGGTAAGATTGTACCTGAGATCAGAACCGGCCTGCATACGTTGCCCGCCACGTCCCTGACTAAATCCAAATATATCCCCGAAAATATCTCCGAAAGCTCCGAAAATATCCTCAGAAGACTGAAATCCACCACCGCCGCCATTCATTCCTTCATGTCCAAAACGATCGTAACGAGTACGCTTTTCAGAGTCACGAAGGACTTCATATGCTTCAGCAGCTTCTTTAAACTTTGATTCAGCCTCATCGTCTCCAGGATTGCGGTCAGGATGGTACTCAAAAGCCAATTTTCTGTAGGCTCTTTTTATTTCACCATCCTGAGACTCAACGGAAACACCGAGAATTTCATAATAATCGCGTTTTGACATTCTTATTCACTATCCGGGTTTGCTCCAGAAAAAGTATGGTAATCTTCTGGGATTACTTTCTTAGCAGCAATTTCCCTCAAAGCTGTTACAATTTCTTTATTCTTGGATTCTACAAGAGGAGGGTATCCTTCACGATACTGCTTAACTCTTTTAATGGCCATCTGGACAATCAGGAATCTATTACCGACTTCAGCCAGACAATCTTCAATTGTGATCCTTGCCATATAATCTCCAAACAATGGTTTTGCCGAAAGAGAAAACCTCTTTACAGCTATTTTCTGAGAGGAATCTGACCTTGCAAGTCTTCAAGCAGCTTACTGGAAACTTGGTAGTAACCACTGCCATCAGCAAGAGAAAGCCAGCATCGCCCGGAAGAAAGCTCAGGATCGGAAAAGAATAACACTTTTACGACCCTAATACCGTCCGCACTCATAAGCTCAAGCTCCATTACCTTTTCAGCTGAACTTGAAAGCTCACCGATGGGTTCCGCTTCGAATTGTAATTCATTAAGTCGCCACAAGGACATGTCAATACCCAAGAGCGGTTTTTTATCCTCAAAACCTTCCCAGCTTTTATCAGATTTAACACCGATAAAACTCTGATCTCCTTGCAAAACACGCATAGAACCGACCTTCCCTGTTTCAAGAGAAAGAACAGATCTTTTCCGCATTCCAAAAGCAGACTTATCCAGCTGGTCTACATGTTCTTTACTGAGAACAAAAAAGCCATTTTGACTAGTGGAGTTGGCTAAATAATAATTATCGTCGCCTTCCATTTCAAAAACTTCGACCTTTCCAACATTCTTATCTTTATAAATAACCTCTACATTAAATAAAGGACTCCCGAGACTTTCAGAATCAGGAGCAAGCCCTTTTGCAGGAGTTTTAATCAAAGAATGCAGAAACAAATCTATTTCTCCAGCACTAGTTTCAGCTCCAGCTAAATCAGGAGGAAACGTAAAAGCGAAATTTTCTTTAGACCGTACAAGGATCCATGCCAAATTAACGCCAGCGGCAATCGAAACAGAAGAAATTTTATCAGGACTACCTGAGAGCAAATGTAGATTATAATAATAGTCTGCAGGATAGTCGCATTGCCGAGCAAAATCTTTATTAAGGATAAAGACATCACCTTCGCTCAGAGAGTTCAGAGCAAAAACGCCTTCTCCTGAAGGAACTTCATCACCTACAGCAATGCTTAATGACTGCCCTCCGCCCGTTGCAATACGCAGTTGCGGAGCCTGTAAACCGTAATGACCTTCAACCTCATCGCTAGCCCGCCCGATATATCGGAGCGCTTTACTTTGAGCCAAAACATCCAACAAAATTGAGGTTTTTTCTGGATCAGCAAACGGAGCTCGCGCCCACCCTTTCTGAACAACATCCCAACCGTCTGATTTACGTATAAGAGAAAAGCAATCTTCCCCCTCTCTGCAAACATCAACCCTGTCAATCTGATCAGATTGAACAACAGGCCAAACAGGCTCGGAAAGTAACACCTGCATATCAGGCGAACTTAAAAAAAAGGCTCCGCAAATAATGGAGACCAGAGCCAAAAATATTAAGAACCTTTTCAACACAGATAACACCTTGGGAGTAATATCGACTCATAGAGATTTCATCACAGGAGCAATTTGCTAAAATAAACGAATTAAGCTTGCATGTCAATTTATTTTAAGGCAAAGTGCGGCTTCTTTATTGAGGCATAGTTAAAGAGATAAAGACAGTTAACATTAGATCATAAAAAAAATCAATTTTTCCATATAAAATACATAAAATAAAGTCGGAGTCTGCGAATGCCAAAATGGGGAAAACTGAGTTATGCTCAAAAAAAGACAGTTGCTACCATCGGTATGCTTATGCAGAAAACCGAAATGGCTAAAGACGGAGCTCGCATAGGAGTTGCCGTTTCAGGGGGCGTAGACAGCTTCACACTCATCAGAGCTCTCTTGATCAGACAAGCGATTATACCTATAAATATAGAATTGATGGTTCTTCATGTGAATCCAGGATTTGAACCTGAAAGCCACAAACCTCTCACTGAATGGTGTATTAAAAACGGACTATCCTCACATATCGAACTGACTGACTACGGCCCGCGAGCACACAGCCCTGAAAACAAGAGTAAATCCGCCTGCTTTTATTGCGCGAGACTTCGCCGCAAAAGACTTTTTGAGCTGTGCGATCAATATAATTTAAGCCACCTAGCCATTGGCCACACAGCAGACGACCTTGTAACGACCTTTCATATGAATATGACTCAAGCAGGTAGAATTCAAGGACTTTCCGCCAATGAATCATTCTTCAAAGGTAAACTTCACATGATCCGCCCAGCCCTGATGCTGGAGAAGAAATTCATTAAGGCTGCGGCAAAACAATGGAAACTTCCAATCTGGAAAAACAATTGCCCTTCCAATGATTCCACTAAACGGACCTACATTTATAACCAACTTGAAGCCGAATGGAAAAAGAATCCAGTCACGAGAAACAATACTTTCAATGCTTTAAGACGTTGGCAGCTTGACTTAAATATTAAAAACGCATAATAATTCTTCAAAATCATTGTGCCTTTTAATCAGAGCTAAATACAACCTCAAATAAATAGGCCGACGGAAACCATGCTATTCAAAAAATACCACATAGTTATATTTAAGAATCCATGCGACAATGCTCGTAAATTCCAGATCAGAGGTTGGCTATTTTTCTTTGCCTTCACACTGGTCGCAGGACTGGCTGGTGGCAACGTATTACTTTGGAAGTATTACGAAAATTATTCAGGTTTAGAAAAAAACCTCGCCCACTCAGAGAAGGCTGTTCAAGAGCAAAAGGCTCAACTACTGTCTCTTTCTCAAAAAATGCAAAACATTTCACAGGACTTGGACAGAGTTAGAAACTTTGATTCCAAACTCCGTGTAATGATAAATCTGGATCAAGGAAAAGTTCAAAACGTAGCCCCTAAAGGTGGGTCAACAGATCCTGACTTCTCAAAAAATTACCTTCCTCTCTATAGACAAGAGTTGCTTGTTCGCAAAATGCATGACTTTCTTGCACAGCTGAGCACCGAAGCAAAACTTGAAGAAGTTAGGCAGCAGGAAATTATCCATTCTATGCGTTCTAAGCAGGATGCTCTGGATTCCACCCCATCCATTTGGCCTCTTGAAGGCTGGGTGACATCGCCTTTCGGATGGAGAAGTTCTCCTTTTACAGGCAAACGTGAATACCATAAAGGAATTGATATTTCCTGCCCATCTGGAACGCCCATTTACGCACCGGCTCAGGGAACTATTTCATTTGCTGGAGTACAAGGTGGCTATGGTCGTATGATTAAGATGAGCCATGGAGCTAACCTTTCTACTAGATATGCTCACTTAAAACGCCCTACTGTTAAGAAGGGTCAAGTAGTTACACGCGGTGAGCTTATCGGCTACGCCGGTAACACAGGACGCTCAACAGGACCTCACCTTCATTATGAAGTGAGATTAGGCGGAGTTCCCGTAAGCCCTATGCGTTACATCCTGAATTAATTTCCAGTAATTAATTGCTAAATCTAAATGCCCGTAAGGAAATACTCCTAACGGGCATTTTTATTGGTTCACGCAACCTTTAAATATTTAGATAACACCCTGACACCCTTTGCCCTATTTCAATCTTGGTGATAATGTGATTTAAACAATGGGTCCTTTCTTGCATTGCCCATTAAAAAGAGAACAGCATGAATATTTTCAACTTCAATCCAAGCGATCTTATGAGCTTCTACCTTACCTTTTTTAGGGTAAGTATACTGCTGTTTATGCTACCTTTTTATGGAGCAAACTCAATCCCGAACCCGGTCAAAGCAGCTCTTTCCATTGTTTTGACAATTGCCATCTGGCCGCAGGTTTCATTTGATGGAGCTCTCATGCCGGCGAATGCCTACAACATCGCAATAATGATCCTCGGGGAATTAATTCTTGGACTAACTCTCGGGATCACTGTTCACGTAATTTTTTCTGCAATTCAAACGGGCGGCAACTTTATCGGTGTGCAAATGGGCTTGTCTATGGTCAACGTTCTAGACCCCATGACAGGGGTAAATGAAGCTGTTACAGCCCATTTTCTCTACATGTGTTCTATTCTGGTTTTCCTAAGCCTCAATGGGCATCTCTATTTGATATCCGGACTAGTCGACAGTTTTAAATACATCCCCCCGGGAGAAATATTTATAAACGCTACACTAGTGACTCAAATCATGACCATTTCGAAACAACTTTTTGTTCTGGCCGTAAAAGTAGCTTCACCGCTTATTGCGTCTATTTTTGTTGTCGACCTTGCGCTTGCATTGATCAGTAAAATGGCGCCGCAAATGAACGTGCTCATGCTCGGATTTCCCCTTAAGATTATGGTCGGATTCTTTTTCTTGAGTATGGTCTTCACAATTTTATCAATCTTTATCGCTGAATTCGTCCATGGACTTCCTGCATACTTGCTAAACGTCATTAAGGCAGCCAGCCCACTAGATCTGCCTCCGATTAACTAGGTGTCTTATGCAAGACGATCCAAGTAAAACCGAGAAAGCGACGCCCAAGCGGGTAAAGAAATCAAGAGGCGAAGGAAGTGTAGCTAAAAGTCAGGAAATGGGTAAAACCATGACTCTTCTGGCTGGAGTTCTAGGTCTAAGATATCTCATGGAATTTTACTATGAGCAATTTTATGAGATATTCCATTGGTTCCTAACCAAAGGACTGTTTTCCGAATTAAATCCAAACTCCGTTTATACTCTTTTCATCTGGTGTTCACAGAAGCTTGCTATAATACTGCTTCCTCTTTTTCTTTTTATTGCTTTTGTTGCTTACCTGACAGTCAGACTTCAAGTAGGCAGTCTATGGTCGACGAAAGTATTTGAACCCAAATTTGCAAAAATGTTCAACATTTTTGCTGGCATAAAAAAACTTTTCTTAGACGTTCAAACTCTAATCAGGTTAGCTAAAAGTCTCCTGCAAGCAGTTGTGGTTGGCATTGCACCATATATTGTAATTCAGCAAGAAATGCCTAATTTTCTTCCTCTTTTTCACTCAGATGCACACAGACTTGCAACTTATATGCTTGAAGTAGGATATAAAATGGCAACCTACGCAATGCTCCCTATGATGGTCATTGCCATAATTGATTTAGTGTATACTCGTTGGGATTATCAAGAAAATCTCAAGATGACCAAAGATGAAGTCAAAGACGAAAGAAAGCAGGCTGAGGGTGACCCTCAAGTTAAAATGCAGATGAAACAGAAAATGATGGCACTGGTTCAAAAACAAATGATGTCAGACATTCCGAATGCTGATGTTGTTATTACCAACCCGACCCACTACGCTATTGCCCTCAAATACGACGCCTTACAAGCTCCAGCCCCAATGATTTTAGCCAAAGGGATGAATCTAGTTGCTGAAAAAATTAAAGAAGTTGCTCGCGAAAACAACATCCCCATCCGCGAAAATAAACCTTTGGCACAGGCTTTGTATAAACAGGTTGAGATCGGTGACGTAATTCCGGAAGAATTGTACCAGGCTGTAGCCGCCATCCTCGCCAAACTTAACAGTTTCAAGCGCAGATAAAGGGCTCACAGGCTACTTCCGGAGCTAGAGTAGCCTCAATGTAAAGACCTGAAAGGGGTGTCAAAATCATGGCTGTATCAAAGTCAGTTAATATAAATTACGATAGATTTGCCAAACACGGCGATCTTCTTCTTGCAGCAGGCGTAGTAATAATACTATTCGTCATGCTTATTCCACTTCCCACCATGATAATTGACTTCATGCTCACAGTCAGCATTTCACTTGGATTGATTATTCTCATTACATCCATGTTTATGCAGTCACCTCTAGAATTTTCGATATTTCCATCCCTATTGCTGGTCACAACTCTTTTGCGACTAGCTCTTAACGTTGCGACCACCCGTGCGATTCTACTGCACGGAGACGAAGGGACATCGGCAGCTGGTAGCGTTATTCAGAGTTTCGGTGAATTTGTTGTCGGTGGTAACTACATCGTCGGTGTTGTTATCTTCCTCATCCTTTTCATTCTGAATAAGAAAGTAATCGTCGCGGGTACAACGCGTATTGCTGAAGTAGCTGCTAGATTTACTCTCGATGCTATGCCCGGTAAGCAGATGGCGATTGAAGCTGATCTTAACTCCGGCCTGATTGACGAACTGGAAGCCAAGGATCAAAGAACCCTGATCAGACGTGAGGCTGATTTCTACGGTGCTATGGATGGTGCCGGTAAGTTCGTACAGGGGGATGTTAACGCCAGTATGATGATTACTTTTGTAAACATCATCGGCGGAATTCTGATTGGTGTCCTTCAAAAAGGAATGCACTGGTCAGACGCAGCTCAGACCTACACACTACTAACCATCGGTGATGGTCTCGTTTCTACAATCCCTTCACTTATTATTTCAACAGCAGCAGGTATCATCGTTTCACGCGCAGCAGCAGAAGCTAAGATGGGTGAGGAATTCCTCGGTCAGCTTACCTACCACTCACGCGCTCTCAAACTGGTATCAGCAATACTCGTAATCTTCGGTATAGTACCGGGAATGCCTACAATACCATTCCTCTTCCTATCTGGACTTGTTTTCGCTCTCTCAACACTCGGACGTGATGAGGAAGCTGAAAAGGACGCTCTGGTTGCCAAGGAAAAGAAGGACAAGAACGCACCTCCATCTCTCGACAGTCCCGAAGAAGTGCAAGCCCTACTACCATTGGATCAGTTGGAACTCGAAGTCGGGTACGGACTCATCCCGCTGGTGGACGAAGAACAAAACGGAAACCTTCTTTCACGCATTCGCTCTATACGTCGCCAATTTGCTCTGGATATGGGTGTCATTGTTCCGTCACTGCACCTGCGTGATAATCTTCAGCTCAAGCCAGGTGAATACCGAGTACTCATTAAGGGTAACGTTATTACCTCATCTGAAATACTCATTGATCATCAGCTTGCAATGGATCCAGGCGATGCGAAACACAGAATCAAGGGTGTTGAAACAGTTGAACCGGCATTTAATCTACCGGCCATCTGGATTCCTGACAGCCAGAAAGAAGAGGCAATGCTTGCTGGATACACAGTTGTTGACCCATCAACAGTTATTGCAACACATCTTACTGAAGTGTTCCGCCGTAACCTTGGCGAATTCCTCGGAAGACAGGAAACTCAGGAACTTCTGGACAACCTCGCGAAACGCGCTCCTAAGGCAGTTGAAGATCTCGTTCCGAATGTGCTTCACCTTGGAATCGTGCAGAAAGTGCTTCAGAACCTTGTCAAAGAGAATGTCTCTATACGTGACATGCTGACAGTAGTAGAAGCTCTGGCTGACTACGGACCGTCGATTCAGGACCCTGTTCAGCTAACTGAATATGTCCGTTCTCACATGAGTAGAACAATTATTAAGCCTTATCTTGCAAGTGACGGAAGTTTACCAATATTGACCTTCGGTCCTAATATTGAAACAAAGCTTAACGAGTCCATTAGATCTTCTGAAAATGGTGGGTTCCTAGCACTTGACCCAGGGGCTGCTCAGCAGTTAATTCAATCCATTAGTGCCGCCGCTGATAATGTACTAAATACTGACGGTCAGCCGGTCGTATTATGTGCTCCCCAGATGCGAAGCCATTTAGCACAACTGATGGTACGGTTCTTGCCTACTATACCTATAATATCTCAGGCTGAGATTCCTGCTAGTATTCGAATCATGTCAGCCGGTGTTGTAGAGTTCTAAAAAGGGTTGGTAATATGCGGGTAAAAACATTCAGAGGAAGCAGCACAGCAACCGTTTTCGCCGAAATAAAAGCGGAATTCGGAGACAGTGCAGTAATCCTCAGCAATAAGTCAGTCGAGGAAAGTGGGCGTAAAATCCACGAAATCATGGTCGGCGTTGAAGGTCAGGAAGCCCCTGTCCAGCCGCAGGCCACCAGAGATGACGTTATCGGGGAAGCTATGAATAACATCCCCGAATGGAACCAAGAATGGAACCAGATTAAAGGTCACATGATGGCTCTTCTAAAGCCGCAGATGAACCTTAACCTGCTTGCCCCCCGTCAACGCCTTGCTCTAGAATATCTCGAGCGCGAAGGGGTTGAAGGCAAAGTCATTATGAGTTTGTTTCACGAACTCAGACAGGATGCTTCAAAAGCCATTCTACCTGTCCTTGAAACCATTGCACCGGTTTGCCCTTTCGACAACGAAAACTGGCCTCAAAAATTTCACGCTCTGGCTGGCCCGCACGGAGTAGGAAAAACTTCTACAATCATCAGGCTCGCCCTGAGAGAAAAGAAGGCTAATCCGGGAGCACGTATATGCGTAGCTTCTGCAGACCAAGGACAAGGCAAAGGAAGACTTGTACTGCGGCATTACGCAGATCTTTCAGGACTTGAATTCAGAGATCTCGCAACAAGAGAAGATTTTGCAACACTCATGGGTGAAAGCCATAATTTTGACAAAGTGTTTATCGACCTCCCCGGACTTTCAGGAAATGCAGAACTCGATGCTTGGCTTGGAGTCTGCGGCCTGAACGGAGCATGCGACTTAGCTGTTCATTTGGTACTGAACCCCTACTTCGCTCCGGCTCAATACACTGCGTTTCTAAAAAAATATAAGTCTGTAAAACTGAAGAGCCTGATCTGGACTAAGCTTGATGAGTCTTGCGCATACGGTGCTTTGGTTAATATGTCTCATGAAAGTGGACTTCCCGTCTCTCTCCTCTCATACGGATCCGGACTTAGAAATAGCCTTAAATCGGCAGTTGCAAAAGATTTTTGGAGACTAATTTTTAAGCATCAGCTTCCCAAAAATGAGAAAATTGAGTTTGCAAAAGCAGTTTAGTTAACAAAATTTCGAAATTTATTAGGTTTTTAAGCAAATTAGGGCGCGATACTCGTTGCATAAAACTCGCTAGCAACGTAAACAACAGTTATTAAATATATACAGGTGATGTAAATGAGTTCTAATCTTCCCATGGTCTTTTCGGTCACCTCCGGCAAAGGAGGCGTAGGCAAGACAAATATTTCCGTAAACTTGGCATGCAACCTCAGTCGCATGGGCAAGAAGGTAATATTATTGGACGCGGACTTAGGACTGGCCAATGTTGATGTAATTCTCGGAATTGCACCAAAGTACAACCTTTTCCACCTGTTCCACGACGGGGTAGGCATCAAAGAGGTTCTTCATAGAACCGAGTTCGGATTTGATATTCTGCCTGCCTCATCAGGAATCAGTGATATGGTTTCGCTATCCACAGGACAAAAACTTGACCTACTGGATGCAATGGACCACCTCGAAGATGAAATAGATTATCTAATTGTTGACACCGGAGCTGGTATCAACGAAAACGTTCTCTACTTCAACCTTGCTGTTCAGGAGCGACTTCTGGTACTAACACCGGAGCCCACATCCCTTACTGATGCATACGCGTTAATTAAAGTGATGAAGCTGAACCACGGAGTGGATAGATTTAAAGTTCTAGTGAACATGGCACCTGATATGGCCACAGCTAAAGAGGTCTTTAAGAAACTCTATATGGCATGTGATCATTTTCTCAGCGGAGTATCGCTTGAGTTAACGGGCGTAATCCCCCGTGACCCTAAAATGCGTGATGCCGTTATTCAGCAGACACCGTTGTGCAAGTTAGCTCCCTCGAGTCCTGCATGTATGAAGATCGCGGAAACTGCAAAAAAAATTACAACATGGAAATCCACCTCCGAACTAGATGGAAATATTAAGTTCTTCTGGAAAAAACTCCTCTTCCAAGAACAGTCCGTGGCTTAAACTAGAGTCCGGTAAAACTGCTTGGGAAGATTTTTCGTCCTCTAATAAAGAGGCGATCGTACGGCATTATTCTCCAAAAATCCGTATTATTGCACTCAGAATGAAATCCAAATTACCGCAAAGCGTGGAACTTGGGGAGCTCATCAGTGCAGGAAGTATGGGGCTTGTTGAATCTCTGGGAAAATTTCGCCCTGAACTAAAAATAAAATTTGAAACTTATGCTGAAAGCCGGATCAAAGGAGCAATGCTCGATGAACTAAGGCGTTTGGACTGGTTTTCTCGCGGCCTTCGCCAGAAAGTCAAAACCATTGAAAGCAGCATAAGGGATTTGGAGCACGAAACTGGAATCAAGCCAACAAGTGAGCAAATCCAGGATGCAACGGGTTTTTCAGCGAAAGAAGTTCAGCAGGGTCTTGAGGCATTACAAACTCAATTCTGCATAAGTCTAGACGCTTTCAATGACAATATCCCTAGCAGTAGTGACGCACAATATGATAATGAGCCATACGAAGCCGCTGTTTTTGAAGAAACAGTGGACAAGGTTGCAAATCTCATTGATAATTTGACGCCAAGGGAAAAACTGGTATTATCTCTTTATTATGGAGAGGAATTGAATATGAAAGAAACTTCTGAGGTAATGGAAATTACTGAAGGAAGAGTTTCACAACTCCACTCGCAAGCTTTGATAAAATTAAAAAAAATGTACCAAGAAAAATACGATTCGGAACCTTAAGGAGAAGCTAATGGCCATTGATTACTCTATGAAAGTACTTGTTGTAGATGACTTCGCGACTATGCGCCGCATCATTAAAAACATTTTGCGTCAGATCGGATTCACTAATATTGTTGAAGCTGATGACGGAACAACCGCATGGGAACTCCTCAACAAAGACGATAGCATTGAATTTATCGTTTCTGACTGGAATATGCCCCAGATGACCGGAATTGAATTTTTGCGCAAAGTTAGAGCTAGCGAAGAATTTTCTGATCTTCCATTCTTGATGGTTACTGCTGAAGCACAGCAGGAAAACATCATTGAAGCTGTTCAGGCAAAGGTTTCAAACTACATTGTTAAACCTTTCACACCTGACACTCTCGGACAGAAAATCAACAAGATTTTTGAATAGCTGATCCAGATATTCAGCGGGTATTTAATAATCCCCGCTGAATATTTTTTACTATTCATTAGATAAGTCCTAGTAAGAGCCAAGACTTCATCAAAGGGTTACATGCATGATCTTCCTCGCAGTAGATGACAGTGACGATTCCGAGGAGGAACTCCAGTCACCTGATACCCCGAGCAAGGCCACTCAAAAGGTTGATCTCGACCTTGACGATGCCCCATTTCTTGAAGACGAAGATGACGAAGATGACCTGCCGGATGAAGAGCCGGAAGAGCTAGAAGCGCTTGAAGAGGCTCCTAAAGAGAAAAGAGCACTTCCAAAGAAGGCCATCATCATTGGAATAGCAGTTATAATTTTATTACTGACTGTAATTATTGTAAAACTATTCCTTTTCACCGACGCCCCGGAAGAGATTGCCCCTGTAGAAGAAATCACCGAAGAAGTTCCGATAGAAGCCCCTCCACCACCTCCAGAAGAACCTGGAGTTACATTGCTAAGACTAGACCCTTTCTGGGTTGAGCAGAAAGATGAGAAGGGAAACATCCGCTTTCTTGTAGCCAGATTTGCAATGACAACTACTGACGAAAAAATTGTAGGGGAGTACGGCAGAAAAACACTTATACTGCGGGATGCGGTTTACTACTACCTCAAAAATAAAGATTTGCAGTTTTTATCCGATAAGAATAATGCAGAGACACTTAAAAAAGACCTGCTTATGGTTATCAACCAATATTTAAATGCAGGTCAATTCGACACAATTTTATTTGAAAAATACCTTGTGAGGTAGTTATGCCAGGCCCAGTCGACCTTCCATTAACCATATCTCAATTGGCTAACGTCCAAAAAATTTCAAACTCCGAAATAAGCAAATCGGAGCTGCAGCAAATTCTAGTGATAAATCCTGCCGAACAGGAGCACAATAAAGATTCGCAAAAGCAGATCCAAAAAATAGATAAGGATGAAGGATCTCATCAAATTAAAGATGACGAGCAAAAAAATACCAAGCAAGAAGCCAGATCCCGTAAGAGAAAAGAAAAAGAAGAAGAATCCAAGTCTGAAGAAGAACCGAAATCGTCCCCATGGTCCGGAAACATAATTAACGTTAAAATATAATTCACAATCAAACTAAAACCTTCGGATGGCCGAAAAGCTGATTCATAATGACTATATTCCTCTTAATATTCTTCTCCATCACAGAAATTGTACTGCTTATTGCAATCATCTTTTTCTTTTTAAGACTGAGAAAATCTGAATCTCTCGTGAATCAACTTCAATCCAAGCAAGAAGAGTTTATCAACAAACTTCATTTCAACGCCCAGCTTGAAAGTGAAATTATTTCGACATTTGAACAAAGACAGCTGGAATTAGCCCATCTCGATCAATTACTTGATAATAAAACCAAGAAGCTTAAAAAAATTCTAGCGCAGGCTGAAGAGTTTTCGCGCTCCCCCCAATTTTTACGACAGATCATTATCACCGGACATAAAGAGGGTAAAAGCGTAAGCCGATTAGCAAAAGCGACAGGTTTATCCACAGAAGAAGTTGAACTTATTCTTGATCAATATAACTGATTAATAGCATGAAGATTTCAAAATACGGCAACTCAAGCTACGGCAGCAGTAATTCAGGATCATCACGCATAGATATTTTTAGAAAGAAATATAAAGTAGGCGAAGTCCTTCATGGGCGGCTTCTTAAATGGGAAAATCAAAAGCTAGGTTGGGTAGAAGTAAATGACCAGACATTGCTGGCAAACATTTCGTCATCCCCAAACCCGGGCGACTCGTTGATATTTCTTGTTGAGCAACTATACCCGGACATTATTTTAAAAGAGATAAGTGCTGATGAACTAAGTCAGGGTGGATGTTTCATTAATCCAACTGATATAACTAGAGAGTTCGTAGCAAAAAGGGCCGCTTTTGAAGCTCAATCACGAAGCATTCTTAATAAATCTTACACGCAGCATGCTGTCTCAAACACAGACAAGTTGACATATTTTTTACAAGTTCTTGAAGATGACACTAAAAGCTTAATCCTCTATTTTGAAACACTGGAATGCGTTTCAAAACTAAACAGCGCCCTAAAGCGGTCATCACTTCACTACCTGCCATGGCTCATGCCACTTGCCCTTAATCAGGAAATAGTTCTTAAAGTAAAAAAGGATTCGCAAAATCAAGATAACTCTTTTTTTGAGTTATTTTATGCATTTGATCACCCATCTTCGGCGGCACAACCAATGCGTTTCAAAATAATGTACAAGAAACCGCAATGTGGCTTTAAACTTTTAACAGATTCACTGAACCTAAGCAGGTTGCTTGCTCCTAAATTTAAAGACAATTTCCCTGAATATTTAGGTATAGAAAGAATACCCTCCCACTACGCAGGAGGCTTCCTGTCAGAATTGCTTGGGTCCCAGTAAGTAAGTTCGACAAATCCCCATTAGAACAGGCGATCTGGACATGTTTCTAATGCATAAATGGATGCTATTCAGCTAATAAATTTCTTAATTCCGAAGACTGATTAGGATTCGTTTTCTACACGAAAGACTGCGACTTCGGCCTCCAGACTATCCACAGAAGTTGAAAGCTGATCCGTTATGGACATGAATTCTTCCAAAGCATCTTTAGTCTGTATAGATGTTTCACTTAGCTGAATCATGGCTTTGCTGATTTGCTCAGCTCCTTCACTTTGATTCTGCATTCCCTCATTCACAGCTTCAAACTGAGGTGTCAGAGAGCGAACCTGATCGACAACACCAGATATTCCATCGCCCATAACTTCAACATTACTTACCCCTGTATCAACTTGCTTACGGAATTTATCCATTTCCATAACTCCTGAAGAAACAGCTGATAACATCTCTGCCACAATTTTTTCGATATCAAGAGTCGACATGGCCGTTTGATCTGCAAGCTTTCTAATTTCCCTGGCAACAACCGAAAATCCCTGTCCAAATTCCCCTGCTTTCTCTGCCTCAATTGCGGCATTTAAAGATAGCAAGTTTATCTGCTCCGATATTTTTGAAATAGAAGTTACAACAGAACTGATATTGGCGGCCTTTGAATTAATGACAGAAAGTTTTGAAAAAATACCACCAGACGCATCACGCATGGTTTCCATACTTTGACTCATAACACCAAGATCAAGAAGCCCTTGATTTGCTAGATCTGCGGTGGTAATGGCTACTCCGGTAGATTCATTCATAGTGCGGGCAAGTTCCGTAGAAGTCGCAGAAATTTCGCGAGAAGTACTCCCCAGCTCCTGAGTTGCAATAGCCTGATTTTCAACGGCGACTTCAAGCTGACCAATAGCCGATCCGAGTTTCAAAGCGGAACCGGTGACCATCTTACCAGATTGCTGCACCTGACTGACCAAAGAATTTAAAGTGTTAAGCATAGTATGAAATGACTTCACAAGATGGTCAACTTCATCAAATTTATGATTGCTGTCCTCAAAGCTCTCGAAGGAAGTGATACGCCTTAAATAATCAGGATCAATTTTATTTAGAAAAACGTTTTTAGCTTCCTTCAAATCACCTTGAGAAACATGGAATGCAACCTGAGAAACATTCTGAATTGGCAAACAAATTTTTCGAACAAAATAATAAATAAGACCAAAAGCAAAAATCAAAATAACGAAACTAATAATTCCCTGCTTAAAAACCAATGACTTTACAGGGTTATCAATTTCACGCAGTGGAACAGTTGAAGCAACGTACCACCCAAGTGGCGAAAAGAACTGAACAAAAGACTGCTTCAGCACTTCATTACCATCCCCTCTCCTCACCTTATAGTCCAACTTCCACTGCCCCTGACGGCCAACATCTTTAAGGTCGTGAAATAGTGTTTTTCCAGTATTCAAATTAATAGTATCAGCAAAGTCAGGTCCGGCGCCAAGAGGAGCAACTATCACTTTTTTATCACTGTCAAAAATAAACAATCGCCCTGTTTCGGCTAATCTTATCTGCGCGAAACCTTTTCGCATATTGTTTATCAAACTTTCTCCTTGAGCTTTTACCGACTCCTCAATGTCATCTACGTAAATTCCGGTTCCAATCATCCAATTCCACTTCGAAAAAGGCTTCATAAAAATAATTTTAGGAACGGGCTTGGTAGATCCAAGGCGAATCCATGTAATCTCCATGAATCCACCACTCTCAGAAGTACCGAGACGCTTCATCTCAGGCCCATAAACATACCCTTTTTTATCTTTATTATTAGATAAATTTTTCCCATCTAAAGAGCTATCAGGATGCGCGAGAACTAAAAGACCTTCAGAATAAATGAAAAAATAGTCATCATTAAAATATCGAGTTGTACGGGCAAGCTTATAAGCTGCTTCTTTTGCCTCTTTTTCAGTAAGTATTCCAGACTGATATAGATCGTAATAAGAATCTAACTGCGAAATAAATATTTTCATTGCATCTTTAACAGCACTCTTTCGATTGTCATACGCCTGTTTACGGTAGTCATCTATCGATTGCTTTCCTTCTTTAAGATAAAGAAGGCCCATCCGTATTGTGTTCCTAGCCGTACGCCCCTGAGCATTCATTATATCTTTTTCAAGTGTGTGATCGATGAAAAAAAGAGTAACCACAGTCGAAAGTATTATAATGATAGCAACCATGTACGAAATTCTAGTACTGATAGACCGAAACATAAAAGCTCCTTAATATTAAAAAACGCTCTAAGCGATGTAAAACGAAACTGATGCGGCTCAAATTTTGAAATTATTAACAATATGACTTAAATACGGTCACATAATAAAGCTGAATAATCTTTATTATATTTACTCTTGGATCAAGCCGAGTCAAGCTCGTTTCAGCTCAACCATATGGATATTAGACAAAAAAAAGCCCGCCTAAAGGCGGGCCGTTAATTACTTTACAATTTAGAGGTCTATTCTGGAATCTAAGCTGGAACCGGAGCAGCGTCCGGGAAGGAAATGGAGACGTCCTTCTGAGCTGCCTTCCCATGAGAAGGCTCAAGTACACGCTCCTCAATATAGTCCTCAGCGTTCGCGTAAAGGTATCGTAGGAATGAGTTATTAAGTGCGTGACCTGAAGCAAATATTTCGAAACGCCCCTGTAAAGGCATTTGCATCACAGCCATATCACCTATGAAATCTAAAATTTTATGCCTAACAAACTCATCTACAAAACGAAGACCGTCTTCATTCAAAACACCGTAATCATCAAGAACTACTGCGTTATCGAGCGATCCACCCAGTGCAAGCCCATTAGCATGAAGATATTCAACTTCTTTAAGAAATCCGAAAGTTCTGGCTTTAGCTAAATCATCGCCAAAGACTTCAGGAGTAATTTCGAGAGAAAGATTCTGTCTACCAATTTGAGGATGATCAAATTCAATTGTGTAATCAACAGCAAAACCATCGTGAGGGTATGCTCTGATATACTTGCCTTCCTGCTCAAAATTGATGGATTTAGTTATAGCCATGACTTTGCGAGGCTTTGAAAGCTCGCGAACTTCGGCCTGACGAAGGAGATAAACAAAAGGACCAGCGCTGCCGTCCATAATAGGAAGCTCATTGCCTCTCACTTCGATATGAATATTATCAATATCCATTCCGCGTACAGCGGCTAGAAGATGCTCAACAGTGGAAACAGAGTCTTTGCCATTCCCTAGAGTTGTCGCAAGCCCGGTTGCTACGACCAGATCTGGATTCGGAGTGATAAATGAACTTCCGGAACCAGTATGAAGCGAAAAAAGTATACCGGTATCTTCAACAGCAGGCCTTAATACGATCTCCACCTGCTTACCGCTGTGAAGTCCGACCCCTTTGCATCTTACTGTCTTTTGGATAGTTGTTTGTAGCATAAAATCTCCTGTTAACTTGCTTCATGCAAAGGCTATGCCTAAAATATAATAACTGCTAAGTGCCCAATATTAAAAGAAATATATAAATGTTTAATTTTTTACAACTGCAAGTAGTTGTTTTTTTACAACAAGATCAAACATACAGTGTGGTATTTTTGCAAACATGCAACAACATTCATTTCTTTTCTGCGACAACGATCCTGTCATGATTTGAAATATCTTTAACGACGGCAACATTGCCCGCAAAAAAAGGAATAGATTCAAAAATCTGAAGAGCAGTTTCGCGTTGAAGATAACCTATCTCCATAAACATACAGCCGGGAAATTTCAAAGCATCTGCAATTCGCGGAGCACTACCATGAATGAGTTCGTCGCCACCTATTCCGCCAACAAGAGCAGAAACAGGTTCATAATGCGCTACCTCTGGGCTTATCTCATACAATTCAGCATCGCTAAGGTATGGAGGATTTGCCAGCACCAGATCGAAAACTTCATTCTCTAAAGCTGGCGTAGTAAAATCGGCCTGAATGAATAACAACCGGTCATCCACTAAATGCATCTTTGCATTCCTACGAGCTATATTTAAAGCGGCAGAACTCAAATCCATCGCAATCCCGCGAGCTTTGGGAAAAAACTTTGCAACGGTTACAGCGAGAATCCCCGAACCTGTTCCAAAATCTGCAAAAAGAAAACTATCATCTTTATTGAAACGAGCTAAAACCATCTCGATGATTTCTTCAGTTTCAGGTCTCGGAATTAAAACACCCGGGCCGACCAAAAAATTAATGCCATAAAATTCTTTTTCACCAAGGATGTAAGCCACAGGTTCACCCTGCGCCCTGCGCTCTACAAGTGCATTAAATTCATCCACAGCATCGGATTCAACTGCACTGTTAATCTCCATTATCATTTTTAAGCGATCAAGCTTAAAAACCTTTTCTGCGAGTAATTGTGCAGAAAAAGCAGGAGAATCAACATCGGCTTCATTCAATTTAAGAGTTGCCGCAGAAACGACCTCTTTTAATGTGACTTTAATCATATCAGTATAACTCGGCTCTACTGGACTCTATAAAAAAAGCCCGCTCCCAATAAGGAAGCGGGCTGCAATATCAAAATACAGGGACAAAATATGACCCTGAAGAAAGCAATGTAATTAATCCGAAGCCTGATTCTTCAAAGCCTCTGACTGGTAGTGATTAATAAGTGAATCAACAAGCTCACTCATATCGCCTTCCATGACAGAATCAAGTTTGTACAGAGTTAAGTTAATTCTATGATCTGTAACTCTGCCCTGCGGGAAGTTATATGTGCGGATACGTTCAGACCTATCACCAGAACCAACCTGTTCACGACGCACTTCTGCAAGCGCTTCATGCTGCTTGTCCTGCTCCTGCTGAAGAAGTCTGGAGCAAAGAACTTTCATAGCCTTAGCTTTATTCTTATGCTGAGATTTCTCATCCTGACAGATAACAACCAGCCCACTAGGGATATGGGTAATACGAATAGCGGAGTCAGTTGTATTAACGCTCTGACCACCAGGTCCGGATGCTCTGAAAACGTCCACACGAATATCTTCAGTACGAACCTGAACATCAACTTCTTCTGCTTCAGGCATAATAGCCACAGTGATAGCAGAGGTGTGAATGCGGCCCTGAGATTCTGTTGCCGGAACACGCTGAACACGATGAGTTCCAGATTCATACTTCATTTTACTATAAATTTTAGCTCCACTGATGGAAGCTATCATTTCTTTATACCCACCTGTTCCAGTAGGATTGGAGCTGAGAATTTCGACTTTCCAGCCATTACCCTCAGCAAAACGGGTATACATGCGAAATACATCAGCGCAAAATAAAGCTGCTTCTTCTCCGCCCGTACCGGCTCTGATCTCCAGAATGATATTTTTTTCATCCATAGGATCTTTCGGCAAGAGTAAAAGCTTCAATTCCTCTTCAAGAGCTGGAATTTTGGCTTTGATCTCAGAGATTTCCATTTCGGCCATTTCTCTAATCTCAGGATCAGAGTCAGTCGCCATTTCCTGATTATCCGCAAGGTCAGCAGCAAACTGCTTGTATTCCCTGAAAACTCTAACAACCTCTCCCATATCAGAATGTGCTCGAGTCACCTTTCTGAAACGTTCCTGATTGCTATAAACTTCGGGATCACTAAGCTCCTGCTCTAAATCCATAAATGAGCGTTCTATATCTTCTAGCTTGGCAAACATTAACTTTCTCCTTAGTCCTCTTCAGTTGCTTTATTAAGAGCAGCCAAAGCAACCTCGATCTGGTCTTCATCGGGTTCATGCGTAGTTAAAAGCTGCATGCCAAGACCGGGAAGGCACATAGCACGGCAAAGAGTACTGTCGGAATGTTTAGCTGACGCTTTAATCATCTCGTAGGCAATGGCACTAACCGGAGCCATAAGAAGCAACTTGATGCCGACAATATATAAATGCTTATAAATAAAGGTCTGAGGAGACCATATTGAAAGTAGAAGAGGAACAATTATCGTAAATAATAAGATACTTACAACAAGTACGAACAGCAAAAAGGCTGTCCCGCAACGAGGATGCAGTCTACTGAATTCCTTAATCTTACACGTGGTCAATTCACCACCTGCTTCATAAGCCCAAATGACTTTATGCTCCGCCCCGTGATATTGGAAAACTCTTTTAATATCAGGAACGAAAGAGATTGCTACAATGTAGCCGAGGAACATTGCTATCTTAAAGAAGCCGTCCCAAATATGAAAACTGAGAGCATCAACTCCACCGGAATATCCCCACCATTTCATAGCTACTGAAAAGAAATGTGGAAGAACGACAAAAAGCCCCAGAGCCGCACCAAGAGCTACGACCATAGTCAAGGCAAGGTGAAAGGTCGTGAGTTCTCCATCATCTTCATCAAGAGCCTGTGTAGCGGAATAGTTGAGAGCTTTGACACCATTGACCATGGTCTCAATAAAAATTGGAAAACCACGTAAAAAAGGTTTCTTCATAAACTCTGGAGTCATGGAAAACCAAGGACGAAGTTCTACTACAATTTCACCGTCTGGACGACGAACCGCAATAGCAAGCTTATCCTTAGATCGCATCATAACGCCCTCAATAACAGCCTGACCTCCAACGGTCTTAGTGGCGGACATCAAAAGAGATGATTTCAAAGCGCTTCCTCTCTATTGGGATAAAATCCCTGATTAATTCAAGTATTTTCAGATTCAGATAGGATAATCACGCAAAATCAATCAGACAAGGGGAGATGGCGAGATTTCCCGAAATATAAGGCAATCAGGGCGGAAATTTTATTTAGAGGCACAAAAAGAAACATGCCCCTATCCCAATAAAAGGACAGAGGCATGTTGACGCGGCAATACCGCGAAAAAAAGAGCTAGTTGCCTTTAACTTTATCGGCAGCCTTGAAATCACCAAATTTCTTCTTAAAGCGGTCAATACGACCAGCTGTATCGATGAAACGCTGTTTACCTGTGTAAAAAGGATGGCAGCTTGAACAAATTTCAGTGCTAACCTCTTCACCCAATGTAGAATAAACGTCAGACTCATATCCGCAATGACAGCGAACTGTTGCCTTATAAAGTTTTGGATGGATATCTTTTTTCATTACTTACTCCTTGTCTTTGTTAACCGTGGAAACAAAGCTTGGTACCCTTACCTTAAACATTTTGCAAGGAATATCTGCTTTGATCAAAAATTTTATGTAGAAACGGTTAACAAGTCAACAATTGAGGCAACTCGAATCTAAATAAAAAAAGGCGGAACCCTAAGGCTCCGCCTAAATATTCTGCTAAAAACCGGGAGCTATACGCAACCAGTAGGCTTAGGCAGACCAGCCATCTTACAAGCCCCTTTACCAGGACCGGAAGGGAATAGTTCGTAGATGTGTTTCAGTTTGAAACCAGTTACTTTAGAAAGGATACGTACCATTGGTGCGATTCCGTTCTTTTTGTAGTAATCCTGCAAGAAGTCGAGAACTTTCTGGTGCTCTTCGTTCAATTCTTTGATGCCTTCGCCATCTTTACAGTAGTCAACCCATTCAGGTGTCCACTCTTCAAATTTCAAAAGGAAACCATCTTCATCAACTTCGAAACTTTTACCCATGAATTCTACGTTTGCCATCTTCGATACTCCTAGGAATATTTGTATTATGCTTAATCTGTGATCCGGAAAAAACCGAATCAGCCATATCCAAAAACAGCGATCCGCTGTTCACAACTTTTTAAACAACAAACCCGCAATGCGTTTTTGTTAGTAAAGCGATAATCTCTAATATGCTTTCTTGTCAATAATGAACCGAAAAAATACGCATAAAAATTACAAATTACTTCATATTTAGCATTTGTTCAAGGTGAGTTCGCGCATATTCCAGCTCTGGCTCAAGTTCAATAGCCGTGCTGAGGTACTCAATAGCTTCTTCAGTGTTCCCCATAAACTTATGACATAATCCCAAATTGGCAAGGTCTGAAGCAGAACCATTATCAATCGCAAGGGCCGATTTGAAGTCCTCAGATGCAATTGCATACTCGCCTGCCTTAAATTTAGCGACCCCGCGAAGGTTGAAAAACTCTTTAGCCTCGTTATCGAGCTCAATGGCCCTATCAAGGTAAGGTATTGTCTCAACCCAACGTTCTTCAAGAGACAAGGCATAGGCAGCGTAGAAGGCAGATAAGGCCTTCTCTTCATCTGCTGGCTGCACTTCGATAGCGAGCTTGAACATATCAGCAGCTCTACTGGTGTCACCACCGCGAAGCGCAAGCATTCCTTCAAAAAATGGAATAAAATAATCATCGTCATAAATATCAGAGATAACGTCCAGACCATCGCCAGCAATATCAATAGCGACTTTCTCGGAGAGAATGCGCCCGACAAAAAGACCTAAGCTTGCGTGAGGCGTACGCTCCCTGAAACGGAATCCAGGTACAAAGTTGTAATTCGCTGACACGCCCAGATCGGGATGAGTCGTATCAACAGTATATAAAGTGTAACCCTGATCATCCAGCCCTTTAGAAAACTGAATCAGTTCATCATAAATATCAGAATCTAAAACATTCGGTAGATCATTGATAGATGTGCTTTTACCTTTCGTAAGCCACTCAGCCTGATCAAGGTCAGTAAACTTAGGTAGCCCCGATGCCTCGTAAACACGCCCTGTTTCAAAATCTCCGGCAAGCTGAGCCACCTCTGTGAACGCTCTAATTGCGGCCTTCGAAGGACAAGAGGACGTTCCTGCAGTGAAAACAATCTCACTCATACCGGGAAATGTTGAAGGATCCCATGCGGTAACTGCAACAGTTGGCAACGGCATTCCGAGCGAAAAGTCACTTATGATGTATTTAATGCCATTATCTTCGAAACATTTGCAAAGCTTTGCAAGCACTTCATCTTCACAGGTGGCGGGATCAATGCGAGGAACTTCCAGTCTTTCACTGTCGATAACAGCGCAAACATGGCGTTCAACAAGTTCACTACCACCCTGCAAAACAGACTCTTCGGGAGTATTGCCAGCGGAGGAACCATTAAATTCATTTAGAATCTTAAACCAATCAAGCGGCACATACTCAGCTTCTCCGGTAAGCACATTTAGTGCTGGATGAAAATGCCAACGTACCAAGTCTAATATAACCCGCGCCTTAGCCGGGTCCATCTTCTCATCTACAGATTGAAGTATTTTTTCAATCGAAATAACTTTTCCAGGCCAAAGTTCTTCTGCTTCACTGTATGTCGCGAGGGTGAAATTTTCGGCATTGGACCAAAAACTGAAAAAGCTGAACCTTTCAACCAGCTCCATCAATGCTGAAGCCTCGGCTTGAGCAATGGAAGCCCCTTTCCCCATCTGCTTACGGGTGGGCATAATCTCGCGAGCTGCAGGACCGCACTCGCTTATAAAAACAGGAATTCCGAGTCTACCGGTATCAATCTTTCTGGTACAACCCAGCACTCCGTCACACTTCTCTTTGAGCAGACCTTTAACCCGGGCCACGGTTTCTTCCGGAGAAACAGCCTTATCCTGATCAGTAGTATAAACTTTAGGACACGATTTAAGCTTAATCATTGTTCAGAGCTCCCATTCTAATCAGACAAGTAATACTTTTACCACTATCCTTATTACCCGCAAAAGGAACGTCCTGTCTCATCAGACGGTATTCCTTCTTAGCTTGTTCAAAAAATGTTTTGCCAACGCGCTTCTTATCAGTTGCAAGTAAAGCTTCTGACCCCAGATCTGCACTGAGATGTTTCTTGATAAACTTAAATAATGGAATCTGGACACTCTCTTGATAGAGAAGCTCGCAACCTATTATATAATTGTAAGTGTCATCAAGATCTGTATCACAGAAATCTACCTTGCGAACTGAGACATTGCCATCAAGATTATTACGAACGGCGTTAAGACGACTGAATAACAATGCATCATCATCAAAATCAGACAAAATAACGTTATACCCTCTGCTCGCTGCGAGAAGACCACAGACGCCACCGCCCGCTCCAAGCTCAATAAAAGAGGCGTTATCGATAGGCTTAAATTTTAGGATAAACATCCCTAGAACAAGGCAAGAAGGCCATATTTTAGCCCACAAAGGCAGATCTACTTTTTTGCCACCTCTAGCTTTATCTACTAGACGGTCCAAATATGCGGGCATATCTACAACCTGAGCAATCTCAAGCTCAACACCGCCGATTTTAACTGATTCAAATTTGATTGCACCGAATTTATTCCGGGCTGCCGCAAGAAGCTCATCAAAGGTAACATCGTCTTTTAAGGCTATATTCATCAAGGATTTCCTCCTCTGAAAGTTCGATTCGATATTATGTTTACCCAAAAAGGAAGTCTTAATTTCAGACCATTTTGGTAGGAATAAATATTCTCCATGCGAAAAATGAATAATCATTAACAACCATGCGGTCAACACCTTGCCTGCAGTTGTTATAAAAAAGAGGATAGTAGCAGACAGGAAAAGAGCAAAAGAAAAGGGTCGATCATTACTGATCGACCCTGAGCTCTCATGGAGCGGGAAACGAGATTTGAACTCGCGACTTCAACCTTGGCAAGGTTACACTCTACCGCTGAGTTATTCCCGCAAAATGGAGGCGACATCCGGATTTGAACCGGAGAATGGAGGTTTTGCAGACCTCTGCCTTACCACTTGGCTATGTCGCCTTAAATAAGAAAAAAATGGAGCGGGAAACGAGATTTGAACTCGCGACTTCAACCTTGGCAAGGTTACACTCTACCGCTGAGTTATTCCCGCTCACGAAAAGCGAAACAGAAAGTAACCCGAAGGTCAAAACCTGTCAACACCTTTTTTCATATTTTTCAATTTTCTCTAAGTTACGAGATACTTGCAGTTAAGCAGAAGTACTTCATGACCCAGATCCAAAATTTGTTTTTCAAAGATTCAGCTTCACCAGCCGAGAAAAGTTTCTAGGTCAGCCCAGATCTTTTGTCAACTGTTTTACATTTTTAATTATTTATATTTTTTTAATAACTAACATCTTAATCTTTAGGTTCGGTTTCACTTTACTTTCACACCGTCTTTAGGATAAGACCTTTCATCTCTAAATTTTTTAGTGAAGTTGTCTAGGTAATTACGTAAATTCACCTTCTCCAAATGGGAGGTTACTAATATGGACCAGCAAGAATTAGGTTTTTTTCGCGAGACTTTGAATAAGATGCTCGATGATATCTTAGTTAAAGGTCGGGAAACAATTGAGGACATGAATGAATCCGGTGAAACTTACGCCGACCCTGCAGACCGTGCGACAGCCGAATCTGACAGAGCCTTTACCCTTAGACTAAGGGATAGAGAACGTAAGCTTATCAAAAAGATTCAAAAGGCTATCAAGCGCATTGATGATGGCGAATATGGTTTGTGCTTATCATGCGGAGATGACATCTCTGCGGCTAGGCTCAAAGCGCGTCCTGTTACTACTCTTTGCATCGCATGCAAAAGCAAGCAGGAAGAAGAAGAACAAAACCGCGGAGACTAATTCGCCGGACGACCCTTAATGGACGCACACTTTTTCAGGGCCCTTGCACAGGAACTTGAGATTAATCTCAATGGACGAAGGGTGGAGAAAATATTTTCTCCTGCTGATGGAGTGTGGACTTTTTCGCTCCAATCAACGGGCGGAAAAGAGTTTTTACTATTCAGGCCCGCCAAATCGGTGGGCCTTTTTTTTCTTTCACGAGTAAAACCACTTAATCCGGCAAATCCCCCTGCTAACGTTATGTGGCTTCGAAAAAGACTTTCCGGCCGCAGAATTTTTGAAGCACACCACGACTGGGTAAACTTGCGGGTAGCGTTCACAATTTCTCCAGGACGCGAGCCCGGTCGGTACAAATTCCTCCTGTTTGATTTGAAAAAAGGGGTATCTTTAATCCATGAACTTCCAGAAGACTTCGGTGCGCCAGTCCTCTGGCCCTCTTATGCTGAAATAAAAGACACACCCGAAATCTGGAAGGAATTCCCACAGATATCTCCTCCACTTCGTAAAGCCATGGACAGACTCTCTCCGCCAGAAGCGCAAACATTATTGAACAATCTTGAAAGTGGTACGTTTAATTCATTTTATATCTCAACAGATATCAAAGATGAATTCGCTCCTCCGCGCGTTTGGCCGCTAAAGGGCTCCGCCCAGCAAAAGATAGGTTCTGCCATCGAGGCCTCATCTCTCTATGGAGAAAAGGTTTTATTTCCAACCATGGAAAAGCTGGAAAATTCCGAAGATAAAAGCGCACTAAAGTCCGGCAAAAAGAAATTTAAGCGGGTAATGAATCGAATTGAACAAGAAGAAGACAGGTTACGAGATCTCTTAAAAAGAAAGATTGATGCGGAAGCCTTACAAGCGGAAATGTATCGCATCAAACCTCTTAGAGCTCTAGAGAAAATAACCGTAAATCATCCTGAACAAGGTGAAATTGTTGTCGCACTTGATCCGCTCCTGACTCCTATGGAGAACATGACCCGCATATTCAAGTTTGCAGCTAAAGCCTCGAGAGGGCTAAAGCATATGGAGCGCAGACGCAAAGAAGTGGAAGATGAACAAGACGTTTTCCTTAACCAGAACCTACTCCCTCCATCCAGCAAAGATAAACAGAAAAAAAATATCGCTATTCCTACAAAATATAAGAATATCGCAGTTGCCTTATTTGTTTCATCTGACGGATTTCTCATAATCAGAGGGAAAAACAGCAAAGCGAATCACGACATACTGGGTAAAGTATCGTCGGTATTTGATTACTGGTTCCACGTTGAGGGCGGACCGGGGTCTCATGTAATTTTAAAAAGAGATCATCCAGGACAGGAAGTCCCCGAAAAAACATTTGAAGAAGCCGCAACGCTCGCAGCTCTGAAAAGTTACAAGTGCAACGATTCAAAAGCAGAAGTGATGTGCGCGCTTGTGAAGGATGTTCGCAAAATAAAAGGCGGAGCACCAGGACAGGTACTAGTCGACAACGTAAGTAAAACTTTGCACGTAGAGATAGATCCATCCCTAGAAGAATCACTCGCAAAGAAATAATTTTCCCTAAGTATCGCTAAAGTCGCATCAGAACTCTACGCTATTGCAATCTTAGTTGAAATATTACCCACGATTAAATATCTTACGCTGTCTTTGACATAGCGGAATCGCCAAGCATTGAAAGAACCATATTCTGTTCTTTAGTTAGCCTGTTGGCGACACTATCCTGCACAGCTCCAGTCGATGAGCCAAACTGCCCCTTACGTTCACCATAAATTTCTTTAACAAGATCAGCAGGGAAGCCTTTTTCCTGCGCCTGAGACGATAGATTCTCAATAGCACGGGAAATTAGATTTGATGCACCCGTTGCGCCATGCTGAACGGAAGTACTCCATAGCACCTCGCGAAGCGGCGCAGGCAGCTTATTAATATCTATCCCAGTCTTAGCTAAAATCTTTTTAGCAGCGGGATCATAATGACTCCCCTGTATAAAATCATGTTGCAGTTTTTCAAATGCAACAGGGTCACTTGCGGCTATTTTACGCCACTCGTCGGGCATTTTGCCATTCTTAGAACCTGTATTAGCTGGACCGGACTGCTGCAATTTTTCTGCAATATCAGGAGCCTTATCCTTTAAGAAAGACAAAAATTTGTCCATGGTTCCGGTATTTGATGCAATTTGATATTTTCCATAAGACGTTCCGCCCACGCGATCATACCCGATAGCGGAGACCCCTTTTGAACCGGACTCAAATTTAGCTGAAAGATCCCCCATAACATTTGGAGAAGTCGCTTTATTGACAGTTCCAAAATTTGGAGGAGTAATTGGAGATTTGTACGCATTAATAGCAAAAGGATTCCGCTGACCGAATCCGCTTTTATGTAACCCTTTAACTGAGTTAAGGGCTGTAAGCGCTTCAAGCATAAGGGCATTGTTCATAGCCCCCATATCCATCCCCTGAGCAGAATACTGTTCGTCGTCCCCGCCACCAGAAAACATACGGGTAGCCATTGCCATTTCCATGTCAAAAGAACCGGCCTTGTTTTTCAAGGCGTCCAGGTTCGGGGTAGCACCACTCTGCCCCGGCATAGAGCCCGCCATAGAGCCGATTCCAGGGGTGTTGCCAAGCATTTTCATTACCGTTGCGATATTATCGTTCACATTGGTCATGGTTATTCCTTCTGTCAAAAAAATATTAATTCAACAGTAGGGTTGCACCAATTATACCAACTAGTCCCCTTCCCCCTCTTCACCCCGAGCAAAAAGTTCTCGTTTCTTCTTTTCAAAAGAAACTGCGGCCTTAAAAGCGGATATTGCTAATGCTAAAATACTTAAGATAAGGATAAGCCCTTTCTGAAATTCCCACTTCTGTTTAACAATAATATCAATAAGGAAATTCGACTGAACATGAGTTGAATAGTAAATGAGGAGCGGAATACAAAGCAAAGCCAGCCCGAGAAAAATAACTTCAAGCCATATGAAGTTCCTACCGAGAAGCATCACAAAAAGGGTAGAATCTCTTACAACACGCAATGTTACAAGCCTGCTCTTCAATTTCTTAAGCCGATCCTCGATACCTAGGAGATATTTTTGTGATTTTCTAAAAGTTTCAGCAACATTGAGTTGAGAAGTTTTAATCCAGTAAATTTTGGAAGCACAGTAATTGAAGTCAGAATTAAACTCAGTAAGTAATTTTGGAAATGGAAACCATGAGGCTTCTCCCCTTATCTCTTTGAGCTGTTCTCTAAAAAATTCTATCCGTTTATTAATGACTTTAATCTCGTGCTCAACTCTCTTTTCAATTTCCTCGGTTATCTTACTGACGCCTTTAATAAGATGTATATATGCAACATAATTATTAATTTTGGCAAGACGCCCCATTCTCTCCATAAACTTATCTGCGTCAGCAGCAAACTCATGCCCCTCTTCAAACCACTGAGAAATATCTGTAGAAAGAGTATCCATGCCGGCAGCAACGTTTTTTGCTTCACTCTCAGCGCTATCCCATAAGCTGCCAAGAGCCTGAAGAACAATTAACCTACCGCGATCTAGCTCAGGATCTATCGCAATCCTATTAAAATAATATGGATCTTTTAAGATAATATTCTCAAAATAACCAATAGACTGTTCTGAAAAGCCCATTTTCACCATACATATCGCTCGCCGATACTGCGGTTCAAGCCAATTAGGACAAACCCCGAAAGCTCTTTTATACAAATTAGAAGCATCTCCGAATTCACCGGAGACTTCTTGTAACCGACCTTGCAGATAAATAAAATAAGCCTGTTGCAATGGGGAAAAGCTCAGCCTCTCGGCTTCCTGCCAATAAAAAGCAGCTTGATCCAGTTCATTTAGCTCAAGGTGAATAAAACCCATCAATGCCCGAGGCTGATAGCTTCGACTAAAACGTATCATAGCGTTCTTTATCAAAATATCTGCATCATTTATATCACCACGAGATAGAGACTCAAAAGCAGACCAAATAATTTCGCCTTCCTCTGGACCAATATCTTTAATCCCATTTGGCCACTCTTTACCCCGACATCTCCAAACCAAGTAAAGGACTCTAAGCTGGGAAATTGCATTGATATTAAATAACGCATTAGTGACTATATTTTCATACCCACTTTTGCCCTGCAAAAATTTTGTAAACTCAGCGACAACGTCGGTCTTGCCCTGCATTTCTATATCAATATTATTAAATCCTTCACTAAACTTGTCGCTGTCTATTGCCGCAAGCTGTTTCCAAGCCTTAGCATCAAACCCCTTCAAAGTTTTGCTTGGACACTCAGATGGAACGTGGTTTTTCATACCGCAGTAGAAACAATCATCATTCTCACCGATGGAAACTCTACGGGAAATCGTAACTTCCATCGATTCAGAGCCACTTTCTTCGACCCCTTTACTCAGACTGACATGACACCACCCATCCAAATTTTCCTGCTCACTTCCAAACCTGACCTCATTAACGATAAACTCCTTACCTAAAAGAAAAGCATCGCGATATCTTAAATGAGGGCAATCCGGTGTAAGCTTGTCCCAATCCAAACTGACTTTCCGTATAATATCATCATTAAAACCCATCCCCTGCTGAGGAACAAGAGCCATCACTGTCGGCCAATATGTGACCTCATCTCCTTCCAGATTTCTAACTTTTCCTATTAAAACCAGAAGGTCTTTTAAAAATGTCCTGAGTATAGAAAGTGACTTAAGCGGAAGAATTAACCGCTCTTCGGAGGTAATATATTGGATTCCAAGTCGTTGTAATAAAATTTGAACTTCGGAAAAAAAGGCCCGCCATCCTTTAATAAAGTCTTTATCCGAAGGAGACCCGACTGGAATTAATACAAAATACCAACTTTGAAGGGATTCGTACCCTAATCCCTGATCAGGAGCCAAAGTGAGCCAGCCCGATCTAGACAGACCGCTTGCCAATCTTTCGTCTTGTAAGTTTAACCCAGTAATAGCCTTAACATCCGGACTTAACTGAGGATGAATTAATACTTCAAATTCAGACGGCAGAGCTGTCTCTTGAGTTGTAAATTCATCTGCAACATTCAGTGAAAGATTCAAATTATAATCAACAAGCAAGGTCGCAGGCATCAACTGCACAAACACAGCCATAGGATTAAGTTTAGACCAAATCTGAAGACGTGCGACCACCCTGAAAACATCATCGCTGAAAAAGAACCAGTAAGCTTGATTGTCACCAGAGCTCATGAGCATTCCACCGAAGTCAGTCAAACTGCGGGTTACGGAGTCATCAAGACGCCCTTCCCAAACCAACCAAAGGCCATAACCGCGATTAACCATACGAGAATGGCTGACAACGGGAAGGTTTTCGAATAAGCTGGTGATCTGATACAAAACTATAACTCCTTACTTAACGGAGACATTATGGACATTTCAAAAAGAATTTCAGAATTAAAACAGGACCCCGAGTTCGCAAATAATGTCGGAATGATTCTGATTCACAACGGAGTCGTTCGCGGCTGGTCCCGTGGATCTCGCGAAGAAGTTTCCGGAATCGAAATCAAAGCTGATCATGAAATAATTGAGCGACTACGCGCTGAACATGAAAAGCATCCGGGTATTTATAAAATTGTTGCCGAAGCTAATGAAGGAACATTCAAACCCGGTGATGATGTCCTTTTTCTCATTGTTGCCGGAGACATTCGTGAAAATGTAAAAGCTTGCCTTGCATCATTGCTGGACAGAGTTAAAACTGAAGCGTTCGCTAAAAAAGAAATCATGGCCTAAACAAGAACCTAAAGGGGCTGCCTAGCTGAAAAGCAACAGGCGGCCCTCATTTAAAAAAAATCAGCCTCTAAATATTTTTTGTCCGGCAAGAACATCTGTCGCGGTCACACACTGACCTTTCAAAACCTTTTCCACAACGCTTTCCACCCTTTCAGCCTGCTCAACTTTTCCACGCTTTATACAACCGCCCAAAAAATAACCGACTTTTCGCTGCAATTCATTTTTTGCAAGTTCAAGCTCATCAGAACCAAGCTCTTTGCTGTTCAGCAATTTTATAATAGAATAAATCCTGTATAAATCAAAGCTTGCCACGCGATTAGTAAGTTGATCCGGCCGCCCTCCGTGCTTAATCGTCAGCCTATCTTCAAGAAGGCCTACCGGGAATTTAAATCCGGATCTAATCCAAAGATCATAATCTTCGCATGCGGGCATATTCTCATCAAAAGGGCCGACGCTATCCCAAAATTTTCGATTAAATATTGTACAAGACGGACTAATCAAACACGTTTCAAGAGATTGCTCAAAAAACATACCTGAAGGCTTGCGATACTTCTTACTCTGCTTAACCTGTTTACCATTGCGAAACCATGTCTCATTGGTTTGACATACATCTAGGGATTCAGCTTTCATGAATGAAAGTTGCAGCTCAAGCTTTTCCGGTAACCACTCATCGTCCGAATCCAATAAAGCTATATACTTACCACAAGATTCTCTTATTGCTAAATTGCGGGCCGAGGATACGCCTTTATTCTCCTGATGCAGAATCCTGATACGTTCATCTGAAAATTTTGCCAGCTCAAGATCGGTATCATCAGTAGAGCCATCGTTAACTATTATACATTCAAAATCAGTATAAGTCTGGGCAAGAGCAGAACCTAAAGCACTACAAAGCATCTCAGATCTATTATAAGTAGGTATAATAATGGAGACTTCAGGAACTTCTTTTAATTCATCATTACTCATTCAAATAGCCTTTATTAAAAAAATCTTTATAATTCAAACCGTAAAGTGTACATGTTAGCGACAGAGAACATAAACATGCGGTATCCGCTGCTTTTATGCGTTACGCTCTAATAAATCTAGCTATTATCTTGTATATCGGCCTTTTTAACTTCACTCTTTAGTATACGGATTACCATTTACCTTCATGAAAATTTTTCAAGTCATAAATGTCCGCTGGTTCAATGCAACCTCATGGTATGCCCTATATCTCAGTAAATTACTGCAAGATGCTGGGCACGAAGTCCTTGTCATAACTGTGCCTGACACAGAAACTGAAGAAAAAGCTCTCGAAATGGGTCTTAACGTTGAAGCAATAGATTTGAACTCAACGCAACCAGTAAAACTGGTAAAAGCATGTGCGAAAGTTTTTTCCCTCGTTCGCAAGCATAAGCCTGATGTCGTAAACTGCCACCGGGGAGAAGCTTTTTTCTGGTGGGGAATACTCAGAAAAATGCGCCTTGGTTTTAAGCTGGTGAGAACTAGAGGAGATCAACGGCTCCCACGTAATGACATCTTCAACCGTTACTTGCATTCCAACATTGCCGACGCTGTAGTGGTAACAAATAAGCGCATGGCTGAACACTTTCTTAAAAAGATGGAACTGGCTGAAAATAGCCTTTGGCTCATCCATGGCGGTGTGGATACGGATACGTTTAAATACAATGCTAGTGGACGCGAAGAAGTTCGCAAAAGGTTCGGATTCAACGATAACCACACAGTCATTGGACTGCTGGGTCGCTTTGACAGGGTAAAAGGGCAGCATGAACTAATCGAAGCTGTCTCCAAAATTAGAAATGAATTCAAGACTGACAATATAAGACTTTTTCTGATGGGCTTTCCTACCGCCACCAGCAGACATGAGGTCGATTCATGGATTCAGAAGAACAACATGGACGACATCACTGCGATAAGTGGTAAATGCGAAGACGTATCAGCTTGTATTTCAGCCATTGATATAGGTGTAATAGCCTCGCTTTGGTCTGAAACTATTGCCAGAGCTGCTCTCGAGATAATGGCCTGCCAAAGACCACTGATTTCTACTTCAGTAGGGGTCATGCCGGACCTGCTTCCTGACGAAGCATTAGTCGAGCCAGAAGATATTGAGGGGATGGCTAATAAGCTTACCGAGATAATAGAAAATCAAGAAATGCGAGAAAAATTGTTAAAGGAACATGCTAAAACCATGTCACAACTTTCTGGGGCAGACTTTCTAAAACGCACTATCACGTTGTATCAGGGAGTGCTTTCTAAAAGATCTTAATAGCTCAGGATTAATTATTATGAACAGATAAACCTTCATATTTTATAATCTTCGGTCAGACAGCAGGAAATAATTCTGCTCTATAAAATCCCGTTGAAGCTACATGTCAGGCAATGTTACTCAGGGCCGAATGTAGAGCGAATGCTATCCAGCTCTTTGGCTACTTCATAAATAGTTCTAGCGTACACCATCGAGTGATTATAGCGGTAGATGACTTTAAGTTTCTTCTTTTTGCTCAGTGATTCTTTCCAGCCATGCTTTTTCAAAAAATTAGCCATACTATCCAAAGCATCATCTGTGCTGAATAAATCAATACGCCCATCTGAATTTCCGTCCACAGCATAACTTAGTGCAGTGGTTGGCATGAACTGACATATTCCAAATGCACCATAAGGTGAACCGGGTATTTCTGCCGGATTGATGGAGTTCGCTGCTGAAAATTTTAAAAGGGCAACCATTTCTTTGTAAGCCCAGTCTGCCTTCTGTTTTGTTCTCTTCTTAAGCCACTTAAGATCTTCGTCCTTTAAATCGCTATGCCCAAGATCATCAAAAAAAGTCATGGGATCTGTGCTTGCCGCCATGTTTGCCAAATTCAAAAAAGCAGGAGCTTTACCCAGCGTGCGCCCAAGCTTTGTTTCAACCAGAAGAAGTGACACTAAAATAGAAGGAGACACTCCGTATTTTTTATCAATTGCAACGAGAATATCAAAGTTTTCGCGAAGGTACGAATAGGCTCCAGCAAGCGGAATAACTCCGACATACCTTTCATCAAATTCTTTTTCACGAGCTACTTTTTTAGCTTGTGGCTCAAATTTACGATGAAGCAAAACCCGCATTTTTCGGGACATTATACCAGAATCATACTTCATCGATTCAGCAGAAAAGACCTTATTCACATACTCTCGGCTAAACCCGTCTTTGACGAGCCTATCCTTCAAAGGGTTCCATTCCGCAGAATTTGCTGCGCAGAATACCGCGCTACAAATAATAAATGAAAAACATAGAGCAGAAAGTACAGCCAGTCTTTTAAGCTTTAAAATCATAATCCCTCATTATAGTCGATTCATTGACACGTTGGACATTTCTTCTTCGAAGTCATCATCAATGAACTCCGCATAATCGGCAACTCTGTATATTTTGCTGCAAGACCCGCAGCGTAAATAAACGCCAGCTCAACCCCGGCGCGAAAAGATATCTCCGCCGCATTCCTTGCAATGCATACCCGGCTTAGGAGCTTTACGATTCACACTATTACTGCCGTTAGCTCTTTTCGATCCGAACATAATTCCCCCGTGTTCACATTACCTACGAATATAAATCAAATAACCCTGCTCCACAATAAAAAAGCCGGATTCCTTAAAGGAAGCCGGCTTAATAATTATCGAGAGTTTCTACTAGCTTGTTTTAAGTGAAGGGTTTTTAGTTCCCATGGCAACGAATAGTCTTGCGAGAGCAACTTGATAGTCAGACAACGCCTGAATTAGTTGAGCTTCACTGTCACTCAGTCTGGACTGAGCATTCAAAACTTCGTTGTTTGTGCTGACCTGTGCTTGATAACGAGCCATAGCCATTCTGTAACCCTCACGCCCAGCTTCAACAGACTTGCGGCCAACGCCAATTCTGTCGGCTGCTGCCTGAAGATTTAGAAGCTCATTTTTAATTTCGTAAGAAGCTTCGAGCTTGGTGTTGTCGTACTCAGCTTGAATTTTGCCAACATTCTCGTTAGCTCTCTTCACATCGTAGTATGTTTCTCCCCAGTTGAAGAAATCCCAATCTACGTTAGCTCCAACACTCCAGGAGTCAGGACGGTTCTTGTAATTATATTTGTTCTTACTTACGGAAGGATCATCACCAGTGCTAGCATAATCAAAGTCGGCGGTGAGTTTAGGATAAAAGGAACTTTCGGAGATAGTCACATCTTCTTCAGATATTTTAATCGCCTTCTGGGCAATACGCAGATCCGGACGATCTTTGTCCGCCTTGAGGATGCACTGATCTAGAGTCATTGAAAAAGGTAAGTAAGTCAGTTCACCTGAATAGTTAACATTTTCTTCAAGTGGAAGGTTTAGTAAGGTATTAAGTCTTGCAACCTTTGAGGCAACCACGTTTTTAGCTTTAAGGAGATCCTGCTGAGAAGTAGCAAGCTCAACTTCAGCCTGCAAGACATCTACTTTAGGTCTGAGTCCTACCTGATAAAAAGCCTGAATAACTCCAAGCTGTGATTCCAGTCTGGCAACTGAGTCCTGCTTACTCTTCACTTCCATACGTCCCTGAAGCAAAGTAAGAAAGGCTGTCTGAACTTCTCTGATCAAAATTAATTCGGCATTATAAAGACTTGCGTCACTTTGTTCTCTTTGAAGTTTGGTCTTCTGAAATTTAGAAAGTAACTCAAAACCCATAAAAACTGGCTGACTCACGTTGATGCCAAGTCCCCACTGATCCTGATACCCATAAGCGGTGTCACCGGTTCTAGGCTGCTCGCCATTATGAGTGTAACCATATTTCAAATTCATTCCAGCACCAAACTGACCGCGCTGCGACTCAACACTGCTTGCAGAAGCCATGAGCTGTTGGCGGGCTGCAATAATAGTCGGATTCTGTTTAATCCCCAAATTAACGCAATCTTCCAGAGTCAGTGTTCTATCTGCAGCTTTCTCCTCATCGGAGACAGCTTGCGGAACCTGCATTGTCGCCTCTTCCATAGATACTGGCGCCTGAGCTTCACCTGTTTTTTCTTCACCAGGTAACTGCTGAGCAAAGACTTGCGAAGTTGCAACAAGCATAAATAATAATGTAAACAAAAGAGAAATATTGCGTTTCATTCTAGCCATCCTGAACGATGCGAGTTTTTATAGTTAAAATACCAAAAACAAAATCATGATCTTTATAGATGTTCCTGCCAAGGTAATCAAGCAACATTTTGTAATTAAACACTTCGTATTTTTGCGCAGTCAGATAAGTCGCCCTGAAGCTTTTCAACAGCGTGCTTTAAAGCTGGAAGGACGGCCTCTAAGCTCTCTTTTACGGCCTTAGGACTACCGGGAACATTAATAATGATACTCTCGCCAAGAGTTCCGGCAATTCCCCTTGAAATCATGGAATGCGGTGTTTTTTCAAGTCCAGCTGTAGTTATGGCCCGCTCAAAACCAGGCAGACGTTTTTCAATAACAGCTAGAGTTGCTTCAGGAGAAACATCGCGAGGCCCGACTCCTGTCCCGCCAGTAGTAATAATAATATCAAACTTACTGGTGTAGGCAAGATTCATCAATAGAGACTTCAGATCGCCATATTCATCTGGAATTAGAAAACCGTGCACAATAGAAACTGCCATAGTATCGCTGACAATCTGGCCAACCAAAGGACCACCAGTGTCTTCTCTTTCTCCACGGGCTCCCTTATCACTCAATGTGACATAAGCAACGGAAAAACCAACTCTCTCAGTTTTTAAATCTAAACTTCCAGAATTAGGCAATGGTTCCAAAACTTCAGCAACCCAAGTTTTTGCGCCTGGAACCTGATCGGCCCAAGAACCAGATACAATTCGCAAAAGTTCGGTCCCTTCGCTACTGAGTTTCATTCCGGCTCTAAGTTTAGAAGCTTCTAAGGACACCTTTATATAAGGACACCCTTCTGGAAAAACATCTGAACCTCCGAGGTATATCCTTCCACCTACACGAACCGATCCTGCGAAAGAGAAATCGCATTTTATCATATCTATACTCCTTAAAATTGCTGTTTTTTAGGCTAACAAGACTGCTAAAATACCTGTTATAAAAATACCGTCAAAGGTTCCTGCCCCGCCGATAGAAACAACTGGAGCATCAAGCACTTTTCGAGTTGCAGGAGTAGCCAAGTGCAAAATATCAGCTCCTATTAAAGTCCCAAGACTACCTGCAACATAAGCAGCGATAGGAGCTATCTCGCCCGGAACAAAAATTAAAGCTGCAAGAGCTGTAATAATGGGAGGAATAAGAACAGGTATACCAATTCCTACACCGGGAATGGGTTTCGCCAGTGCATACGTTGCGGCAATCACGATTACGATACAAAGTAAAATAGAAATATTATAGCCGTATTTAGCAAGAAGAGTCATCGACAGCAAAGTTGGAATCACGCACCCACCTATATTTACTGCCACAACCTGATTAACAAGGGACTTTCCTTCATGGGTATTTTCCGGATGCACCTGAGGGTTTAAAACTCTGAACTTCCTGACAAGCACATCAGGAACTAACCTTTCAGAGCGAAACACAGGAATGTTGACCCCACTTCCAAGCAAGGTAGCAATTAGCAAAGCAAACCCCTGCCCCGCTGTAAGTCCCAACTTTCCAAAGGCGGTCGTAATCAGTCCAACCTGTACAAATATAAACAAAAAGAATATGACGACGAAAAAAATAACACCAAGAACCATTACGGTTGGCAGAGAAATTAAGGGGCCACGCATAGTAAAAAAATCTCCTTAGTTGCAAATCTTAATTGAAATGCGTTATTTAAAGCTATTGAAGCAGACACTTCAAGAAAATATTGCTAAATAAATTATATTACGAGTTAAATATACAGGAGGCTTACAACATTATGAAAGGTATTATTCTAGCAGGTGGTTCCGGAACCAGACTGTATCCTCTGACGCGAGTAGTCAGTAAACAACTCCTGCCTGTTTATGACAAGCCCATGATTTACTACCCGCTATCTATTCATATGATGTCGGGAATAAAAGATATTCTCATCATTTCCACCCCCGAAGATCTACATAGATTTGAAGATTTGTTAGGTGACGGTTCCAGACTTGGTATCAACATTCAATACAAAGTCCAACCAAAACCCGAAGGATTAGCTCAAGCATTCATTATCGGTGAAGAATTTATTGGGAAAGACAGCGTCAGCCTGATACTTGGAGATAACGTCTTTTATGGTCATGACCTGCCACATATTTTACAACAGGCAGCTAAACTTAAAAGTGGCGGAACAGTCTTCGCCTACGCAGTTAAGGATCCAAGAAGATATGGTGTTGTTGAATTCGATAAGGATCAATCCGTAATCAGTATTGAAGAAAAACCTGAAGAACCAAAATCAAAATTTGCTGTAACGGGTCTATATTTTTACGACAATTCAGTAATTGAAATAGCCAAAAACATTACCCCCTCCCATCGCGGAGAACTAGAGATAACAGATGTTAACAAAGAATATCTGAAACGCGGATCACTGAATGTTGAACTTCTTGGGCGCGGATACGCGTGGCTGGATATGGGAACACATGCATCACTGCTTAGAGCAGCGGCTTATGTTGAAGCAATTCAGGAAAGACAAGGATTCCTCTTAGCCTGCCTAGAAGAAATCTCCTTTAAAATGGGATACATCAGAGCTGAACAACTGAAAGACATGGCGTCAGATATGCTGAAAAATGATTACGGTAAATATCTGATGGAAGTCTACGAAGAAGCAATGGAGCAAAACAATGCGTAATACTTTCATCATAATGATATTTGCATTAATCATGAGCTTTGCTTCTCCCGCATTTTGCAGCGAGAGCATTATCCCTAAGACTTTTGGAAAGCTTTCGGAAGTAGAGTCTGCACTTAAGAAAATAGGACAGAACTTAGACAAAATAGCAGGATCGGCATCACAACCAGACAGAGTGTTCGCATTGCAAGATCTAGCAAATTTATGCAAAACAAGCCGGATGCAGGTTCATGGGCTGAACTCGCTCTATTCCGTTGCAAATGTTGTTAAAAGAGAAAAAAGATTTGAAAGCAAAGAAGCTGCGATGCTTAAGGAAAAATGTAGATACGCAACAAACGATTTTCTGCGCAGGAAAACTTTCGTTCATGATATAATTGTAAAAACACGTGATCAAAAACTTAAAGACCTAGCCTACATACTCGAGGTGCAATTAGATATAACTCTAAACAATCTATCCATAATCAGCAAAAATTTAAAATAAAAAAAGGCGCGAAATTCGCGCCTTTTTTTATAAAAAATGGAAAAGCCAAAGGCTTTATCCGAAATTTTTCTTAATGGTGACTTTCGTTTTTACCTTGCTCGATTCTGTAAAAAGCCATGTAGAGAATCCAAGCGAAATATACAAAAATCAGAGAAACACCAACGAAACCAGCTGTACTGCTATGTCCCACATTGCTAAGTAGTTCACCAATCATCTTACTGTACCTCCAAATAATTAAACCCAATTTATTTCCAAAAAATGTTAGATATTCATCACGTCTATTTGCAATAATGTCAAGAGTTAGTTTAAGCAATACCATTGACAAATTTTAACATACATATAAAATTCATGTATAGAAAAACACCTTAATGATCATTGAATTTTTCGTTTGAAACATGATATAGTCGAATTATACAGAACTTCACCATTAGAGGAACATATGGGGAAAGAAGAAAACAATGAAGGTCTGCTTGACCGATTGAAAAGTAAACTCGACAGAATGCTTGGCAGAAAAAAGGCTGACTCTTTTGATGTGTCCTTCACTCAAAAGGCAGGAACACCAAGCATGCGAAACGCTTTTAGAATTGACGTGGACAACATGCAAGTCGTCTGTAAATCGCCTAGAGTCAAATGTAAAATCACAGATATAAGTGCCAACGGAGTCGGGTTCAAATCCTCGAAAGATTTTCCAGTTGGGGAAATAATAGAATCCGTAATGCTTTGGTCCGGAAAACCTGTGCTCAAAAATATTAAGATGAAAGTTGTAAGACGAAAAGGCAGCTTGGTTGGATGTGAGTTCATTGAGCTTGATAAGGATCAAGATAAAATCATCAGCAAGATAGTTGTTGCTGCTCAGAAAAGGTCTATCAAGGCCGCTCACTCAGGGGCTAAACATGCTCAAGACGACAAAGAAATTCTTAAAACTGCGGAAAAAGTAACGAAGCGACCTTCGGCGAAAGATCCTTCTAAAAAGATCAAGTTATAAACTGCAGACATCCTTCGTCCAGCTCCCCATCTCATTAATATTGTACGCCATACTATATAACAATTACTAAAACTTAGCTAAATATCAATCAAAAGGGATACTTATGAACATGGTAATTCTGGACGGGTACACAGTTAACCCCGGAGACAATCCTTGGTCTGAACTCGCTAAGCTTGGCGACCTGACCGTATTCGACCGCACCATTGCATCAAAAATAATCGAACGTTGCATTGATGCTGACATAATATTTACCAATAAGGTGCTATTTCCCAAAGAAATAATTCAATCCTTACCAAAACTTAAATTTATCTCAGTTCTGGCCACCGGCTATAACACCATAGATTTAGACGCAGCGGCAGAACAAGGAATTATAGTCTCAAATGTTCCGGGCTACTCGCCCCCTTCTGTGGCTCAACATGTTATCGCGCTGCTTTTACACTTTTCAAACAATATCAGCTTGCACGACTCAGCCGTTAAGAACGGAGAATGGTCCACCCAGAAAGACTTCTGCTTCTGGAAGGCTCCATTATTTGAATTGCAAGGCAAGAAAATGGGAATAGTTGGATTTGGGGGCATAGGAAGCAAGGTCGCAGCCCTCGCAAATGCATTTGGAATGGAAATATTAGCTTACGCTCCGCGCCCGAAAACACCACCTTCCTACTCACCTTTCAAGTTTGTGGAATTAGATGAACTCTTCGTGGAATCTGACGTTATATCACTTCACTGCCCGCTCACCGCAGACAATGAACATTTTGTAAACAGCGCCATTCTTAGTACCATGAAAAAAAACGCCATTCTTATCAATACAGCTCGCGGACAGCTTATTAATGAGCAGGACCTTGCAGAATCTCTTCATAACGGAACGATAGGAGGAGCGGCGCTTGATGTCGTTGAAGTAGAGCCAATACTGCCCAATAATCCTTTACTGAAAGCTCCAAACACAGTCATAACGCCGCACATTGCATGGGCAACCCTTGAGGCCCGTAACAGGCTTACAAAAACCACAGTAGAAAACGTGGCAGCCTTTCTAAAAGGCGCACCTATCAACGTAGTGTGTAAAAAATAACGTTACTAATGAGTGATAAAAAGAAAAGATCGACAACCCAGAATGAGGGTTATTTATGCATATTTCTGAACAGCGCTGATGAGATCAGCTTTTCTGACTGGTTTGGTCATAAAAAAATCACACCCGACATCATAAGCCTTGTCCCTGTTTTCGCTTAGAGCATGGGCAGTAACAGCTATAATAGGTGTTTTTTCTAAACCATTATCTTTTTCATACTGACGAATACTGGTGGTGGCTTGATACCCATCGGTAAACGGCATCTCGATATCCATCAATACAAGATCATAACGGTTCTTTTGGTATAATTCAAAAGCTTCCCCGCCATTCTCAGCAACATCAATAGAGTACGGAAATTTTTTTAAATATAACTGAATCAGCAACACATTGTTTTCACAATCTTCAGCAAGCAGAATTTTTAATTCCCTGCTCACATCTGCGGCATTGTCAGTAACTGAATTTTTATTAAGCTCGGTAGACAGCATTAATACACCTTTTTAAACGTCAAAAAACAGACAAACCAACTTCATCGTTTGCCTCAACTTAATCAAGTTAAGATTAATATACTACTGTTTTACTAATCACAACAATTATATGTAAAAAATAACAGCAGTTCTTATTCCAATAAAACTTAATTATGCTAGGCGCACAGCCAAAATAACTAGTTCTGCAATTTCATACTGCGAACACTTTCAGCAAATAATTCAAGGTCATTTTTATCCCCTTCTTTGTATTCTTCAGAGTACAAAAGAGCCGACATAAAAAAAACACTGTTTATCTGAAGAGACTGCGAGGCAGAAAGGGCAAACCTATCAATCCGGTCCATGACGAAAGTCTTGTCTTTCACTTCAAGAACTTGAACAGCCTCATTCACCTGATCAGCAAGAGATGAAAGGAGTAATGCCTTCTTGCGCATAAGCTCTCTGTATGCATCTTCATCTTTATTTTCATAAAGTTCAGATTTTGCAAGACCTTCAATCTCTCTGACTTTTACTGCCTCGATATCCAACAAGTCAGCTATGGCGTGATACGCGTCGTGAACCATGAACTCTCCTTAATTTTGTTTTTTCTATACTGACTATAGGTTTTCAAAAAATCAAAATCAAGTAAGTACTAAACAAAGTGCGTAATTTGTATCACATCTATGTTTAAAGGGAACCGCAAATCTGCCTATAGTTCCCGCACTCCTGCTTATTGATAAATGGGCATGGACCATTCATGAACCATCTCTTGCGAGGACACCAGAATCGCCCCTTAAATGGTTCGTTACACCCCTGCGAAGTAAGTCTCTTTCTTCGCTGATTACCCATTACAATAAAATCGCCATCGGTTTGAACAGTCCAGAGTGTCATAAAGACCTCCTAGCTTATATCAGCTACATAACTGACTAAATCCTCCTGAAAAATTACCTATTTTACAAACATCTGTTATGTAATATATTATGCACCAAATATGCCATACTTACACAGTTGGTTATTCTTTCTCTTTACTTCTGAAAAGAATGATTTTACCCATGACCATCGATGGTGCGCCGCACATGACAAAATATTTTAAGGAGTCAGTTTTGCCTATACTTTCCACCAGTGTCGGACTTACCCGCTACAGGGTTTTAGAAGAAGTTGAAGACGATTTGATCAGGTCGATTCCAGACCTTTTACTAAAATTTGCGTTTAAAGATATCGATCACACAGCAGAAGAAAGATCTTTTGGTTGGGTGAATATGGATGAGATGCTCGATGATAAATGGAATGTATCTCCACCGGAAAAAGGACAATACTACACCTTCGCCCTGCGGTTAGACACTCGCAGAATTCAGCCTGCAGTGCTAAAGAAACATCTGCAGATTGCTCTGAATCACGAGCTTGAAGAAGCTAAAAAAGAAGGTAAAAACTTTATTTCACGCGACAGAAAACGTGAATTAAAAGATCAGGTAACATTAAAATTACGCGCTAGATCCCTTCCGATTCCAGCAATGTTCGATGTTGTATGGAACGCACCAGAGAACAAGATTTATTTTACATGCACCAACTCTAAGGTCATGGAAATGTTTGAAGAATATTTCACAGACACGTTCAATTTAACTCTTGAGCCGCTGACACCATTCTTTTTGGCAATGAACATGCTAGGCGAAGACGCAGCGCAGAAACTAGAATCACTGGACCCAACATATTTCGTCGCTTAAGAAAATAATTAAAAAGCATCACCTGCTTTGTTGCTAAGTAGATCTCGACCTATCCGTACAGACATACGGTTTGATCTTAAACCTACCTATGCTTTGCACTTGATTTTTTTTGGTTATTCCAGATAGCAAATAAAAGGATAATTATATGGATCTCTTACTTCTTGCAGAAAGGGAAAACACCCTGCTTGGCCAAGATTTTTTGACATGGCTGTGGTTTAAAAGCGAAATGAGCGACGGCCAGTTTCAGCTTGATGACGGCGAACGGTTCTTGCTTTTCATGGAACAGCGTATGTCTGTTCAGGGCGGAGAAGGCGAAAACGTCGACACAGCTACTGTTAACTCCTCAAGCGGAGATATGACTGAAGTTCTGATGGGCCTCAAAACCGGTAAAAAGGTTAACCGTGCCCAGATTAGAATGGAAATTGACGAAAACGAATGGCAAGTTCAAATTAAAGCCGAAGATTTTGGCCTTAGCGGACTAAAAACGCCTAAAGTTGAAATGAAAGATGAAGAAGGTGATGATCCTGATTCCAAATTTCTCGAAAAAATATACCTGATTGAAAAGTGTCTGAGTTTATTGGACAGCGTTTATATGGATTTCATCAAGATCAGAATATCCAAAGAATGGCAGGACGAAGTATCAAAATTCCGTCACTGGCTCCGCAACGACGAAGACTAACGCAAGAGAGATAAGATGGCTCAGATAACAATTGCCGCATTTGGTGACAGCCTGACTGAAGGATACGGACTTCCAGCCTACAGTTCTTTTCCTGCCCAACTTGAAAGGAAATTACTCGAGGAAGGATGTCATGTGGAAATTTCGAATTTCGGAGTTTCCGGTGACACTTCAGCTGACGGGCTGTCACGTCTTGTAGATGTTATCGAAAGCAATCCCGACGCGGCGTACATTGAGTTCGGAGCTAATGACTGTTTCCAGTTAGCTGACCCTCAGCAGATAAAAGCTAATATATGCGCCATGGTTGAAGCCTTTCAGGAAGCGTCCATTCCAGTCATCCTGCTTGGCTTCAGGCCCATGAACTTCACTCCCCAATCATACAGTTCTGCATTTAACACCATCTTTCCTGACATTGCTCAAAAATACTCCATCCCCATCTATGAGAGCTTAATGAAAGGTATCGGTGAAAATCCTGAATTCTATCAGCCGGATGGTATCCACCCGAATGATGAAGGTGTTGCCATCATGGTTGAAAACATCCTTCCGATATTCAAAGATTTTCACAAAGAACTGACAGCATAAGCTTTCGCTCTACTTTTTTTAAGAGGTTGCCTTTACTGCTCTTTTACTGCTCTTTTACTGATTAGCATTGTAATTTTACCCCAACAAAGCTATCTTTTTCCAAAGTAAACGGAGAAAGAATGGAAAGCACAGTCAATTCAGAGCCTAAAAAAGTATCTGCAAAAGCAAATGACCGACCTTCAATAGCACTAATTATAGGTTCTGAAGGAATTAAATCGTTCTGCGCCCTGCCGTTTATAGAATATTTACAAGAACAGAAAGTTACAATCGACCTTGTAATAGGGGTCAGTGGCGGAGCACTTATAGCGGCGTTTCTCGGAGCTGGGTACAATCTCAAGCAGATTCAGGACGTTTTTGCAAAAGCTGTCGACCCTCGCTTTTTCAGAGATATAAATTTCAAATCAGTCATGGACATAGCCGACATGGGGCTGGGAAAATTTAATGCTGAATCAGGTATTTTAAATACTGACGCTATCCGAAAAACCTACGAGACTTTATTTAAAAAACTAGACATATCTGATCTCAAGCCCAAAACCTTGATGACGACAACGGACCTTGCCACGGGTAAACCTGTCATTTTAGAAAAAGGGAATGTGGCTCAGGCCATTTATGCCAGCAGCGCAATCTATCCTTTAATGGCTCCGGCAAATATTGACGGGCAAAAATTAATTGATGGATCTTTTTCCTCGCCCGTTCCCGTTATGGAATGCGTGAAGCGCAATATCGATATAATTATTGCAATCTATTTTGATGACGCCTGCAACCCCGAGCCTGAAAATTTTCTGGAGAGCTATTTCAATTCTTCACGCATTTTCAAAAGATCCATACTTACCAGCCAGCTACCTCTCTGCATAGACATGCACCATCACGAAATATTGCCAGTTTATATTAAACACCCTCGCCCCATTGAAATGTGGGAGATTAAAAAATTAAATGAAATAGTTCATGCTGGAAAAGTAGCTTTAACCGCTCAAAAAGGTAATTTTAAAGACGCTATTTTTGAATTTAAAAAGAAAAGACAGATAAAAGAAGAAAAGCTACGCCTCAAAGAAGAAGACCGGAAATTAAACGAAGAGCGGAAAAGCTTAAAAGAAGAATCTTCCTCAAAAACAGCTAAAGAACCTGAAGCTGTTAAGTCTCCTAAAGCCGTAGAAAAAGAGTCCGCGCCTATCAAAAGAAAGATAACAATCACTAAATCTAAAAGAGCCAAGAGAGGGTCCGGGTCATGAAAAAACTGATACTGACTATTGCTTTTTTGATTTTATTCTCATCAGCAGTTTCAGCTGGGGAGCTAAATCTTGGCGGGCTTTTCCAAATAAAAGGGAAAAGCGCTCTTACAGCTCAAGAAGCCATGAATGGAGCAATTTTAGCAATTAAAAAGTTCAATGATGCCAGCCATGACCTTAAAATACAAATTGACCTAGAATCCCCAACGGATGACCCGCGCGAAATAATCAAAGCTGTTAGTGAGCTCACCAGTACGACCGGGATTTCAGCCGCCACCGGAGTCATCTCAAGTGGGACAGCACTCACCGCAGGGCCAGCCTTTCAAGCTGCGCAGGTTCCTTTCTTAAGTACAGGAGCGGAAATAGACGGATTAACCGGCCCCGAAACACCAAACGTCTTCACACTGGCAGTTCCTGATAGCACAATAGGCAGACACTTAGCTAAATATACCTACGCTACACTTGAAGCTGAAAATATTTTCCTGATCAGATCAAGTATGAGTGATGCCATTGCAGGACAGGCTGAAAGCTTTGCCCAAAATTATAAAAAACTGGGCGGAACAATCCTTAAGCAACTCGAGATCACAACAAAAAACTCAGACTTATCATATATAATCAACGCCATTGAAGCTCTTGCGCCTCTGCCTGAATCTGACAGCAAAACGACAATAAAGGAGATGGGTGCCACTAATTTTATCGATGAAGGCGCAGTGTTCATAACACAAAACCGCACATCTCCCCCTGAAATTCAAGAAATTGAAGCAATTGTAATTCTAACTTCAACAAAAGTAAGCACCGAACTTCTCAGTCTGATGAAAGAGAAAAAAATAAACTACAACATCGTTGGTGGAACCAACTTTGATGCAGTCACCATAGTAAAGCCGATTGAATCATGGCCGGGAAATATTGTTTTCGCATCGCAAGCCAGCCTGACTCGCCCGGACAAACTGGTAACTCTGTTCGTTAAAGCTTATTCTGAAATGTTCGGAACAAAACCGCTAACAGGATATTCAGCACTTGGCTTTGACTCCATATCGCTGCTGGCTCACGCAGCCGGAAAGACCGGAAATAAATCTGCAAACATTAGAGCAAACCTATCCGCCACCAAGAATTTCCAAGGGGTTTCAGGGAATATTACGTTTGTAGGAAGAAGCGCACAGAAGCCTTTGTACATTATCCAATCTGACAGAGGCGAACTCTCCTTAGCCGCGGAAATGCAGTAATAAACAATCAAATTAAAGCCCTAGTTTGATTTGCAAAGGCTTTTTTTGATCCCTTTAATAAGTAATAATATCACAGCTCCAGCTCCGACTAAAACACCCACGAGTTCATAGCTGACAGTCCCTTTAGTCACGCCTGATTGTAGTAAATGCCCACCAGCAGTCAAAAATATCGTCTCGGGTATCAAGCACAAAACACTCATAACTAAATAAGGCAGAAACCGCACACCAGTCACCGACCACAAGTAGTTTGCCAGAGAATATGGAACCACCGGCACGATGCGACTAAGAGCAAGAATCTTCAGAGGATGTTCCTTGCTCAGCATTTCTAAATCCAAAAAATATGAATTTGAACTAAATTTGCGCAAAATTCTTTTTCTAAAGACAAATCTCCCAAGAAAAAAGGCTATTGCAGATCCTGCCCCCATACCGATAAGGCTAAACGCTGCTCCTTTAAAAGTTCCGAAAAGCAGCCCCGCAACAACAGTAAACAGCGTTTGCGGAAAAACGATACAAAGCGCAACCATATTTACTAGGATAAATATCACCGGAGCTAAGTTGCCACTGCTCTCTACCCAGTGAACAATATCTTGGATATGACCTTCACCATACTTTTCAACAGCATAGGAAATAATTCCAACAACCAGTAAAATTATAACACCATGCAAAAATGTTTTGCTTTTTAGACAATCTTTTATAACCATATTTACCTACTTCACTTGCGAGCTTAAATATCCTACCATCACGGTTCGAACATAATAGCGGTTACATATTTAATTATCAACATGAGATGCTGTTTACCAGCAAAATCAAGGAAATACATGCGCTACCAACTTAAACTTATGGATACCCTTTCTGGAACAGGCTGTTTTGCAGCTCTACCCGTACCTAACTTAAGTTTTTCCGAAGTCTTAAAGCATTTGGAAGAGCACCCGTATGACGAGTTCATGCACCGCCACATGCTTGATATGCTCGGCAAGCACCGCACCCGTAAAATAGAAAAATTAATCACTGAAATAAAAGGTAATCCGAATAAAAAAGTTCTCGCAGCACTAATTTATGAAGCCTGCTTGACTCATCCTAAACTGTCGTCACTAAAAGATAAAGTTGAACAAGAATTTGATTCACAAGAACTGAAGAATTTTACGCCAACTCTGCATCTACGTTCCCATAGATTAACAGATCAGCCTCTGCATAACCAGTGGACATTAGTTCTATCTGAAAACATGGAAGAGCACGCAGATCTACCCACCCCCGAAGAAACAGGACTCCCTCTCTTATACGACATTGAAAAACTTCCTCCTAAAATTTCCATCGATGCCGCATCGGTCAAAGCTTCACTCGAAAAAGAAGCGAAACTTCCACCAGCGAAAGAACGTGCTCCAATAGCAGAGGTCACTGCTCACGCAATGAAACAACTTGAAGCTATGGAAGTTTTTCTTGGACCTCAAATGCGCCAGAAAGGATGCCTAAGCCCTGCGGCAGTTCTTCAACATTGGCAAATAAAAACAAAAAGTGACAACGGTTCATTTTCAAACTCATTAGATGCAATCCAGACCAGCTACGGTCGAGGATTCTCTCTAATAAACGCTCAAGTTTCCTGCGCTATGGAAGTAGCTGAGCGTGTGAGTTCATACGGTAGTATAGGTAAAGCAGGAGTGCTCAACAGAGCTAATCCTTCCCCAGTTATCCAAGGCCGTTACGAAGAGCTCTCAAAGAATCACAACGCACTAGACCCTTCCACAATATCTCTTGAATATCCTTACGAAGGGCAATCTCTATGGTGGATGGAAGCTGAAAGGTTTAATGGCAAAGAATATGAACTGGTACTTGTCCCGGTTCAGCACGTATTTCTCTTCTGCAACCTTGATGAACAAAACCTATTCAGCGGTCTAAGTTCAACCGGACTTGCCTCAGGCAACACCTTCGCCGAAGCACAGCTTAGCGGACTGCTCGAAGTTCTTGAGCGTGATTCAGATTCAACTTTGCCTTTTGATAAAGAAAGATGTTTCACAATCGAAAGCGATAACGCCGAAGTTCAAAAACATTTAGGAGATCTGAAAGATTTAGGAATCCACGTATGGTTCCAAGACATGACTTCCGAGCTAGGAGTCCCCTGCTACCGTGCTTTTGCTGTCGGAAGGCTAGGTGATATCAATAAAGGCGGTGGATGCAACCTAGACGGCAAGCGCGCGTTACTATCCGCCCTGACAGAAGTACCTTACCCCTTCCCCGGCCCTGCAACATCGCCATGTCCTGAAGGACTACCCGTTCGCAAGCTGGAAGATCTACCAGACTTTTCCACTGGCAGCGCGGATGGCGACGTAATGGTGCTAGAAAATCTTCTGGTAAAAAACGAATTCTACCCAATATACGTAGACCTAACGCGAAAAGAACTAGGAATACCCGTTACCCGTGCAATCATACCGGGTCTTGAGATAGTTTCAGACATGGACAAGTTCTCACGCATCAGCCCGAGACTTTTCAGAAATTACCTTGAAATAAAAAAAGTGCTATAATAAGCTATTGTTTCTTGACTAGTTAACAGACAAAGTATAAATACATTTCTCCGTGCCCGGATGGCGGAATTGGTAGACGCAAGGGACTTAAAATCCCTCGAGCTTCGGCTTGTACGAGTTCAAGTCTCGTTCTGGGTACCACGGTTAAATCAAGGGTTTACGAACAATTTTAGGATTGTTTGTAGACCCTTTTTTTATGCCATTTCTCTGATTTGTCCCACTCCTGTCCCACCTATTGTCAATAAAAGACCACTCCAAACAACTGCGACAGCTCTAACTGCCGCACTCTTTTCGTGCGTCCAACGCCTCATTTCAGCATCTACATACATTTCTTTCATTAATAAAACAAAGAGAGACAACATGATCTCTAAGATAACCCCTTCCGTACACGGCATAGGACGGGTTCAATATTTAGCCCTTAAAGCAGATATCGAAGCAAACCTCATCGCTGGACATACGCGGATAGCAATCCACAATCACTATGCCGAGCAAGGTAAGATAACCTTCAGCTATAAAAGATTTTGCTACTATGTGAGCCATTACAGCTCTACCTGCATGCAAAAAAATCAAGATTCAAAACCTTCTCCAATTCTATCAGCCACATCACTTCCAGCGAATACAAACAGCCCTGTTCAATTAGAACAAGGCCAAAAATTTGCGCACGAGAAAAACCTTTCAGATGAAAACATTAAAGACCTCACATAAACAATAAAACCATTTTCAGGAGTTAACATGGCGACTATCCACATGATTTTACAGGGCAAAGGCGGCGTAGGTAAAAGCCTCATTGCAAGTATTCTTGCCCAGCACCTGCTTGAAGATGAAAAAGAAGTCTTTTGCGTAGACACAGATCCAGTCAATGCAACTTTCGCCGGCTACAAGAGATTCAATGTAACTGCTCTTGATATAATGAAGGAAGACGACATTGATCCTAGAAGCTTTGACAAGCTTTCAGAAATGATGGCTGAGCTTCCAGACAATTCTCATATGGTTATAGATAACGGTGCGGCCACATTTGTTCCTCTAGCCAGTTACCTTGCTGAAAACGAAGTCTTCGACCTGCTTAAGGGGCGCGGACATTCTATCAACCTTCACAGCGTCATCACCGGAGGACAGGCTCTTCCAGATACATTGAGCGGACTAAACTCATTACTCAATGCTTTTCAAGATATCCCTATTTACGTGTGGCTGAATGGCTACTTCGGCCAAATCAGCAACGAAGGTAAAAACTTCGAAGAATTCAAAATTTATCAAAACAACATTGAGCGTTTTGCTGCTCTCATCAAACTTCCGCAGAAGAAAAAAGAAACCTTCGGGAAAGATTTAGAAAATCTTCTTTCATCCCGCCTGTCATTTCAAGAAGCCATTCAAGGCGAAACTCCGCTTATGATGAAACAGCGTCTGCACATGATGTGGCGTGAAATCAGAGCTGAACTGATTAATAGCGGTTTATAGGCAAAAACCATGACTGCCGATACAAACAGCCCCCTCACCATCCAGAAAGTGCGTGATCTCATTACTGAGAAGCATAACACCTTACTTGATGAGAACGACCCCATTCTCATGCTTGTAACTATGCATCGCGCCTTTCTGGATGAGTATGAATTGATGCTGAGTCAGCAGACGGCAAAAGCCGAAGAACACATGAATGAGCATGTGAAAGCTTTTGCAACAGAAGTTCGTAAGTCAACCAACATCCTTTTGAGCAAGGCAGTCAAATCCAACGTTGAGAACTGCATTGCTGAAATCGGCCAGCATCAAGAAGTCATGTCTAACTTCCTCTCTACAATCAAAACGTGGAGTATCTTCGCCGGAATAATGCTCATTCTATCAGTAACCACAACTCTTTCAGTTCTTGTGTGGGGTTCATGATGAAAGATCGTCTTGTAAACAACCTGCTCCACAATATGGGGCTGAGCATAATAGAGGCTCTTGAAGATGAAAATGTTGTAGAAATAATGGTTAACCCTGACGGCAAACTTTGGGTCGAAAAGCTCGGCGAAGAAATGAAGATTGTCGGCAAAATATCTGAGATTCAGACAGCCATGATCATATCACTGGTTGCCAGCGCACTTAAAACAACCGTGACCGCTGACAACCCTATAGTTGAAGGGGAACTTCCTAAAGCATCACCGCTTAATGGCAGTCGATTCGAAGGAATTTTCCCTCCAATTGTAGAGGCTGCTTCTTTTACTATTCGTAAGAAAGCAAGCCGCGTTTTTCCACTTGAAGATTATGTCCAGAGTGGGGTCATGACACTTGATGCAATGAACTCCATCAAAGAGGCCATTGAAAGCAAAAAAAACATCGTAGTTGTCGGCGGCACAGGCTCTGGAAAAACGACGCTAGTGAATGGAATCATAAAAGCCATTTCCATAATTTCTCCATATGACCGACTTGTCATACTCGAAGACACTTCTGAATTGCAAAGTCATTCACACAACACAATTTCTCTACGCTCTTCAGATCATACCTCCATCCAAAACTTGGTTCGGGCGACCATGAGACTTCGCCCGGACCGGATACTCGTTGGGGAAGTAAGAGGTGGAGAAGCTCTTGATCTACTCAAAGCTTGGAACACAGGACATCCCGGTGGAATTGCAACAGTTCATGCAAATTCTGCGGCTGAAGGATTGCTCCGAATTGAACAGCTCATACTAGAAGCAAGCACCTCCCCTATGCCCAATCTGATCGGATCAGCTGTGGACTTTTTGATCTACATCCGCCGCACCAAAACAGGCCGGATTGTTTCAGAAATAGCCACAGTGTCCAGCTATGACTCTCATAACCATAAATACAATTTGGAGTATATTTACAGTGAAGAAAAATAACCTCCTCTGTTTACTGGCTTTGGCCTTGATAATCCTGATGCCTGAAAATGTTTTTGCATCCAATTCCATCAGTGAATTCGACAGCCCTTTTGAGGCTGTTGTCGGAACTATTACCGGCCCAGTAGGACGCTGGATATCAATAGCAGCCATGGGTCTCACAGGCGTAACTTTCGTAATGAAAAAAGATGAAATTCAAGGAGGATTCAGGCTGTTACTTGGAGTGGTATTCGGAATCGCATTCATAGCTTTCGCTTCATCAATTGTAGACGGTTTGTTCAGTTTCAGCGGAGCGGTACTATGAGAGTAGTCCCTATACACAGGTCGCTTCACAAACCTTCGATGGTGATGGGTGCAGAGCGGGAACTTGTTATGTTCTCAGCTCTAATTTCGATACTTGTCGGGATAGGTGGATTTACTCTTCTATCAGCCTTAGCGGGACTTATTTTTTGGATGGTGACCATCTTCATACTTAGACAAATGGCCAAGTCAGATCCGCAAATGTCTAAAGTCTGGTGGAAGCATCATAAACAGCAGGATTATTATTCTGCTCGCGCAACTCCGTGGCGTAATTAAGAGGAATGATAAAAATATGATTTCTCTTAAAGATTACCGCAATACGGCTAAAGGTTTACCGGATTTGCTTCCATATGCAGCAATGATCGGAAACGGTGTTTTGCTCTGCAAAGACGGTTCATTACTTGCCGGCTGGAAGTTCAGATCACAGGACACTGCATCAAGCACTCCTGATGAACTAGCAACAGTCAGCAGCAGAGTTAACAACGCTCTTAAGGCACTAGAATCAGGTTGGATGCTTCATGTAGAAGCTGTACGTTCTCCGGCCCGTGAATATCCTCATCCTGGTTCAAGCTTTTTCCCCGACAAAGTAACATCAATGATTGAAGATGAACGGCGGGAAATTTTCCAGTCTGCCGGAACTTTTTACGCCACTGAGACATATATAATTGTCACCTATAAGCCAGAATTCACAGCGCAAAAGCTGAGTGAGTTGGCATATACCAATGCAGTCGCAAGCACCCCTTTTGAAAAAGCACTTACAAAATTTCTGACAGTTCTAAGAGAGCTTGAAGATTCTCTATCACTTTCAATGTACCTCGACCGGCTTAAGGATGAATCCTTTGAAGATGAATATGGAAATCTCAAAAATAGTTCTTCATTATTGGCCTTTCTGAACAAGTGCATAACCGGCGAGGACCACACTGTTCTGCTTCCCAGCACACCAATGTACCTCGATGCTCTGCTCGGCGGGCAAGACCTTATTGGAGGGCTTCAGCCAGCTATCGGGAATAAACTTATAAAGGTCATATCAATTGATGGATTGCCACAGGAAAGCTGGCCATCAATGCTTTCTTGTTTTGAAAGCCTATCCATTGAATACAGATTTTCAAGCAGATTTATCTGCATGGATCAATTCGAATCTCTCAAGGAACTCGAAAAATATAGAAAAACATGGAGACAGCAGGTTTTCAAGTTTTGGGATTCAATGTTCAACAATCCCAATGCCAGAGCCAATCGGGATGCTCTTTCTATGGCCGAAGATTCAGAAGAAGCCATAGAAGAGATTCAATCCGGATTTGTCGGTGCAGGATTTTATACAGCATGCATAATTTTGCTTGGAGAAGACCTTCAAGAGCTTGAGGACAACACTAGAGAACTTCGACGCATGATTCAAAGCCGAGGTTTTTCCTGTCGAATCGAATCCATAAATGCATTGGACGCGTGGCTCGGAACTCACCCTGGCAACTCCACTGCTAATGTTCGCAGACCGATCATTAACACTATGAATCTAGCTGATCTTTTGCCCCTCGCAACTATATGGGCTGGCAGAGAGCATAATCCTTCACCAAAATTTCCACCTTCATCCCCGCCTCTAATGTTCTGTGCAACAGATGGTTCAACACCATTCAGGTTGAATCTTCATGTGGATGATCTTGGTCATACTTTAGTTTTCGGTCCGACCGGCGCAGGTAAATCGACCCTTCTCGGAATTATCGCAGCCCAATTCAGACGCTACCCTGAAGCCACAGTCTTTGCTTTTGATAAAGGCAAATCCATGTTGCCTCTCTGTAAAGGAGTCGGAGGATCGCATTATGAAATAGCTGGTGAAGATTCCACTCTAGCTTTTGCTCCACTGCAAAACATTGATTCAGATGCAGAACAAAGCTGGGCCACAGAATATATTGAAAACCTAGTCACTTTACAGGGGCTGACGGTTCTACCTGCTCACCGTAATGCAATCCATGTCGCCATGAGCAGAATACGTGAAAACCCTTCAAACATAAGGTCTTTGACTGATTTTTATCACAGCCTTCAAAATGAAGAATTAAAGGAAGCCATCAAGCATTACACCAGAGAAGGTTCCATGGGAGTCTTACTGGATGCATCTTCGGATGATCTCGGAATATCAAATTTCATGGTGTTTGAAATTGATGAGATAATGAACCTTGGTGACAAAAATTTAATTCCTGTTCTTCTCTATCTTTTCCACCGCATAGAAAAAGCTCTTACCGGACAACCCGCTCTTTTAATTCTGGATGAAGCATGGATCATGCTTGGCCACAAAGTATTCAAAGAAAAAATCAGAGAATGGCTCAAAGTTTTGCGTAAGGCTAACTGTGCAGTTGTACTTGCTACGCAGTCTTTGTCTGATGCTGTCAGATCTGGAATTTTAGATGTTCTTGTAGAATCCTGTCCTACAAAAATATTCCTGCCTAATCCGTCCGCAATTCAAGAAGATCAATTCAAATTGTACAATGGCCTAGGTCTAAACGGTCGCCAAATTCAAATCATAGCATCCTCTACTCCTAAGAGAGATTACTACATCGTTTCCCCAGAAGGACGCAGATTAATTGACCTTGCGCTCGGCCCTGTAGCTCTCTCCTTTGTGGGTTCTGCTGACAAAATATCCCTTTCACGCATTAAAGAACTCTCATCAAAAAATGGTGAAAACTGGCCATTAAAATGGATCGAAGAAAGACGAGGAGATTTTAGATGAAATTACTAATAGCGAACATTCTTCTTTTGCTTTTGCTCACAGCAACTCCAGCCTCTGCAATGGTAGTCACCTGCACCAACTGTAGTGATAAATTTTTGCAGATTTTAGAGCGAGCCACAAACATCGAACAGCTCCAATCCCTTTATAAAACTTATGCTGAAGAGATGATGCAGACTCAGCAGCAAATCATGATGGTACAGCAAAATATCCAGCAATATACCAACATGATCAAGAACACTATTCGCCTGCCGTTTGCCATTAAAAACAGTGTAATAAGAGATTTTAAGAGACTAGCTAACATATCCAAAAATCTGGTTACCACTGTCGGCGACCTTGAAGTTTTAGATGGAGTCTACGAGGCGCAATTTCCAAGTTTCAATTCAGCAAAACAACTCACAGATCTTCCGAATGAGGAACTAAATCCCAAATATAAGGAGTACTGGTCACAGTGGTCTGCAAGAGTTGATGAAGCCACAAAAGCAACCTTTAAGCTATCAGGACAGCAACTGAAAGACCTCGGTGAATCCGAAGAGTTTGATTCACAAATTGAAGATCTTCTGAGTTCTCCTGATGGGCGTATGCAAGCCCTTGAAGCGGCAAACCAACTTGCCAGCATTCAGATACAGGAAATCAGAAATTTAAGAGCTCTTTTAGCTGTCCAAGCACAAAATACAGCTCTCATTAATGAAAAGGCTGAGAAGGACGAACAAATTCTGAGACACGATCAGGACAAGTTCTTTAATACAAACTTTAAGGACATCCGCATGGAAGATGCGGGTCCTGAACCTCTCGGATTTTAGGGGTGTCAGTCATGCAAATAGGCAAAACTGTACTCTACTTATCCCCTGCTCTAGTAGTCGTGATGCTGTTGTCTTTTTCAACAACGTCCCATGCTCAAGAAGTTGAAATACTGTCTCAAATAGCGGTTCAATTTCATTCTAAAGCAAGTCAGTGGGATGAACTTTTGACTGAACACGCTTTAGTATTGTTTCGCCTTCTATTGATTTTGGATGTTTGTCTTCTAGGAATAAAAATCGCCCTCAAACGTACAGAAATTCAAGATGCCTTTGCTGAGTTCATAATGCTGGTACTATACGCAGGATTAATGCTCTCAGTTGTTATCTACTATAAAGATTGGACAAATCAGCTAATCACAGGACTGACAGGCATTGCTCAAGAATTGGGTGCGCCTCCAGTAACGGCAGGAAGCATTTTTCTAGCAGGAGTTCAGATATTTGAAACGCTTCTGGATAGTCTAACTGTAAACGTTGCCAAATCACTTGGCATAATCATTATTGCCATAGCAATTTGCATAACTTTCTCACTAATCGCCGCTCAAGTTATTTTAGTAAAATGTGAAGCGTACATCATCTTGAATGCGGGAATTATCTTACTCGGATTCAGTGGTTCAAAGATCACCAAAGATTACGCAATAAATTTCATTAAATATGCTTTTTCAGTCTCCGTAAAACTATTTGTAATGCAACTCCTGCTGGCTCTCAGCATCGATTTTATCACTGAGTTCAGAAACACCGGCGCAAGTTTTGACCGTGTTCTAGTCGTGCTTGGTGCTTCAATTGTGATCCTAGCCTTATCCATGTCTATTCCCGACATAATTTCCGGCCTCATCAACGGACCTTTAGCTTCATCTGGAAGCTACCTCACATCTTCTGTCTCGGCAGTTAGCACCGGAGTCATGGCCGCAACTCAAGGTATGCGAGGAATGGCAGGAGGTGCTGTGGATGCAAAACGTGGAGTTGATGCCGTTCGCGAGGCAAGCTCTTTCGCGGACTCTGCTGGAATGAGTGGATTTGGAAAACTCGGTCATATGGCATCCACAGGAGTCAATGCCATGAGAGACAACCTGTCCCCGACCAAAACAAGCGGAGTCCGTAGCAGCGTAAAAACACAACATGAAACATTCAAGATGGGACAGGCATCGGATGATCCAAAAGAGTAATTTCCTAAGCAAACGATCCTTAACCTTGGAGTTTCAGCATGTCAGATAACAACGCAGAATCACCCTATATCTCCGCCAAAGAAGAATGGTTTGAGCGGTACGGCTGCTATATAAAAAGCCGCAACCAGTGGAGGTCTGCCGCTCTAGGACTCATCGTCATTACTGTTCTTTGCCTGACTGGAAACATCATTCAGATCACACAGAACAAAGTCATTCCCTATGTGGTTGAAGTAGACAAACTCGGCCACTCTGTTGCGGTTAGACGTGCAGATCAGGCAGTCAATGTGTCCGACAGGATCATTCAAGCTGAAATTGCAAATCTCATTATTAATTGGCGTTCAGTCACTGCGGACATTGGCCTTCAGAAAAAGATGGTCACTAAAATGTCCTCATTTGTGACCGGGGCTGCTCGCGGTGCAACACGCAGTTGGTACGAAGCAAACAATCCTTATGAACGAGGTCAGAAGATTCTCGTTGAAGTCGATATTAAAGGAATTCCTCTTCCTGTCAGCAGTGAAAGCTGGCGCATCGAATGGCTGGAAACAATCCGCAACCATTCCGGTGTGGCCATGTCCAGCACCAAGTATGAAGCAACTTTGAAGGTCCGCATTTCTTCCCCAACAACAGACAGCCAAATTATCAGGAATCCTGCCGGTGTTTATATCACTGAATTGTCCTGGGCAAAACTTCTTGAGCAATAGGAGCCATAATGAACCGAATTATTTTCATATCATTCTGCCTTGTTTTACTGACTTGTAACTCTGTCTCGGCAGCACCAGAAGCAGAACCACAAGGACTGATGAACAAAGTTTTTGCAAAGCACAGTCCTACTCCTGCGAACAATACAGGAGGGAATCGCAAAGAGCTGAGAGAAGTGGCAATTAACCAGCCCGTTCCAGACTACATCAGCAAAACGAAAGTTCGTCTGAACACTAAAGAGTGGAAGGCATTAAAGCTTTCCAACGAATGGATGAACAGAAAAATCAACCCCATAATGCAGAGCAATGGCAAGGTTGTTTATGTTTTCGGAGCCACTCTGCCGACCATCATATGCACACCGCTTATGGCTTCAGATCTAGAGCTTCAGCCCGGTGAAAACGTCAATGATGTCATTGTCGGAGATACAGCAAGATGGATTGTTGTTGTCGCTCAGTCGGGTGTTCCGGGACGGGAAAGCACTCACCTCGTTATTAAGCCGCTTGATGCAGGACTTGTAACGACCGCAGTTATTACTACCGACCGTAGAACTTACCATCTCAAACTTGTATCGCGCCGCAAGGGTTACACCCCATATGTCGCGTTTATCTACCCTGAAGATCAGGAGAAAATCCTCAAGGCCAGCCTCAAGAAAAAACGCCGCAAAGAGTCATGGGAAACCACGGAAATTGAAGGAAAACCAACAGACATTTCTGCTCTTGATTTTGGATACGCCATCACAGGGGATGATGCAGGCTGGAAGCCAATGCGAGTCTACAATGACGGGATCAGAACCTTCATTCAGCTCCCCAGAACATCCACACAAACTGAAATTCCTGTCCTGCTTGTTGAGAAAGCTGGCGAGGAAGCAATCGTTAATTACAGGGTCAAAGGCAACGCCATGATCGTGGATGAGATCTTTGAAAAAGCAATTCTAGTCGCCGGTACAGGCATGGATCAGGAAAAAGTTGAAATCAAAAGATTGGAGGACAAATGATAAACATCACTTTAAAAGATTCTTGGAAAATAAATGCAGGATTGTTAGAAATAATCCCTGCTGAAAATCTTATTTTTCAATACAAAAATGAACAAATAAAGACCTTCTTGGATGTCATAAAATCTTTGCCAGAAGACAAAAAAATCTTCGCTCAGCTTCCCGTTTTACTTAAGTATAAAGATCAACCAGAAGACGACATTCTGTCTCGAATCGTCATGAACAATTGCTTAACTGGTTTTTTTATACGTTTTTGTGCAACGGTAGCTCTTCCCTCTTCAATAAACGAGAACCATATATGGGATTCTGAATGGTTCTATTTTCCAGAATACAATTTAGATGAAATAGAAATAAATCTTCAAGCTTGGGTTGAAAGAAAGCGCAAAGATTTAGCGAATAGTTCGATATCCCATGGCATATTTTCAATTATCCATGCCCCAAGTGTCTTATCCACACCGGAGTGTATTGTAGATAAAACAAAATTTTATGATGCACTAAAAAACCTACCTGAGAATGCAACTGTATTTAAGCAAGTCCCTGACTTAGAAAAAATAAATAACGTTCAAGTAAAAAAGAATCTTCACGAGACAATAGAAGATGCGAA